>JAABRU010000121.1 GCA_011390755.1 Desulfobacteraceae bacterium | reverse complement strand
CGCAGATAATCCGAAGTGTTATATTCCGATTATGAAACTGCTGACCCCCAAATCCGACTTTGTATTCAAGAAACTGTTCACCGCGGATACGGACATCCTGCGGGATCTGATCAATTCCGTCCTGGAACTGCCGGAAAATCTGCGTATCCGTTCGGTGGAAGTGAGAAATCCGCATATACTGCCCGAGGAGATCAGGCAGAAATTCATTGTGCTGGACATCCTGGTCACGGACGGATCCGGGCAGAATTACGGGATGGAGATGCAGGTGCGCAGATATGCATACTATCCCAAACGGGCACTGTATTACCTGAGCCGGATTTATTCGGCGCAGCTGCAATCCGGGGAGGATTATGAAAAACTGAAACCGGTGACCGGCATCCATTTTCTGGATTACGACATGTTCCCGGATACAGACGGTTATCATTTCCGTTTTGAAATGAGGGACATCCGCTACCCGGAACTCATTCTGACGGATGATATGTCACTGCATATTATCGAACTGCCCAAGGCGGAAAAAATAATAAACCCGGCAGACCCGGGGAATTCCCTGAAAGAATGGCTGCACTTTTTCAACCATGCGCACGAGGAGGATAATAACATGAGAACAGCTTATAAGAATCCTGCAATCCGTAAGGCATTCGACAGACTCGAAACCCTCAGTGCCGATGAGACGGTCCGTCATCTGGCACGGATGCGGGAGGAGGCCCTCAGAAACGAGCGTTCGGAACTCTTTTATGCTGAAAAAAAGGGCATGGAAACGGGAATGGAAAAGGGAATAATAAAAGGCGGACAGGAAAAGGCCCTGAAAACCGCAGAAAACCTGCTGCTCATGGGTGTGCTGACCCCGGAGCAGATCGCACAGGCCACGGGGCTGGATTCGGAAGACATAAGAAAACTGCAGAATAAGATTTAATTTCAAAATATGCAGAAAATATTAAAATTCAAAATGCTAAAGCAACGGAACAGGCTTTGAGAACCGTTCAGTTCCCCAAAATCGGTGAGAAAGGTTCATGGCATCTTGTGCAGTTTCATCCTTCTTATTCATATGAGGATTTTATCGGAGGTATCAGGCCGGATATTGCTGGAAATAATGTAGTTTATAAATTGGAATCCGGTGAATTCAAAAAATTTTGTGAGGAAGCCGCAAAAGAGAAAAATAAAGATAAATTTTTCATTTTTATCATTGATGAAATCAACCGCTCCCACCTTTCGGCTGTTTTCGGCGAACTTCTTTACTGCCTGGAATATCGGGGGGAAGAAATATCCATTCCTCTTTTCGATAAAAAATTTTCAATTCCTGAAAATGTGTATGTCATCGGCACCATGAATGATGTGGATAAAAGTCTCCAGATATTTGACCGGGCATTGCGACGGCGGTTTTATTTTTATCACCATAAACCCAATATGAATGTGTTACGGACGGTTCTGTATGATACTATAGTTTCGCATTTTTTATAACTATCTGTTTTTTATTTTAGCCACGAATGACACGAATTGCACGAATGATACAGAAGATTCAAAATCAATTTTTTATCATATTGTTTTTATAAATATTTTTTTCGTGTCATTCGTGTATTTCACGGTTTGTTGTAAAAATTGCAAAAGTATAGTATGATAAATTTGAAAACAAATCTCTTGAAAATTATATAATTAAAGCAATAACCCTTAACAATTCAATCACAAAAGAACTTCAGTTGGAGGCGAATTACCAGATAGGACATGCATATTTCCTTAAAATCAAAGATTTTTTTCCCGATAACAGCGGAAATGCAAAAATTACCGCTGTAGAATTGGAAAAACTGTGGGAATACTCTTTACGCCCTCTGCTGGAAGAATATCTTGGGAACAGATTGAAATCATCTGAAAAACAAGTAAAGCAAATAAAGGAAAATTTTTGCTCTGTTGAGTAAAATACAAGCCCCGGATTCCTGGGCTGAATCGTGACAAACCGGCTTCAGCCGGTTTGGACAGGTTTGGCCTTGGAGTTTATTCCAAGACGGCAATCAAATCACAAAAAAAGGATTTTCCTGCAATGAAATCAGAAGATATCATACACATTGCAAAAGAATACAGGGAAAAACTTTCAGCAGTTCTGGGCAGACAGTTGCTTGATGTGCGGCTTTACGGTTCCCAGGCCAGAAATACTGCAAAAGAGTTTTCAGATATAGATATTTTATGTGTTCTTCAGTCTCCCTTTGACTATGCGGAAATGATACGCCAGACATCTGAAATTACAGCAAAGATAAGTCTTGATTACGATGTGGTTTTATCACGGATGTTTGTCTCGGAACAAAATTTTAAAACCGGCAAACTGCCTTTTATTATGAATGTTCAGAAAGAAAGTATGACATTATGAACAGGGATATTTCTCTGCTTTTCACCAAAGCAAAAGAAAGTCTTGATGCTGCCCTGCTGCTTCACGATAAAAAATATTTTTCCTTTTCTGCCTCCCGTGCCTATTATGCCATGTTTTACGCTGCGGAAGCCCTGCTTGCCGGAATCGGCCTTTCATTTTCCAGTCATGGGGCGGTGATCGGTGTATTTGGCCGTGAATTCGCAAAAACAGGGAAAATTGACCCGAAATTTCACCGATGACTGATTGATGCTCAGGATGTGCGGAATATGGGCGACTATGGAATCGGTTGCGAAGTTTCACAGAAACAGTCGGAGGAAGTCATAAGCAGATCCCGTGAATTCATTGAAACAGCCATAAAAATCTGTCAGAAAGGATCATATACTATTCCAATTTAGGTTTTTTCAGGCACGAAATTTGCTTCAACTGTCAACCGCAACTGTTTGGCGGACATGTTATAAGATTTTGTGTCTGTTTTTGGAAAAACCAAAATTGGATCAGTATATATTTTGCTTTGTATAATAACAGTTTGGAAAAATGGAAGCGAATCATTTGTAAAAAGCGGAAAATCCCGCAGGTCGGGGTGAGGCACGAACCCCGACAAAAGGAGGAGTGCCAAACTGTAAGTTTGGCACTCCGTTTTTTTTTAAGGCAACAGTATTGACCGTAAGGGAGGGGGGGCGGGATGTTTTTTCCCTCCCTTATACTGGCGATATGAACTCATAAAAACAAAATTGACAACACACTGTGCCCGGAAATGACACATTCATATGCTATTAATGCGAATAAAGAGTTGAATCAATCCCGAAGGTCTGGCATGATTATAGAAAATATATTGAAATAAGATGGTTAATCCCGAAGGTCCGGCATGATTATGCCACCTTTCCGGGGTTTCAGTATTTCAGATTCTTTTTCTATAATCATATCAGCCCTTCGGGCCTGTATCCGTCCGACTCTTAATTCGCATTATGCTTATTGAAGGAGAATAATAGGGTGTTGAGCATATTCTCCGATATATTCATATTTCAACCAAATTAAGGAGATAATTATGAAATGTCCTGCCTGCGGTAAAGGAACGGTGGTTTTTAAATGTAATCAGTGCGGTGATATCCGCTGCGCGCTGGGAAGCTGTCCCGGAACGGTGGGAAATCAGAAAGGTCTGGCCCAGAAAGGACTGACGTGCAAGGCATGTAAAAAAGGGCGGTATGAGAAAATATAAAATCCTTACAGGAGAAACAGAATATGCAGAATATCAGGGAATTGTTTGAGGAATTCAAAAAAGACAGGGGGCTTTGCAGCAGCGGTTTCTGCCCGGAATGCGGTCTGCATGGGAAACAGAATGAAATGCGTCTGAACAGCGGGGATGTGTTTGAATGCCCGGAATGTCACCTGATGGTTTCGCTGGCCTCTCCGGGCAAAGCCACAATTCTCCGCCGCAGGGGAAAGGGAAATTTCAAATCCTCCCATCCCCATTACGGCGCATCCAAACATATCCGCAATGAAAACCTGAGCCGGGAAAATATGTCCGGAAACTATGAATCCGACGGTACATTTATCCGGGACAGGGTGGAACTGGAAATCTATCTGGGGGAAATAACGGGAATTGATGAGTTTGTTTGACATAAAGATACCGATTCTGTAAAAAGGATGAGAAAATCGTCATAAAATTATGAATAAGCTGCTGATTTATCGGCAGGCAAACAGGAGGAATTCTTATGATGGATACTGCGAAAATTGTTGCTTTATTGTTTGAACAGATGAAAAACGGGGAGTGGATCGAATGGCATAAGAGCATTAAATTTTTATCAGATGAGATGGATGATGCCAGGAAAGGGCCACGGCCTTTTGATAAGACCCATATGTGTACGACAGATCCGGATTATAGCAATACTCCCAGATGGGAAATAATCTGGAAAAGTCCGCATAATAATGTGGCAAATATCGGGCCGGGATACAGGCTTGCGATACATGATACGGATCAGAAAACAGACGTTCTCTGCGATATTACCGATAAACTTTTATCCATCCCCGTTGCGGATGTACGCAGACATATCAGACTTATTATACAGTTAAGAGATGATTTCTTTACCCATTGCGAAAATTCCGGATGCAATCATCTGCATCAGATGTATCTCAGGGTCCTGGTTCCCATTTTTCCGGGCACTTTTACAGTAATATTCAGAGACAATGACTGTGACAGAATTCTGGAGTTTCTGAAACAATTTCCAACTGCGAAATCTGTACATATTCCTTCCGATATTATTGATAAACAGATAGTGCTTACGGATGCTGTTACAGATATATTCGGAGCGGAACTGGATAAACATATAGCAGATTGGAATATAAATTATCCGTCCCAAAAACTGGATAAAGACTGCCTGATTTCTATTTTCCTCTGGTTTCTTTTGACAAATATTATTGGTAAATCTGACGAATTAAATGAATAGAGTTCGTCAAAGTTAAAAATCAGGGGACTGCCTCAATGTTCTTGACGTAAACACCGGAGTGCCAAACTGAAAGTTTGGCAGTTTTTTCTGAATTATTTCAGTATCCCAAACTTTCAGTTCGGGACTCCGCTGCTTTTAAGTAAGCGAAATAACTTGTTTATGTTCTTCTTCCGGGAAACCGGAAAAAAATATTTTACGGGAAATATCATAAAATTATAAATAAGCTGCTGATTTATCATCAGGTTAAAAACACAGGAGGAATTTATAATGCTTACTGCTGCAAAAATTGTTTCTCTGCTTTTTGAACAGATGGAAGAAGGGGAGTGGATCGAATGGCATAACAACATAAAGTTCTTAAAGGATGAAATGGGTGATGCCAGAAAAGGGCCACGGCCTTTTGATAAAAATCAGATGTGTAAGAAAGAGCCAAAAATTTCCAGATGGGAAATGATTTGGAAACGTCCGCACAATAATGTAGCAAATATCGGGCAGGGATACAGACTTGCGGTACATGATAATGATTCAAAAATAGACACCCTTTGCCAAATTACTGACAGTCTTATAGTTATACCTGCCGCTAATGTAAACAGTAGTATTGGGATAATCAAAAATTCAAGAACTGATTTCTTTAATCATTGTAAGAGTTCCGGATGCAATCATCTACATCAGATGTATCTCAGAGTCCTGGTTCCCATTTTCCCGGGCAGTTTTGCAGTATTATTCAGAGATTATGACTGTTACAGCATTCTGAACTTTTTAAAAAAGTTTCCAACAGCGAAACCTGTAACAATTCCTTCCGATATTATTGATAAACAGATAGTGCTTACGGATGCTGTTACAGATATATTCGGTGCGGAACTGGATAAACACATAGCAGATTGGGATAAAAATTATCCGTCTGAAAAACTGGATAGAGCCTGCCTGATTTCAATTTTTCCCTGGTTTCTTTTAACAAATATTATCAATAACTCATTCCAATTACATAAGCAGGTGGTTTATACCGGCCCTCCGGGAAGCGGGAAAACCTATCTTGCCGAAAAAAAATCTGAAAATGAGATAGATATGTTTATATCATCTTCCGCCTTTACAGGGTTTCCAAAAACGGATTTTTTTAAAGAATTCATCCAGTTTCATCCTTCCTACGGATACGAAGATTTTATCGAGGGGATTAAACCGAGCGGTATCAATTCAGCATCCGGAATCGGTTTTACCCTTCAGGACGGTACACTGAAATCATTCTGCCGGAAAGCCGGTTTTCTGGAAATTCTTCTGGCGGAAGCAGGAATTCCGATAGATGAGACACACACGCTGATCTATGTACAGAATGAAGTAAATAAGAAAGGCGGATGGCAAGCTATTCTTAATATTTATAAAAAAAGAAGAGGAGGGCTGTTTGAACAGGATATAGCTGATTTCTGGCTGAAATATGTTCTTTATCTCGAAAATATAATAACATCTGAGAATACAGATACTCCGGATAAATCCGTACAAATTGAAGATGAATCCGGGCAGGTTCATCAAAATGAAAAATCATTTATTTCATGGCTTCCACCCTTTTTCCTGATTATTGATGAAATCAACCGGGCGGAACTGTCCAGGGTTTTCGGAGAACTGATGTACTGCCTTGAATACAGGGGCAGTCAGCACAAAGTAAGAACCCAATATGCGACGATGATGGACAGTGTTCCGGAACATGCCCTGATAATGCAGGGAGGAAGAAGTTTCTTCTTTATTCCGCATAATCTCTATATTATCGGAACCATGAATGATATTGACCGGAGTGTCGAAACCTTTGACCTGGCACTGCGCCGCCGGTTTTATTGGGAAGAGAAAAAGTATAACGGTACTGTATTAAAACGTCTGCTGAAAGAGCAGAATAATAAGGCATTGGATGACAGCCAGATTGGTGAATTGGTGAAAAGAGCTGACAGATTGAATGCCGAAATCAGCGATGAAAAAAAACTCGGTAAGCAATTAGGAAAGGATTATCAAATCGGTCAGGCATATTATCTGAAGATATTCAAATATGCTTCCGGCAATGATCCCTTTAATGCCCTTTGGAAGCATCATATTCAGCCGATTCTGAAGGAATATGTACGGGGACTTCCGGATAATGTCAGCATTCTTAACTCATTAGAAAAAGCATTTAGGTTGGAAAATGATTAATAACAGTTCAATAACTTTGAAAGACAATTCAAATTATTCATTCCAAAAAAGCAAACAGGATAGCAGCAAATATTGTGTATCCTTCGGACCGGGTAAAGAATATGAATGGAATACTTACCGAAAAACTTTCAAAGCTAACCACTTACAGCAGGCAATTCACAAGATTGAGGATGCTTTGAAAAAACGCAATCAATCGCTGTTCATTCTCAATGAACAGGAATTTGAAAAAAGCGAGGATTCCTTTTTCCTGCGTTTTTCCGGTGATCCGTACCGGAATTTTTTCAACATTCAGACACAAAATCTGGTCGGTGTGATTCAGGTCAAAACAGATGCGGGGAATTTTCAGTTTTCCGTTCGATCCCGTTTTGAAAAAGAGGAAGAAAAAGGGAAAGAGGAAAAGGAAGAAAAAGATCCTTTCCTGATGCGGATGCTGCAAACGGTTATGGGGCTTTACATGCCCCCTTTTACAGCCAATGTTTCAAATGATGACAAAGAGTACATGGAATGGTTTCTTATCTTCCTGTGGATTTCCGCACTCAAACAGGCATACCGGCATGGTATATGGCGGCAGTACCGCTGGCAGCATTACAATGATTATGTCTTTCGGGGCAAACCGGATATAGCCCGCCATCTGCGGCAGAATATCCCTTTCCAGGGACGGATTGCCTGCCGCAGCAGGGAGATGACAGCCGATCATCCTTTGAACCGTCTTATTCTGGCAGTTTTTCATTATATTGAAAAAAAAGCAGTTTTTCATTATATTGAAAAAAAACAGGGATTCAAAGGTCAATTTGACGAAAGCCTGTTCAGAATCCGGAAAACTTTTTTCAATCTGGTTTCCAAGCCCTCGAAAGATGAAATATGGCATCGCCTCATTCATCTGAAACCGGCATATCATCCTTTATATTATGAATATGAACTGGTCCGGCAGTTCAGTATTGCCCTGCTGAGAATGGAACGCATGTCCATGTCGCTGGCAGATGAGGAACAGGAAGTACAGGGAATCCTGCTGGATGTGGCCCTGCTTTTTGAAGGTTATATCCGTTCCTTACTGAAAAAATTTTCGGATAATCACTGGAATTTGGAAAATAAAGGAAAACTGAAGCTGTTTAGGGACGATTCAGAGCATATTGTCCCGGATTATATCCTACAGGGTCAGGATAAAAGAGTTGTACTGGATGCAAAATACAAAAGATGGGATTTTAGAAATCAGTATCAGAGATCGGATATTTATCAGGTGATGGCATACGGACTGCATCAGCAGGCAGATTTTCTGGGAATCGTGCATCCTGCGGACGGAGATGAATGGGAGACGGAAGAAAAACAAAAACTGGAAAAAGAACTGGACTGCTACGGAGGAAAACATCTGCCCTTTGTCCGTTTTCCTTTTCCGGTGTCAAAATATCCTGAAGAACCCAATTGGGATGTGATTGAGAATGATTTTGTGAAAAGCGTTTACGACACAATATCCCGAAGAGTTCCGAATCCCTAATTCAGCAATGCGAATTAAGAGTCGGAGGATACAAGCCCGAAGGGCTGATATGATTATAGAAAAAAATTACAAAGATCCCCGAAACCCCGGAGGGGGGGCATAATCATGTCATCCCTTCGGGATTGGTTTGACCCTTAATTCGCATCACGAATAAAAGTCCTGACCGTAAGGGAAACAGGAAAGACAGCTTTGCCATTTTATAGTCAGATCGCTGATTATTCTGTAGATTTACACCCACCTTCATAATTCCCCAGCCCCGCCCGCAGTTCTTCCATCACCATTTCCCGTAAAAACCCCGGTTCCAGCACTTCCGCACTTGCGCCCCAGGACATCACCCATCTTTTCACATCCCAGCGGCCCGATGTCTGCATGGAAAGAATGACAGAACCGTCTTCCTGATCTTCCATCTCCTGCTTTTCGGCCCATTTTCTTTCTTTCACATAGCGCGCCTGATCTGCGGAAAAGCGGATTTTCACATCAATGGGATCATCCGACACAATATCAAAAGCCTTTTTCATCTGCTCTTCCGGGTCAAAATTCTCCGGATATCTGAATGTCTTTCCGCTGTTGGTAACTTCCTGAATTCTTTCCACGGCCAGGGTACGGATTTCTCCGAACCGGGTCGCATTCACAATCAGGTACAATCCCCCTTCATTTGTGAAAAAATGCAGGGGATCAATGCTGAAATTCCTTAGCTGACCGCTGCCGAAGGAATGATATTTCACATAACAGCTCTTCTGTGCCAGCATGGCATCACCAAGTTTTTCAATTATCTCTTCCTTGCCACTGTAATCTTTCATGCCTCCGGAAAATGAAATAAATATCCGCCCGATCTTTTCCAACTGCTGAAAGACTTTTTCCGGCAGAAAACAGCCCATTTTTTTATAAGCCGAGGCAATATGTTTTTCAATTTCCGTATCCCGGAAAAGAGAGGAGCGGCTTTTGAGCAGGTATAAGGACATGATTTCGGGAAGAGTCAGGGAAAAATCCGGAACACTTATATTGGGAAGTTTTTTTACATACCGGGGTTCCAGTTTCCACTTTTTTTCCTTTTCACCGGGAATTTCGTCCGGAAAAAGAGGGAATCCCATATCT
Source organism: Desulfobacteraceae bacterium (assembly GCA_011390755.1). Classification (GTDB taxonomy): domain Bacteria; phylum Desulfobacterota; class Desulfobacteria; order Desulfobacterales; family Desulfococcaceae; genus JAABRU01. The sequence continues at coordinate 11,858 of JAABRU010000121.1, read as the reverse complement.
TCAATGCGTTCAATCATCCGGTAAACCGATCTCCGGCTCATTTCCAGACGTGTCTGCATTTCATTGATTGTAACTCCCGCGGGTTTTGCCAGCAGATCAACGGCCTTCATCAGTTTTGCCAGTTCCCGTCCTCTCATTGCGGCTCCTTTTGCTTCCTTCAGCCTTTTCTGTTCGTCATTCCCTGAGTATTTCTGCTCAATGTCATTGACCCAAGAAAATTACGGAGTGCCAAACTGAAAGTTTGGCAGTATTTTTGTGAATTATTCCAGTATCCCAAACTTTCAGTTCGGGACTCCGGACAGTTCTTTCCCGAAGCCTTTTCAGTTCGTCATTCCCTGAGTATTTCTGCTCAATGTCATTGACCCAAGAAAATTACGGAGTGCCAAACTGAAAGTTTGGCAGTTCTTTTCTGAATGATTTCAGTATCCCAAACTTTCAGTTCGGGACTCCGGACAGTTCCTTCCCGCCCTAAATCAATGACATTGAATCTCTGCTCTATACTTCCAGATAATTATTTTGAGTTCGTTATCAGTCGGGGATGTACTCTTTGTACTATCCCCTCCCTGCTGCCTACCCAAAAAAATTATCTGAAAGTCTATCGGAATGCAGGAAGCGGAAAACCGGTCCCCGCACAGAAGGGGAACCGGTTTCCGGGAATTATTTATATTTCGCCATCACCTTTTTAAATCCGGGCATGGCGTTGATGATGGTCCTGTCATCCACGCAGAAGGCAATGCGGAAATGTCCGGGGCCGCCGAAGCCGCTGCCGGGTACGGTCAGGATCAGTTCGTCCTGCAGTTCCTTTACAAATGCCACGTCATCGGGGATGGGGCATCTGGGGAAGAGGTAGAACGCTCCGGGCGGTGTGGTGAATTCATAACCGCATCCGGCCAGGCCGTCGCAGAGCAGTTTCCGTTTCCGGGCATACTGAGACACATCCACCGTCACTCCCTGCACACGGGCCACGGCCCGCTGCATGAAGGCCGGGGCATTGACAAAGCCCAGGGTGCGGTTGCACAGGGCCATTCCGGCCAGGAGATCGCTTTTATATTCCGCTGCCGGATTCACTGCGATATAACCCAGGCGTTCTCCGGGAATGGAAAGATCTTTGGAATAGGAGGTGGCGATAATGCTTTCCGCATAGGCCGCAAATATGCTCGGCACTTCGGCCCCGTCATATACAATCTTCCGGTAGGGTTCATCGGAAATCAGGTAGATGGTCCGCTGCAGTTCCTTTCCTTTTTCCCGCAGTATTTCCCCCAGCGCCTTCAGGCTTTCCGCGGAATAAATCTGGCCGGTGGGATTATTGGGGGAATTGATGAGAACGGCCTTGGTTTTCTCCGTAATCGCTGCTGAGATATTTTCCAGATTCAGGGTGAAATCCGCATTGGTGGGAACGGTTTTCAGCACACCGCCGTGATTGTCCGCATACGCGTTGTATTCCACGAAATAGGGGGCCGGGGTAATGACCTCGTCTCCGGGGTCGAAAATGGTTTTGAAGGTCACATTCAGAGCACCGGCCGCGCCGCAGGTCATAATAATTTCCGCAGCACTGAGATCCGCTCCCTGCTCTTTGGAAACCGTATCGGCCACGGCCTGCCGCACATGCAGGTAACCCGTGTTGGGCATGTATCCGTGGTCTGCGGCCTCGCCGGAATCCAGCAGTTCCCGGAGTGCATTTTCAAAGGCCGCGGGCGGTTTCAGATTGGGATTTCCCAGGCTGAAGTCAAATACCTTATCGGCCCCGTGTTCGGCTTTCAGGCGTGCGCCTTCTTCAAACATTTTCCGTATCCAGGAGGATTTGGAAATCACGGTTTCGATTTTTCTGGCAATCGTCATATTTTTCTGTCCTCCTCCGATCAGGCAGATTCCACTGATTTTACTTCAGGGACTTCCTGTTTCAGCACCCGTTCGATTCCGTTTTTCAGGGTCATCTGGGACATGGGGCATCCCTTACATGCGCCCTGCAGACGGACTTTTACGATACCGTCCTCGGATATGTCAACCAGTTCCACATCCCCGCCGTCTTTCTGCAGCGCAGGTCTGATTTTATTCAATGCGGCCTGTACTTTTTCTTTCATTTTTTTTTCTCCTTTTGTTTATATATGAAAATCTCCCCGCACACTTCGTTCCCACGCTCCGCGTGGGAACGGGCTGCGGGACGCTCCGCGTCCGGTATAAAAAGACTTTCATGCTTCGTTGTGATTGTATATCATGGTGGTTTATATGAAAGTCCTTTACAACTCGTTACGGGGCTCTGCCCCGTAACGCATTTTTCCGGGGCTCTGCCCCGTACACAGTATGAGGCGGAGCCTCACCTCCGGTGTTACGGGGCGGAGCCCCGTAACGAGTCCGGGTTGAAACTTTCATGCTTCGTTGTGATTGTATATCATGGTGGTTTATATGAAAGTGTCTGCGAAAAACCGGCTTCGGCCTTAATTTTCGCACTCCGTCTGATCTGCATGAAACTGTTTGCGGAAAGCGGCAAAGGTTCCCTTTGCAATGGCTTCCCGCATCTGCTCCATGAGATGCAGATAAAAATGGATATTATGGATGGTATTGAGCCGGTAGGCCAGCAGCTCCCTGGACATGTAAAGATGACGCAGGTAGGCCCTGGAATAATTCCGGCAGGTATAACAGTTGCAGGTGCTGTCTGCGGGTTCCTTATCCGTGCGGAACCGGGCATTATTGATATTCAGCGTGCCGCAACGGGTGAACAGCTGGCCGTTTCTGGCATTGCGGCTGGGCATAACACAGTCGAACATATCCGCGCCCCGTGCAGTCAGTTCCACCAGGTCTTCGGGCGTACCCACTCCCATGATATACTTGGGTTTGTCTTTGGGAAGAAGGGGAAGGGCATATTCGGCCACATCATACATAATCTCTTTGGGTTCCCCCACACTCAGACCGCCCAGCGCGTAAGCGGGAAGATCCAGTTCCGCCAACTGCTCTGCGGACTGTCTTCGCAGATGCTCAAACATGCCGCCCTGCACAATGCCGAAAAGGGCATTTTTCCGCCCGCTTTTTTCCTCCCAGGTTTTTTTGCACCGCACAGCCCAGCGCGTGGTCAGTTCCATCGCGTCTCTGGCCTGCTTTTCCTCTGCCGGGTAGGGAATGCACTGATCCAGACACATGAGAATGTCGGAATCCAGACTGATCTGCACTTCCACGGATTTCTCCGGTGTCAGCAGATGTTTTGATCCGTCAATATGGGACTGGAAAGCCGCGCCCTCTTCGGTGATTTTGCTCAGTTTGGCCAGGGAAAATACCTGAAATCCGCCGCTGTCGGTCAGGATGGGCTTTTTCCAGTTCATAAAGCCGTGCAGCCCGGAAAACAGATCAATGACCTCCGTTCCGGGACGCAGATAAAGATGATAGGTGTTCCCCAGAATAATCTGAGCACCTGCGTCTGTAAGTTCCTCCGGCGACAGGGCTTTGACCGTGGCCAGGGTTCCCACGGGCATGAAAACCGGGGTTTCCACAGTCCCGTGAAGCAGTTCCAGTTTTCCGCAGCGGGCTTTTTCCGATTCCGCAATGATTTGAAAAGAATGGTTCACTTCATACTCCTGAAAGATAAAATAACTTTTATTTGTGGCACAGTTCTTTTCACCCGTCAACGAATTGTTGCAATTTACAGGGATAAAGCATCTTCTTTTTTTCAGACAAAACTGTTTTTTCAAAAACGGAAAATCACAGCATTGCTTTTTCCAGGATAATTATATATAAGATTAAGTTTTATGTCTGCAGCCGAAATGATGTTCCGGACGATTTGCTCTGCTCCCTGTTTCCTTATTCCGAAAACCGGAGGCAGCGTTTCCGGCAGCCTGTTCTGAGCAAAATCAGCAGGCGGACTGAAGGAGAAAAATTTTGTGTGATTGTACAGATTCAGGATGCCTGGGTTCACGGCCTTCCCCCCCGGCCTATCCAAAAATATTATCTGAAAACCTATGTATTGTATATCAGGAGAAAAAAATGACAGAAAAAAAACGGATACTCAGCGGCATGCGTCCGACCGGCCCGCTTCACCTGGGAAACCTGCACGGCGCGCTGGCAAACTGGGCAGAAATGCAGGATGAATACGACTGCTTCTTTTTCATTGCGGACTGGCATGCCCTGACCAGCAGTTATGAAGATACATCGTCCATTAACACCTATGTGCGGGAAATGATTCTGGACTGGCTCAGTGCGGGCCTGTCCCCGGAAAAAAGCACCCTGTTTGTGCAGTCCTATGTTAAGGAACATGCGGAACTTTTTCTTTTTCTTTCCATGATTACACCGGTTCCCTGGCTGGAGCGCAATCCCACTTACAAAGATCAGATAGTGCAGATGGAAAACAGGGATCTCTCCACTTTCGGATTCCTGGGGTATCCGGTTCTCCAGGCAGCGGATATTATTATCTACAAAGCACATGGGGTTCCCGTGGGGGTGGACCAGGTTCCCCATGTGGAAATTACACGGGAAATTGCCCGGCGTTTCAATTATCTCTACGGAAAGGTTTTCCCGGAACCCGATGCCATTTTGACAAAAGATTCCAAAATTCTGGGCTGGGATCGGCGCAAGATGAGCAAAAGCTATGACAATGCCATCTATCTTTCCGACAGCCCGGATGACATTGCGTCCAAAGTATCCAAAATGGTTACGGATGAAAACCGGAAACGCAAAAATGACCCCGGCAACCCGGATATCTGCAATGTTTTTGATTTCCACAAACGCTATTCGGATCCGGCTCTGGTGGATGACATCAGTGAAAACTGCCGCAATGCCGGTATCGGCTGTGTAGAATGCAAGAAAAAAATGGGGGTCAGTCTGGCGGCATTCCTGGAACCCATCCGGGAAAAACGCATGTATTATAAAGAAAGACCGGAAATGGTGGAAGACATCATTGTTTCCGGCAGTGACAGAGCACGGAAAGTGGCGCAGCAGACCCTGAGGGAAGTGCGGGCCGCGGTGAAAATAACCGCATAAGATGATTTCCTGAAAAAAATGTAGCAAAGGAGTGCCAAACTGAAAACCGGCAGTGCCTGACAGATGGCAGTCCGGTCACAAATATTCAGTTTGTGACTCCTTCAGGAAGCGGTACATTCATATTTGGAAATCGCCTAAGGTCAAGGGACTGGCACCGCCTAACCCGACAAAGGGCAACCGGGGGACGAAAAATATGCCGGACGACCGCTATGAAGTCAAAGTGGGGGATGTGTTTGAAGGTCCCATGGATCTTCTTATCTATCTCATAAAAAAAAATGAGGTGGATATTTATGATATTCCCATTGCCATGATCACCGAACAGTACCTGAACTATCTGCAGTGGTTGAAAACCATGAATATTGATGTGGCCGGGGATTTTATTCTCATGGCCGCCACTTTGGCCCATATCAAATCCCGGACCCTGCTGCCGGTATACAGTACGGATGAGGATGAGGAAGAAGATCCCCGTATGGAAATCACGCGTCCCCTGCTGGAATACCTGCGGATGAAATCTGTGGCAGAGCAGCTGGAAAACCGTCCCCTGCTGGGAGAAGACACCTATGTGCGTTCCCCCGGAAAAGAGGAGCTGGCTGTGGATAAGGAAGAACAGATGATTACCGCGGGTCTTTTTGATCTGATAGCCGCTTTTCAGGCCGTTTTGGAAAAAATGGGAGAAGATCACCGGGTGGATTTTACGGAAGAACGCTTTTCCATCAAAGACAAAATATCCGAACTCATTGAAATTCTCGAAGAACGGGGAACCGTCACTTTGCAGGAACTTTTCCCGGTGAGGGCAGTAAAAGAAGAGCTGATTGTCACTTTTCTTTCGATTCTGGAAATGGCAAAACTGAATCTGATCCGCATCAGTCAGCAGATTCATACCGGTATTATCCGGCTGTTTTATATATGAAAGAAGATTTCAGGCATATTATCGAAAGCCTTCTCTTTGTTACAGAAAGTCCTTTGTCCGTCAAACGGATACAGGAAATTCTGGATTTGCAGGAATCCTTCCCGGTGCGGGAGGCCCTGTTTGCGCTGTCTTCGGATTATGAAAAGCGTAAAGGCGGTTTTTATCTTTGCGAAGTGGCCGGCGGATACCAGCTCCGTACCCGTCCGGAATACAAAGACTGGATTCAGCGGATGCTGCAGAACAAACCTGCGCGCCTGAGCAAAGCCGCTTTGGAAACCCTGGCCATTATTGCCTACAAACAGCCGGTCATCCGCAGTGATATTGAATATATCCGGGGGGTTGACAGCGGAGGCGTGCTCCGTATCCTGCTGGAACGCAAACTGGTCAGGGTGATGGGTCGCAGGGAAATTCCCGGCAGACCCATGATATACGGCACAACAAAAAAATTTCTGGAAATGTTTGATCTCAAAGATCTCCGGGATCTGCCCTCGCCCAAAGAAATGGAAGCATTCGGCAAAGAAGAATCCGGGCCGGAAATTGTGGGAATTCCCAAAGACAGGGGCGGGATGACCTTTCCTTCCGGCAAAGGGGAAGACAGCCCCGGAAATGCAGAAGAAAGAGCAGCGAAGTACCGGGGCAGGATACTCCGGCGACTGCTGCCGGAACGGACAACCGCCTGCCGGAACCGGCGTGTTTTTTTCCGGAAAATGAAAAAAAAGTCCATACTGCCCCAAAGATTCCGGCGCATTTCATTTCGGCAGATACACGCGGACGGTTCCCGGAACCGCCTGCGGAAAAAAGAAATCGGAACAAGCGGAAAACGTTTTTTCCGGGCCTACCGCAATTCCCGGCGCAAAGAGCAAAAAAATGCTTGACCTCAAATACCAAAGGGGTATATAGTCCAATTCAGAAAATATGAAAGGGCGATTAACTCAGCGGGAGAGTGCTACCTTCACACGGTAGAAGTCACTGGTTCAAACCCAGTATCGCCCACCATAAAAATCAGGGGGTTAGCGGTTTGCGCTAATCCCTTTTCTGTTTTCTGCTGCCATTTTGTGACCGTTTTTTTCAAAAATAGAATTTTCAAGTCTTTGGGCCGCTTCCTGATTTGGGCGATTTCCGAATATGAATGTACCGAATCTGAAGGAGTCGCAGACGGAAAGACTTCGGCGGGCTCAGTCGGGTCGTCTGTGAGCGGGACTGTCATCCGCCGGACACTGCCAAACGACTCGACTGATCTCGCCGAAGTCTTCCAGGCCCCGACGTGAGCTCCGCCGAACGTTCGGCACTCCTTTGGTATCATCTTTTCCGGAAATCACCTTACGGGGTTATCGGAATCAGAATTCCTCTGTGGATATTAAATATCTGATTCCCCTTGCCAGACATTCTCAGTAGATCGAAACGTTTCCGGAGGAGTGCAAAAATTGTATTTTTGCATGGGGTAACCGGGAGATGCGGCGGTGCTGAAATACAGTTTCCGCACTCCGGGGCAGCCGTAAAACCGTATCCGGGGGAAACTTTCCGATCTGCGGATTCTGTAATCATTCAACATTCATCACCTTCATGGCCTCTTCCCCGAACTGGGAGATGACACGCACGGCGATTCTGTGGCTGTTTCCTTTGATTTCGGTTGGGTGGGATTTGTGACTGTAAAGCCGGTCAAAGGCTTCTTCGTCTATTTCAATCTTCAGGGTGTTCTGCACTTTTTTCAAGGCATTGGATTTTGCCAGGTTGTCCAGTCCTCTTTTCCAGGCCGCAAATTCTTTTTTATCCCCGCCGCAGAAGAATATCTGTTTTACAAAAAAACTGCTGCCGTCATAATCATCATCCAGCATCCAGTAGGCGATATTGTGGATGTCCCCTGCTTTGACCTGATCCTTTACCGGCTCGCAGATGTCCAGACCGAGGATTTCCACCTGAAAGGTATTGTCCTTTGTGTTTTTATGGATTGTGATTTCCGGTTCCCCGATGGTGACAAAAGAGGCGGTCTTTTTGTCTTTTTTCAGCAGGTCCTCCTGCATCAGATCATCGTGCATCCGTACTTTTGTTACTTCAAAAGAACCCGGACTGGTGGTTACGTTCTGGTTGGCAATATCGCTTTCAAAGGAAAATCCCAGGATAATCAGCCAGTCCGCATCTCCCCGTGAACGGGCCTCTTTTACGGCTTCGCTGACCATTGATTTGCTGACCGTACCGAATTTGGGGCCGATGTGGATATAGGCTTTGCGTCCGCCTTCTGCTGTCTGGTAAAATCCTTCGGCATGAAGGGCCGGGCTGCTGAGGGAATCCACGCGGGTGAACAGGGCCTTTTCATTGCGGATGCCGTTTTTTACCCCCGCGGATGTGAGATGTTCAAATACCCGGTTTTCAAAACTGTCACCGGCCTCATGTTTCTGTATCAGGTCTTCCGGGGTCATGACATCCAGGCTTTGCAGGGTTTCCACGGTAAAAGGGCCGGATACCCGGAGCCGTTTTTTGTCCTCAAAGGGCTGGTCATAGAGGGTTTCTTCTTCGGCCGCTTCGTCATTGGCCAGGGATTTGAGGGTGATATGGGGTACTTTTTTGTATTCAAATCCCTGCTGAATGTCCTGTTCGTTGGGGTCGTTGAGTTTGTAATAGGGAAAAGTGGCTGTCATGAGCCGGGTTTTGGCAATGTTTAAGGCAATGCGGGAGGTGTCCATTGTGATCCATCTTCTGCCCCATTGCTCGGCCACATAGGCTGTGGTTCCGGATCCGCAGGTGGGGTCAAACACGAGGTCGCCGGGGTCGGTGGTCATGAGGAGGCAGCGTTGGATAGCTTTAATATTTGTTTGGACAACATATAATGGGTTACCTGAACCCATAAGATCATTCCAAATATTTGTCACTGAAATCCCCGGTTCCTCATCAAAAAAACTGAGTCTTCTTGGTGTATTTCCGAATACTCGCACATAACCTTTTTCGACAGCTTTTTTTATTAAATCCGGATGAACACTCCAATGTCTGTTTGGCGGACAAAAATAATTTACACCATCAATTTCTAAAGGGATTTGAGTTAATTGATTTCGATCCTGGGATGTCACCGAGACAGTCTCAGTAGATCGAAAAGTTTTTCATAAATTCCATTAACTGTCTATAAATACACCGCATTTATCAACTGGTGTTTCCTGTCAACCGCCTGACGCAGAAAAGTAAGCATCAGTTTAAGAGGAAAGCATTCATGAAAGAGAAGACGTCCTCCTTTTCGCGGCAGGCTGACGAATTCCCATATCAGTCGGACCCATATATCCGTCAGTATGAAGGCTATACCGGTAAACAGGAATCTTACCACCGGATTTTTGGTGGAAGTCCTTATACGGCATGTGTTTTTCAGTCTGCAGGATGTTTCAGTGCCGAACCGTTTCCTGTAATCATCATGAACAGCCCGCAGTTTCAGTCCGATCCTGTGAACCGCATATGCAAAGTATGTGATCCCCTGCCTGCCGTACCTTCCCATGCTGTAAACACATATGATCCGTATCTTAAAAGTAACAGTGCCGTACCGCTGACTTTTCATTTCATAATCAGTCTCATAACTCCTGCCGCCGCAGAGCAGCTGACGGGTGCCTCCCTTTTTACCCCGGACAACCACCGGCATTTCAAAAGGGATATCAGGCGCTTTCAGCCATCGGATAACCGGAACACTGAAAAAACCCCTGTCAATGAGAAGACGTTTTATTCTGAGATTCAGAGGACTTATTCTGTCGGGGAGCCGGGTGATAACTGCGACATCCGTATCATCACGTCGGACAGGGATGACAGCTGCGGTAATTCTTTTCCCTTTTCTTATAATATACAGGGTGGCATAGGCACAGAACGAACATGTACCCACCTTTGCCTGACTTCTGCATATATACGGTTCTTCGGCAGGGGACGGTTTCCCGTACCACGGAATCAGATTGAGGTCGACGGCAACTGCCTGTCTGCCTTTGTAAATACGCGGCGGAAGACGGTCATGCAGTGCTTTGCAGATGTTGCTTTCCAACTCATTCATATCATTATATTTATCAGGGTGATATCGGATATCACTGCCGCACGGTGCATCCTGCAGTATTCGGCAGGTATTTTCAACAGAATCCCCCGCGGACGCAGCCCGGATCAGAATTTCAAATACTGTTCTCTGATCGCAGTCCCCCTGAGTATGCACGGGAAGATATTTTTCAAGGCAGTTGATAACCTCTTCCAATGTCTGTTCATCTGTTATTACGGGATTTTTCATTTTTAAAACCTCCGATCCGTTTTTCTGTTTCCGGTCAGAGAAGATTTTAAAAAGAATTATCCTGTAAATCAAGGCTTTTTTGTAAAACTTTTCGATCTACTGACATTGGGATAGAAGCGAAAAAGGAAAAAAAGTTACAGATGTAGGCTTTATTCATCTGTCATTGATGAAAGACGGGAAATCTGTAATTGCGACTCATCGGTGGAATTTTTGGAAGGACGCAAGGAATTCACAAGATCCATGGGAAGAAACTTGGGCCAAAGAGTAGCAAGTTAGAACAATCAATATGCCCAACACGTCATTCCGGCGGATTTTAAATGACCTATAACAGTTTGCAGGCTGGGTTGAGGAACGAAACCCAGCCTGCAAACTGTTCAGAAAACACAGGAAATATGAAAATTGTTTTATGGGATACTGTTATTTCTATTTAAAAAAATAATAAGATAAATATTTTAATTAAAAACAGATAAAAGGACAAAGTTTGCGTTATGGAAAAGACATTATCTGTTATCAACAAGATGGAAAAAGAAGGGATCATCGGGCGATATGCAATTGGCGGAGCCGTTGCCGCTACAAAATATATTGAACCTGTTCAGACTTTTGACTTGGACATTTTTGTCATATTCCCGCTTTCAAAATCAGGTCTTATTTCCATGTCTCCTGTCTATGATTATCTTTCCCGACTCGGCTACACAGCCGAAGGAGAATTCGTAAATATTGAAGGCTGGCCTGTTCAGTTTCTTCCTGTCTACAATCCGTTGACTGAAGAGGCTATGGAAAAAGTGATCGAGGTCGAATTCGGTGAAACCCCCACACGGGTATTCAGTGCCGAATATCTGGCGGCGATTATGATAGAAACGGGACGTCCGAAAGATTTCGCCCGTCTGACCCATTTTTTTGAATTTGACTCCGTAGATAAATCTGTTTTGGAAGATATTGTCGCACGTCATGGATTAAAGGGGGAATGGGAAAAGTTCCAAAATTTTTATCTGAAAAAGGACGATTAACATGCAAAAAACGATAAAATCATCTTATCCTGATATATCAAAAATTCTTGCTGCAAAAACTGCACGCAGACACAGACTTGCAGCCCTGACTTGGGAAGAAAAAGTTGCCATTATTTCTAAAATGCAAAAATTATTACCAAAGGGAAAATGGAGAGACAAGAATATTGAACACAAAAAAACTGAAACCACATTATAATGCCCAACCCAACGCTCCAGCGGTTTTGCGGGGTTCCGCTGCGCTCCACCCCACAAAACCGCTGAGCTTGTCGTTTTTTAGATGGCTTTTTTTATAATAATTACAGGAAATAGTGAATGATTGAAAAAATAAAATTTGAATCTGACTTGATAAAATTTACAGATTCACTGAAAAAGTATGTAAGCACAGATGATGGTCAATGGACAATAAAAGGGTTTATAGATGTATTCAAAAATATTTACACTATTTCTTCAGATACTAAAATTATTTCAAAAATACTGGAAATACACCTTTTTCCAAAAATATTGAAATTTGCAGAGGACAATGGTTATAAACTGGTTCTTGCAGATCATCAAAATTACTATCCAGATATTTCATTTGTAAAATCAGCAGATGAATCAGTAAAATTTGCAGTTGACCTTAAAACCACATACCGAAAACCTGTTACCTGTCCGGATTTCAACGGCATCCAATAATGCCCCGACCTGCTCTCTTTCACTTCCGGAAGCCCCCGTTGAGATCGCTGACAGCGGCATACCGTTT
>JAABRU010000306.1 GCA_011390755.1 Desulfobacteraceae bacterium | reverse complement strand
TATCTTATCCTGAATATCCTTTTTATTGTGGTATACCGCATGGGGGTCATGGGGATGCTGCTGAGCATGATCATCACCAAATTTTTTAATACCTCCGCCCTGCTGATTCTCATCCGAAAGGACTTTCGCATTTCTTTTTCACGGGAAAAACTCGCCAATATGATTTGGTTCGGGCTTCCGCTTATCCCGGAGTCATTTTGCATGTTCATCATCCATTTTTCCGACCGTTTTTTTGTTCAGAAATTTTGCCACCTGGATCAGCTGGGGCAGTATTCCCTGGGCTACAAATTCGGTATGATGCTTTCCTATCTTGTTGCCGAGCCTTTTTTCAGAATCTGGAATACACAGCGGTTTGAGATTGCCAAAAATGATAATGCCCAGTATACCTTTGCAAAATTTTTCACCTACTTTTCCTTTATTATGCTTTTCGGCGCACTGGGCATCAGTGTTTTTATAGAAGAAGTTGTCCAAATCATAGCGCCGGATGAATATCAGGGGGCTTCAGCAGTTGTGTTTCTCATTGTAATGAGCTATGTATTTTACGGTATGTCCAATTATTTCAGACTGGGGATTATGCTGACATACACTACAAAATATGCTGCCTATGTCAATATGCTAAGTGCATTTCTGAACCTGATTTTCAACTGGTATTTCATCAAAAATTACGGAATTCTGGGCGCATCCTTTGCAACCCTGCTGACTTTTTTCAGCCACTGCCTGTTCACACTTCTTATTTCACAAAGACTCTATTATGTGCCTTTTGAATACAAAAGGATTTTGCTTCTTCTGGCTGTATCCGGCATCATATACGGACTTTCGGAGATGATACATATGCCCTTTGCTGCAGTAATGATAACCCAGTGTCTTTTAATGCTTCTGTTCCCCGCTCTTCTTTACATATGCGGATTTTTCAGACAGGATGAACTGGAAAAAATAAAAGAACTGCTGTGTTCCGGCCTGAGCGGATTCAGAAAGAAAATCAGAAAAGATAAAATAGGAGGATAGTATTATATATAAATTGGAAATTCTTATGTTTCACAGGGTGATAGTTGAAAATGAAAAATACTTTATCCCACCCATGTCAGTCTCATACAGCATTTTTTCCTTTTTGATGGAAAAATTGGCAAAATCCCGGCAAATTGTCAGCCTGGAAAAAGCCGTTGAAAAAATTCAATCCGGTACTCTCAAAGGCAGAGCCGTTGCCATCACCTTTGATGACGGATACAGGGATAATTATGAAATCGCAATGAATCTGCTCAAATCCAAAGGCATTCCGGCAGATTTTTTTATTCCTGTTTCCCCCATTGACAGAGGGTATCCCTATTGGTGGGATTATCTGGACAGTGTGATAAGAAAAAACAAAATCCTGTTTCTGAAATGGCTGCGCGTGAGCAGATTTGACGGCATTGCGGAATTAAGCGACCTGAAAGACAGGCAAATGCCTGTTTCCCGTCTGATTGTCCGTTATCTGAATACAGCGGGAAAAGATCTTTGTGCAGAATTCCTCAATGCTGTGCAAACGGAATTCGGGCATTATGAGGGAAAACGCCTGCTGATGAACTGGGAGGAACTGCGCTGCCTGCACAAATGCGGATTTTCTGTGGGTTCCCATGCATTTTCCCATATTCCTCTGACGGATTTGCCGCTTTGGGAGGCAAAAAGGGAAATCAGTGAATCCGGAAAAGTGTTATCCAAAAAACTGGGCACTGCGGTGAAAGGATTTTCCTATCCCAGAGGGGCCTGGAACAGGGAGATTGTCAGCATGGTCAGGCAGGCCGGATATGGTTATGCTGTCAGCACAGTTTTCGGAAGCAACAGACCCGGTTGCAATATATTTGCCCTGTCCCGCCGGAATATATCGGATTATCCGGATATCCGCTCGTTTTTTCCTGTCCCCATGTATCTGCTGGAAATGACCGGTCTGCTGGACAGATTGATTGCCAAAAGAAGATAATCAGCATTACGGTGTGCGAAAATAAAGGCGGAGGCCGGTTTTTCGCAGACACTTTCATATAAACGGCCATCACTGACGGTCACAACGAAGCATGAAAATGCCATACCGCAGAGACGCACACCGTGCGTCTCTGCAGGGGGCTTTCATATAAACCGTGAAAGGAAAACTGTTCCATTGAAAAAAAAACATATTACAGTTTGCATTGTCTCCCCTTTTCCCCCGCCTTTTGGCGGAATGGCTGTGCAGGCGGAAAAACTGGCATCTCATCTGGAATGTGAGGGATTTCCGGTAATCCGGGTAAGAACCAATACCGGATTTCCGGAATCGTTGGGTTTTGTTTCCAAAGTACCGGGGCTGCGCACGGCTTTCAATCTTGTTCTGTTTCTGAAAAATCTGTACAAAGGCCTGCAGCAGTCAGACATTGTTTATTTTTTTACGGCATTTTACAATTTTTTCTTCTGGGTGACCTATCCGGCAGTCATACTGATGAAACTGTGCGGGAAAAAACTGATTCTCAGTGCCAGAGGCGGGGCAGCAGGTGCATTTTTCAGACAGTACCGCGGCATACTCAAACCCGTCATTTCCAAAGCAGACACAGTGACCGCCCCTTCAGGTTTTCTGGCAGAAGTGTTTTGGCAGGCATTTGAAATCAAGGCCCGGATTGTTCCGACCATTGCAGATTTGCATCAGTTTACTTTCCGCACAAGGGACAGTTTTCAGCCCTTGCTGCTGTCCACCCGCAATCTGGAGGAAATATATGATGTGGCATGTATTATCCGTGCCTTCCGCATTGTCAGGGAGCAGTATCCCCATGCCCGCCTGGGAATTGCCGGGGACGGAAGTCTGAGAAACCGGCTGGGAAAACTGGTTGCCCATCTGAAACTGGAGGAAAGTGTTGTATTTTACGAGTCTGTCTGTCATCAGAAAATGCAGCATCTTTATCAGGAATATGATATTTTGCTAAATGCGTCCAGAGTGGACAATCTGCCGGGAACCATTCTGGAGGCCTATGCCTGCGGTCTGCCTGTGGTTTCCACAAATGCGGGCGGAATTCCCCATATTGTTGCAGATGAAAAAACAGGACTGCTGGCACCTGTCGGGGATTATCGGGCGCTTGCTGAAAAAGTCATCCGGATTGTGGAGAACCCGCAGCTGGGCAAAAGCCTGGCCCGGGCAGGTGCAGAATACTGCAAAATATATTCCTGGGATTATGTAAAAAAAATTATCATCCCTTTGCTGTATTCCGTTTCCGCGGGGGGACAGAAAGGAAAATCATGCTGAAGATTTGCTTTACCGTGAAGGAAAAAGAAAAATGAAACAGAATGTTTCGCCTGCTGACAAAAAGCAGGCACCGCTGGTTATTCATATTGTCAATCAGATGGGATACGGCGGAGTGGAACTTGGCATCATCAATATTGTCAATACCATGCCGAAAGAGAGATACCGCCATGCAATTATTTCCCAGACAGGGTGCAGAAAGGGGATTGTATCCCGTCTCAGCCGTCCCGATGTGAAAATATACACCCTCAGCAAACGGAAAGGAAATGATCCGAGGATCTTTCTGCGGATGTGGAAAATTCTCAGACAGCTGCGCCCGGCCATTGTTCATACCCGAAATCTGGCCACACAGGAAAATCAGGTGGTGGCATGGCTGGCAGGGGTGAAGACAAGAATACACGGGGATCACGGATGGGATACCACTCCGGACAAAATTCTTTACCGCGCCCATCAGTTACGGCGTATGCTGCGCCCTTTTGTGAAGCATTATATCGCACTGTCGCAGGAAATCGGAGATTATCTGGTAAAAAAAATCGGTGTGCATCCGGACAAACTCAGCAAAATTCTCAATGGTGTGGATACCCGAAAATATTATCCGCGTGAACGCGCGGAAAAAGACAGTTTTTCTGTATGCACTGTCGGCGGACTCAGACCCGTGAAAGATCAGGCAAACCTTGTGCTTGCAGTGAAAAAACTGCTGGAAAAAATGCCCCATATGCATGACCGTATCAAATTGTCACTCATCGGTGACGGTCCCGCACGGAAAGAACTGGAGGCGCTGATTGCGGCAGGCCATCTTGAAAATATTGCGGAAATAACCGGATTTCGCAATGATGTGCCGGATATGCTTCATGAATTTGATATTTTTGTTCTGCCGTCAAAAGCCGAAGGCATTCCCAATGTGATTCTGGAGGCCATGGCCTGCGGGCTTCCGGTGATTGCCACGGATGTCGGCGGAAACCGTGAACTGCTTGTGGAGGGGGAGACAGGTTTTCTTGTACCTCCCAGTGATTCGGAAGCTCTGGCAGATGCTTTGCAGATTTATATTCAGAATCCGCATCTGATGAAAATCCATGGAATTGCGGCAAGGAAGCGGATTGAAACGTATTTCAGTCTGGAAACAATGGCATCTGCCTATATGAGAGTTTATGATATGCTGCTGTTCCGGCAGCCGCAGGATAAGCAGGGAAAAGCTGTTGGCAGAACCGTTTGAGAACGATCCTGTCTGACTGCGGAATCAGATGATTGCAAAGGAATGAGTACGAAACAGCCTGTCCGTTTGATTTTGCCGAACCACTGAAAAACGGTGGTTCCGGTTTTCAAATGCTAAATTGTCCACGAAGCGGATTTGCGGGGTTCCGCTCCCTGCGGCGGCCCGCCCTTTGTGCCGCGTAACTTGGCGTTGGTCTGGTAGGTATAATTCTTTTTTTTGTGATATCATCACAAAAAATTGTTTTTAGGGGTTGTGCTATTTCCCTTTTCTGATAATAAAGCAATATCAGCAGATCGAAAAGTTTCTCCCGGATACGGTTTTACGACTGTCCCGGAGTGCAAAAATACAATTTTTGCATTCCTCCGGAAACTTTTCGATCTACTGCGTCCGGCACTCCTCCGCAGTTTTTCTGAGTGTGCAGAAATATATTTGACAGTCCATTTAGGAACCGGTGCGAAATAACTTTCCCGTTTGAAAATCGGAACAGCCGTCTTTCAGGGGGGCTGCAGAATGAAGTGAGCTATTTCAGACTCATTCTTTAATAAATGAAAGGGGACGGTCTCGTAAAAAGTCCAAAATCAGGTTTTGATACATATTAATATGCTGATTTTATTAATAGCGATTCAATGTCATTGACGTAAGCAGAATATTCCCCTTTCCCGGTGGGAGGGGTCAGGGGAGGGGGCAGCAGGGGACTGTAATGAAAGCCCCTTTTCACCCTCCCCCTGCCCCTCCCTCAGGGAGGGGCATTAGGGACTCGGCAAAAAATAAATCCGCTGAAACTGTCTGGCAGAAAAATGCAGCCACCTGTTTATCTCTGCCGCCGGGATGAATCGGGGGAATTATCTTTTTCCGGGTACCTTAAGTCAATGACATTGAATAGAGATTTTCAAAAATCTGACTTTTTACGGGTTCATCAAAGGGGGAAAAATGTTAATTCAGTTTTCAGTAGAAAATTTTCTTTCGTTTAAAGAAGAAACTGTTTTTAACCTTATGGCAACAAGTGATAAAAAGCATGTAAAACATATTAACAGAAATATAAAAGGCTCAAATCCGGATATATTAAAAATAGCGGCCGTATACGGCGCAAATGCCTCTGGAAAATCTAATCTTATTAATGCAATAGAGTTTGCCAGAGACTTTATTATATATGGTACAAGAGGTGATGAAACAATAACAACACTGCCATTCAGATTAGATTACAGATGCAGAAACAGACCAAGCAGGTTTCAATTTTTATTCTATTATAATAACAATATATATGACTACGGTTTCATAGTGGATAAATATAAAATTTATGAAGAGTGGCTTTTTATAAAATCAAACCGGTATTTTAAAAAAATGTATGAAAGAATTACAACGAAATCGGGAGAAAATAAATACGAATTCGGACCGTCTTTTGTTAAAAAAACATCAAAAAATAAATACCTGCGATATAATTTTGAAATGGAAGGAACTAGAATCAACCAGCTTTTTTTAACGGAGGCTTTTAACAGAAATATTCGTGAAATAGAACCTGTTATTCATTGGTTTAAATATCTGAACTTGTGCAGGCAAAATCTTATGATTGAACAAAAAATACAATATTATCATGCTGTTGAATCTTTAAAAGTTTCCAAATTTACAAATCTTTAACATATTGAAATTACAACATATCCAAAAATAC
>JAABRU010000305.1 GCA_011390755.1 Desulfobacteraceae bacterium | reverse complement strand
AAGTCAGATTTTTGAAAATCGCTGTCAGTAAAATCAGCAGATTAATGTGTACCAAAACCTGATTTTCTGACTTTTTACAAAATCATCAAATAAAATCAAATACTTATAAAAAAACTGAACATCGAGTATAAGTGATTTCTGAAAATACATATACAGCTTCCGCTCACAGGCACAGGGCATAAACAGGAAGCATATGCTGCTTTGGAGAGCAGAACCGGGATTCTGCCGGTTTTCGCAGGGGCGGCATCCTGCCGCCCCTGCGAAGAGAGGAATTGTATTTCTTCCTGATTATTTCGGAATCATCACCGGTTCCGGCATGGGGATCTCTTCAGTAATCGGGAAAATCACCTGATTTTTGGAAGATACGGTTTTCGGCGGCACCGCACTCTCCTCTCCCGCCTCCGGACCGGTGACAGCATTTTCATCCAAAAACTCCAGGTTTCTGCCCCCGTCTCCTGTATCGGTAATCCGGACTTTTCTCATGCGTACATCCGGAGGCGGCAGTTTTCTGCCGTTATAGGCATTTCCCGCTGTGCTTTCGGCACTGCGGTAATATCCCCCGATATCTATAGTTTTCCAGCCCAGGGAACTGTTATTGAGCTCATTGCTTTCATCCACTTCATTCAGATCATCCACCCACAGGGCCATATAATAGGTGCCGGAAGGAACGGAATATCCGAACGCATCCTCATACAAAGAAAAGGAAGCCGCACTGTTGTCATCCCGGTATACGGTTTCACCGGATGCAAGGGAATAACCCGCATCTTCATAAAAAAGGAATATTTCGTCGTCATTGCCGATTTCCTCATCGGGACTCAGTACCAGATTGATGTCCCAGTCTGAATTGTCTGCCCCTGATTTTCCGCTGTTGGTAACTCTGTAGGTCAGTTTTCCGTAACCGTAATCATCCCATTCCGCATACCATTTTTCCACTTCCAGATCCGGCAGGGAGTTTTCAATGCTTATCAGTTTGGAACCCCATGAAATATTGTCATTTTCATCGGATTCCCTGATTTCATTCAGATCATCCGCCCAGACTGCCATATAATAGGTTCCCTCTTCCAGTGTATCCGGAAACTGAAATGAGACAGGATTGTCCTCATCCCGATACGCGGAATGCCCGGGTGCAAGATCAAACTGAATTTCTTCGTAAATCACATAAACATCCGCGGAGGTCAGGTTCTGATCTTTGGAAAGCATCAGGTTGACATCCGCGCCTGCGGCAGCGGTGGCATTTCCGGTATTGGCAACTTCCCACTGCAGGGTCCCCGCCCCCCGGGGTCTGGGCGAATAATCTGCGGACCAGCTTTTCACTTCCAGGTTCGGCCAGCTGCCTGTCGGTGCCGGTCGGACAGGCTCGTCCGCAGGATCGGGAGTGATACTGTTTTCAGCATCTTCCAGAACATATGCCTCATTCAGAAGTCCCTGGGAATTATAGGGAAGCCAGAAATAGCCGCTGTCCCCCCAGTTCTGCCCCCATGAATTGATGACCCTGAAGGCACCGCCGTAACGATTGTCATCATATCCGGTGATGGTCACAAAATGATAACCCTTCTGACCGCCGCTTTTGCTATTATAAACCGAATCGGCTCCCCGTAACTGCTGAAAGGAACCGTATATCCATATGCCGATAACAACCGCCTGGCGGTTGACCAGTGCGGATTTGATATTCTCGGTGCTGTTAAGGGTTTTCTTCTCCACCGCCTTAAAATCGGAAGCCTCCTGAAAAGCCTGTGCATCGGGCTGTTTCCGGTAATCATTGGGATCATAGGGCATGGAGGCAAGGGTGGCGCATCCTTTACGGACAATAATATCCAATGCTTCCGACAGCAGTGCCCCCCTGTCCTGTCCGCCGTTAATCTGATTGTACACAAATGCAGGACTGAACAGATGGGAAGAGGTATTCAGAGACCAGCCCATTTCAACTTTTTCCTGATAGGTTTTTAAGGCATAAGCAGTGGCCCATCCCGAACAGCTTCCCTGTTTTCCCTGATCCCCCGGACTCGGAAAATTTCCGCTCAGATCAATGGAGGACGGCATTGTGGGGCTGCTTCCCGGTGCTCCCTGCAGATTTCCCATGAATACGGCCCGGCCGAATCCCGCATAAACTTCCGGATCAATTTCATTGCCCCCAAGAGATTTTTCTTCGGAACTTTCTGCAATTTCAATGGTCACATTCCCCGGATCACTGAAGATTTTTCCGTCGCTCACATGATAGGGAAGTACAATGGACGGTGTGCCGTCATCAGACAGGGTGACATAAAGCACACCTGAATTCGGGCTGATAAAGGCTTCGGAATATCCCGATCCGCTGGACGGGGCTATCAGTTCATAGGTCAGCCGGTCACTGTCCGCGTCCGTGGCGGTCAGCTGCTGCTCAATATAGGGTATGGAAAGATTTGTGCTCAGAGACACAGCATAGGCAACCGGTTTATGGTTTCCCGCAGGATTGTCTGCAAGCCTGACACCGGTATAGGAATGTTCCGCCAGTCTGCTGCTGAGTGCCGCAGTTCCCGTATTATGGGCACTTCCCTTATAGGAATGGGCAGAATACACATCCACCGGATCCACGGTGACATGGTTGAAGGCCATATTTGCCCAGCCGTTGGCGGCCACATAGACTTTGACAAAGAGTTCGGGATTGTACTGGCTGCCATAGGCAAAATCATCGGGGTCCGCATAAAAATACCCGCTGATGACCCTGTCCCCGCTCGGTGTGGTGTCAGCACCCACCTCCTTCCATTTCAGGATGAAAGAACCAGCGGAAGTCCGGAGGACTGATTTTCCCCATAAATCTGAAAACAGAATATAGCCGCCGTCCTGATAGGGGACTGCATCCGCGGTTGAAGCGGGAGGGGTAAAATCCGCATTCGGGGAAACACCTGTGTAGGAATGCTCCGCCAGTCTGCCTGTAAGGGTCACGGTTCCGCTCTGCTGCGCACTTCCGCTGTAATGGTGCGCGGAATACACATCCACATTGTCCACGGTGACATGGTTGAAGGCAATATTGGCCCAGCCGTTGGCAGCCGCATAGATTTTGACAAAAACTTCGGGATTGTACTGACTGCCATAGGCAAAATCATCGGGGTCCGCATAAAAATATCCGCTGATCACCTTATCCCCGCTCGGTGTAATATCCCGGCCCACCTCTTTCCATATCAGAGTGAAAGAACCTGCGGAAGTCCGCAGAACCGATTTCACCCACAGACCGGAAAAAACATCATAGCCGCCGTCCTGCGCCGCATTTGCAGCACCCGAAAACAGGCAGATTCCAAGCAGTAAGCACAGAACCGTTTTTCTTAGTATTCCGCTTTTCATACCAACCTCCTTTGAAAGAAGATAATGAAAAAAAATAATAACACCTGACACCTCACACCTCACACCCGACACCGAACACCGAACACCGAACACCGAACACCTGACACCTGACACCGACCCCCTGACGAAATACTGTAACGCAGAGAGATTATTCCACACACAGGGGAACCCCAACCCCTGCTTCCCGGAAGATTTTCAGCAGTTCTTCAAACTGCGGCAGAAACTGCTCATAATGCTCCGGACAGATATAGCGATTGGCCCCGCTGCTGCCTAAGGGCACAATATCCGAAGTCCATTCATAGCCCCGGTTTTCAAAAATTTCCCGGCATCTCCGGTTCAGTATTTCTGTGGAATGCCGGGTGCCGGAATTGGCAAAAAACCAGGCTCTGGGTGCAAAAGGCCCGGTATCCGCCAGCACTCCGGAAATGCTTTTTGCCAGTTCAATATCCGGTACGGCAAAACCGGTTCTGGGAGTAAAATGGCTGAAATTCATACCTGCTGTGCAGGAAGAAACCACACAGGGCAAATCTGAGCGGAAATATTCGTAAATACTCCGGCATCCGTTTTCATGCAAAGAAAGCTGCACCCCCATGCGGCATTTTGCCAGAAAGGAGGGAACTTCTTTCCGCAGCAGGTTGTCTTTTACTGTTACCCGTTTTTCCAGACCGCTTTCCAAAACCATTCTTCTGCATTTTTCCGCATTTTCCGGACTTCCCCTCCCCATAAACAGGGCGGTCTTATTTTCCAGAAGGGGATGCTGCAGGAGTTCCAGCATCAGACGGTGCCGTTTGCGCGGCATATCATCAAACGTGGCATTGAATACAATATCATACTCTTTGTTTTTTTTCAGATCAATACTGCCGTCTTCTTCCAGAAAATCCCCGTGGGCCAGCGGGATGCACAGAATCCCGCTCTGCTGTTTCAGAAAATTCGCATCTTCCTGCCCGCAGACTCCGAAAAGTACCGGGTCTTCCAGCACACTGAAACAGCGCAGCCAGCTATGGCGGGCCAGAACACCCCAGGGAGGTTCCACATAAAGAAAATAGCGGCGGCTCAGACGCAGAAGCAGATGCAGATCCGCAAAAAGATAGGGCAGGGAAAATATGCGCAGGATTCCTTTTTCTTTCGGCATACGGGGGGCTTTGAGTATCTGGCAGAAATGGCGGAGCCGGAAGGTTTTCTGCGCTTTTTTCCGCAGTTTTGCAGCGCATTTTTCCTGTTCTTTCTGCAAAAAATCCTGTATTTCCGAGCGAATCAGGGGATTGTTTCCTCCCTCTCTTTCCAGATTCAGCAATTGGCGCCATTGACCGGAAAAGGGAAGAAAAGCCAGAAAGAGCAGGGCCTGCGTGCGGACAAACTCTGTATTCGGACCATGAGCTGTCCGATCAGATTCGGGATAATGGGCGGCTTCGCTGAAAAAGGCTTTTCTTTTGTTTAAGGATTCATAGGGCCAGTTCAGCCCCCGTGTACTTTCCAGATAAGGGCGTTCCCAAACCGTAAGACGGAAAAAAATATCCCGGATATTTTTCCGTATTCTCCGGTAATAGCGGGGATCATCGGAGATAAAAATTCTTTGCGCATCTGTCTGTAAAAAAAAATCTTTGAGGATTCCGGCAGCATCCTGCGCGGAAATATGATCCGCCGGTATATCAAAATCAATCATGCAAGATCCTTTTTCTGATAGTGGGTCAAATCCGTTGATGACCGTCTTTTTTTCAGGGCAGGGACCCGGTGTCCGTTTTTTGGGAGAAATCCTTATCCCTCCAGCACATGTTTATCCAAAACAAAACAGGCAAATTCACCTGCAAAAATTTTGTCATCCCCCCGTGCGACTGTCACGGAAACGATCTGTTTTTTTCCTTTTTCCTCTGTCACCCGTGCCTCGGCAGTGACAAGTTCTCCCACCCGGACCGGTTTCAGAAATTTTACATCAGCTCCGCCCAGCACCACATTGGGATGATTGACGGCAATCATGGCCGCATAATCCGCCAGCCCGAATATGAAACCGCCATGCACCAGGCCCTGTTCATCCGCGGCCATTTCCGCTGTGGTGCGCAGTTCTGCCCGGCTGTATCCTTTTCTGATTTCAAGGGGAGTGCCGCAAAGTGCCGCACTGATTTTTTTGTGGGTAATGATGTCCATATGCATAAACCTCCCATAAATATCCGGTGATTCAGATTTCCGAAAATGATTTTGCCGTCCTGCCGGTTTTCAGTGAACCGGGGACAATTTTTTTCTGCTGTTTTTTCACAGGCGGCATCCGAGTTTTTTCCAAGTCAATCTGCCCAAAAAGGGCTTATTCCGGGTCAGACCGCCTGCCCTGATTTGCTTTTGGTTTTTCATATCATTTTATATCACAGACCGTAAGAAATATGAATTCTTTTTCTGTCCGCAGTTTTTCAGCGGGGGCCGGGAACCGAATCACAGTCAATGCCTGCGGTGTAAATATCCAGGATTTTCCGCCAGAGTATTTTTCCGGAAGATTCGGATGTCCCGGATGCGGGCCGGCAGTTCATCAAAATAATTGACAGCTCCGCTGTGTCTGAGGAGGCGGTCGTCATCCGGGGGAAATCCTTTAATTCGGCCATAAAAAAAGCAGGCAAAAAATCAATTTAATTTTCAAAGTGTTATAAAGACAAATGAAATGCGGGATCAATTGACTTTTGAAAACGGTATTATTATAATGAAATATAAAATGCATATGAATCTTCAGAAAGTGCATACCCGATCACTTTGAAATCAGACAAAGAACTCTGCAGACTTTTCGCCTCCCGTCCGGATTATCTTTTCCGGTGACATAGG
>JAABRU010000023.1 GCA_011390755.1 Desulfobacteraceae bacterium | reverse complement strand
GCCAGTTAAAGACCGATGCACAGATTGCGGAACTCCGGGAAGCCCAGTTAAAGACCGATGCCCGAATTGCAGAACGCCAGTTAAAGACCGATGCACAGATTGCGGAACTCCGGGAAGCCCAGAAAAAAACCGATGCGCAGCTGAACAGAACCGATGCGCAGCTGAACAAAACCGAAAAACTGCTGGATCGTACCATAAAAAAACTGGATGATATCGGCAGGCAGCTCGGGGATTTGGGAATCGTTCAGGGGGAGGTGGCCGAGGATCTTTTTTACCGGAATGTAAAGTACCTGTTCCGGCCCGAAGGGAAAAAATTCGCAAAAATACTCCGGAATCTGAAAAAAAAAGGGGTGGCGGAATACGACATTGTGGCAGCGGAAGAGGATGAGATTCTGGTGATTGAAGTGAAAAACAAACTGTCCGCACGGATGGTGGACAGTTTTGTGCGCAGCAAACTTCCGAAATTCAGAACGGTTTTTCCGGAATACGGACGGTACCGCATATCCGGGGGCATCGGCGCGCTTGTGGTCAGGGATGAGGTGGGGCGTTATGCCGAAGAGGCGGGGCTGTATGTGCTGACCCAGACACCCGATGGCGGAGCCGCCCTGCTGAACCGGAAGGATTTCAGACCCAAAGAATTCTGAGAATATCTGTTAGAGAAAACCGATTCCGGAAAAATGAAAACCGGTTTCAGCTTTATGAATAATATTGAGAAAGGACAATATTATGACCGTATCAGTAAAGGATATTGTGGAAAAGATGAATTTGCAGGTGGCCGCGGGAAAAGAGGGACTGGACCGGAAAGTGCCGGACGGATACTGCGGTGATCTGCTGAGTGAAATTATGGGGAAATCCCCGGAGGGATGCATCTGGATTACCGTGCAGGGACACCAGAATATTGTTGCCGTGGCTGTATTGCGGGAAATGGCGGCCATCGTTATTTCCGGTGACCATCAGCCGGACGCGGACACTCTGGAAAAAGCCGATAAAGAAGGCATTCCCCTGCTGCTCAGCCCGGCTTCCTCCTATCAGCTTTCCGGTCAGATGTATCAGATGGGAATCGGTTCCGGACTCGCCTGATTTTATGAAACTCCGGCCCCTATATGCGGATCTGCATATCCACACCTGCCTGTCCCCCTGCGGAGACTGGGAGATGAGTCCCCGTGCCGTGGTGGAAAAAAGTATAGCGGCAGGACTGGATATCATTGCCGTCTGTGACCATAATTCCGCGGAAAATGCGGCTGCGGTCATGCGCATGGGAAAAAAAGCCGGGCTTTGCGTACTGCCGGGACTGGAGATCTGCTCGAAGGAAGAAGTGCATATTCTGGCTATTTTTGCTGACATCGGCAGCGCGCTGGCCATGCAGGAAAAGGTGCAGTCCCGGCTTCCCGGAATCAACCGGCCCGATTATTTCGGTTATCAGATCATTGCAGATGAAAATGATGAAGTCATCGGCGAAAGTGATAAAATGCTCATCGGGGCAAGCACCCTGTCATTGCAGAAAATCGTGGAAAAAACCCATCAGCTTGGCGGGCTGAGCATTGCCGCGCATGTGGACAGACCGGCCTTCGGCATTATCAGTCAGCTCGGTTTTATCCCCCCGGATCTGCCGCTGGATGCTGCCGAGGTTTCTTACCGGATGCCTCTGCATGAAGCCGGAAAAAAAATTCCCGCTGTTTCGCATCTGCCCCTGCTGACATCTTCAGATGCCCATTATCCGAAGGATATCGGCAGAGCGCGCACGGCAATGATGACGGATTTTCCAGCTTTGGATGAAATCCGTCTTGCATTGCAGAAACGGTATGGGAGATATATTTTCAGAGAGGAATGAAAAATGCGGGAAATTTCTCTTCACATAATGGATATTGCGGAAAACGGCATTACAGCAGCAGCGAAGCGGATTGAAATTTATGTAGAAGAAAACCGCAGGGACAATCTGCTGAAAGTGGAAATCAGTGACAACGGCCGCGGCATTCCACCGGAAATGCTGGTCAATATCACCGACCCTTTTGTCACCGGCCGCACCACCCGGCGGGTGGGCATGGGGCTTTCTTTGCTGAAGACAGCGGCAGAACGCTGCGCCGGAACATTTGATATTGCTTCCGAACCGGGGAAAGGGACCCGGACAGCCGCGACTTTTCAATACGATCATATAGACCGGGCACCCCTGGGGGATATGGTCGGAACTGTGATGCTTCTGATTGCAGGCAGACCGGAAATTGATTTTCTTTACACCCATATCATTGACGGAAAAGATTTTGTTTTGGATACAGCGGAAATCAAAGCGGAACTGGGGGATATTTCCATTGCCGATCCCACGGTAATCCGCCAGTTAAAACAATCCGTAAAGGAAATAATAGACAGTTATCAGTAAACAGTCGTTACTGGCAACTGGTAACCGGCAACTGGTAACTGTGTAATGTAACATACCCTTTGAGAAAATCGGATGCTCCCGACTTCCGGCCCGGCCGGACACGGTTCCGGGGCGGATTCCGCTGTCGTCAGTCCGGTCGGTCTGCACAGGAGTCATATCGTTATTCTGAATATATTCAGATGGTAACTGATTTTTTCAATAGGGGTGTTACATTACATGGTAACTGGTAACTGATACCTGATACCTGTTCACTGATACCTGATACCTGTTCACTGATACCTGATAACTGATAACTGATAACTGATAACTGAAAAGAAGGAGGAAGGATGAGACTTTTAACACGTTCGGATTTTGACGGTTTGGGCTGCGCTGTGCTTTTAAGAGAAGTCGGTGTGATTGATGATATTACATTTGTTCATCCCAAAGATATTCAGGATGGGAAGGTGGAAATCGGCGAAAATGATCTGCTGGCCAATATCCCCTATGTCAAAGGATGCGGCTTATGGTTTGATCATCATTCCAGTGAGGATGAGCGGAAGGCATTCAGGGATTTTCAGGGCGCAACAGATTCCGAAGCCAAAAGTGCGGCACGGGTGATTTATAATTATTACGGAGGAGACAGCAAATTTAGCAATCCCCATATCCGGGATTTGGTGAATGCTGTGGATAAAGCGGACTCTGCGGATTTCAGTGCTGATGAAATCCTCAATCCCCAGGGCTGGGTGCTGCTGTCCTTTATCATGGATCCCAGAACCGGCCTGGGACGTTATAAAGATTACCGTATCAGCAATTATCAGCTGATGATGGATATGATCGAATACTGCCGCAGCAGAACACTGGAAGAAATTCTGGAAATTGAAGATGTAAAAGAAAGAGTGAAACGCTATTTTGAACAGGATAAAATTTTTCAGGAAATGATCCGCAAAAATACCGGCATTCGGGGGAATGTGATAGTACTGGATTTACGGAATCAGGAAGAAATTTATACAGGCAACCGCTTTGTCATGTACAGCATGTACCCGGAGCAGAATATTTCCATTCAGGTCATCTGGGGACTGAACAGGCAGAATATTGTCATGACCTGCGGATACAGCATCATCAATAAAAGTGCCAGGGTGGATGTGGGCGCGCTGATGCTGAAATACGGCGGCGGCGGTCACCGCAAAGTGGGCACATGCCAGGTTCCGGTGGAAGAAGCAGACAGGGTATTGGAAGAACTGGTAAGCGAAATGAACCGGCAGGGATAAAAAAACGGGGGATTTTTTCAAATGCCTGAAAATCCCCCTGCATCCCATTGCTGCCAGGATAAGACTTCAGGGGAGTGCCAAACGGAAAGTTTGGAACTGTTTTTCTGAATAATTTCAGCATCCCAAACTTTCCGTTCGGGGATTTCTCCGCTCTTCACCTGACGGAAATGCCCTGAATCCCCCTTTACAAAAAGGGAACTTTGGTGATTTCCGGAAAAGATGATACCGGAGGAGTGCCGAACTGAAAGTCCGGCAGTGTCCGGCAGATGACAGTCCGCTCACAGACTTTCCGTCTGTGACTCCTTCAGAGACGGTACATTCATATTCGAAAATCACTTTTATGACTGTGAGTAAAATGAAATGATGGCAAAATACAAATATGCTTTCCTGTTTTTTCTCCTGTATTTTACATGCAGCAGTCCTGCATACGCCGCGAAGTGGGACCGGCTGGCAAATCAGATCGGCCCCCGGGACGGCGTGCTGATTGCGGACTCCTCCGGAAAGGTGATTTTCCAAAAAAATGCCCGTGTGCAGCGGATGCCTGCCTCCACCCTGAAAATTCTGACAACCCTGATGTCCCGGCACTATCTGGGCAATGATTTCCGTTTTGTCACGGAATGTTATCTGGACAAAGAAAAAAACCTGAAAATCAAAGGTTACGGAGATCCTCTCCTCATTTCGGAAGTGCTGCCGGGGATTGCCCGTGCGATTCACGCAGAAACAGACCGGTTTCATGATCTCATACTGGATGCATCCTATTACGCATCCGTCATCATTCCCGGCGTAACTTCCAGTCTGAACCCCTATGATTCTCCCAACGGCGCGCTTTGTGTCAACTTTAATACCGTAAATTTCCGGCGCGTCAGTGGGCAGTATGCAAGCGCAGAAGCCCAGACTCCCCTGCTTCCCTTTGTTACAGATCGGATCCGCAGATCCGGCCTGCGGCAGGAACGCATTGTACTGTCTGCGGAAAACAATGAAAACCTGCTTTATGCCGGTCATCTTTTCCGGTATTTTCTGAAAAAGGAAGGAGTCCAAACACAGGGGCACATCCGCACCGGCACTGTGCATCCCGATGAGGACCGGCTGGTGTACCGCCATATTTCTGCATTTCCCCTGGATGAAGTGATGGCCCGTCTTCTGGAATATTCCAATAATTTCATTGCCAATCAGTTATTTATTCAATGCGGTATCGCTGCTTTCGGTCCGCCCGGCAATCTGGAAAAAGGCAGAAAGGCCGCTGTACTGTTCTGTAAAAATGTGCTGGGGACAGAGGAAATTCAGATGGAAGAAGGTTCGGGCATTTCCCGAAACAACCGGATTTCCCCGCTGCAGATGCTGAAAGTGCTGGAAAAATATGCACCGCATTACAGACTTCTGAAACACAAAGGCAGAGAATATTATAAAACCGGAAGCCTCAGCGGTGTGAAATGCCGGGCCGGTTATGTGGAAACTTCGAATGGACTGTATCCTTTTGTTATTCTGATAAACACACCCGGAAAAACAACAGATGCGGCCATAAAATATATTTTGCAGGAATTGAATTACTGATGATCCTCCAAAAGGTCCGAATATTACATTTTCATTCATTGCGGCAAAAGCAGGAATCCGCTAAGGGAGTTCGATGAAAAGAATCTGCCCGAAGCAGCCCGGGTTGGCGTAGCGCAACCCGGCATCAGCGATGCAAAACGGGGAGTCTGTTTTCGGGGAAATTCCTGATTTCAGCCGGTTCCGGACTGCGTTTTTGATTGGAATGAAGGTGTTTCCGGCTTTTTGGCGGTTCATCAGTCACTGATTTTCAAAAGAAATCAGAGAAACAGAACCGATGAAAAATGGGGAGATTATGAAAATAAAAGACAGTCTGCAGTTAAAAATCATTTTCCTGTCCGGAACCTGCCTGCTGGTACTGACGGCAGTGATTGTATCCTATTCGGTCTGGGTGCTGAAAATAAATGCGCAAAAAAACAGAGAGGAAGTCATTCAGGAGGCCAGTAAGTATGCTGTGGCGGCCGCGGAGAAACATGCCTATTCCATCCGGATGGAACTGGAGGGGGCATTGCAGACGGCCCGGACCATGGCGGAAATGTTTCTCGGTATCAAAAGCGGAAATCTGAATCCGGACAGGGAAAAAGTCAGCGCGATGCTGAAGTCAGTGGCAGAGCAGCACCCGGAATATGTCGGTGTCTGCACCTGCTGGGAAAGCAATGCCTTTGACGGTATGGATTCGGAATTTGCCAATACCGCAGGGCATGATGCCAGCGGCAGATTTATTCCCTACTGGAACCGGGGGGAAGACGGAACTGTTGCTCTCAGTCCCCTGGAAGATTATGAAACATCGGACTGGTATGTTCTGCTCAGACAAACGAAACGCGAGTATATAATGGAACCCCTGGTTTATCCGGTTCAGGGAAAAGCCACGCTGATGACCTCCCTTGCCGTCCCCATTATGGCGGATGAATTTTACGGTATTACCTGTGCAGATATACGCCTGGACACCCTGCAGAAAATGGCCGATGATGTGGACAATCTCTTTGACGGGGCAGGCCGGATTTTTATAATCAGCCACAAAGGTACACTGGTGGCTGTAAGCGGAAAACCGGAACTGGCAGGAAAACCGCTTTCCGTTCTTGGTGAAGCCGGAACAGAATGGGCTCCGGGAGCATCCGGGCCGAATACGAAAATCAGCGGGGATGAGATGCAGGTCCGCATTCCCATGGAGATCGGGAATACCGGAACTCCCTGGACCATCGGCATCAGGGTTCCCATGAATATTATTACAGCCGCAGCCGATGAACAGGTAAACAGAAGCAGCAAAGATATTTTAAAAATGTGCGTTATCGGCGCTGCCTGTACACTGGGAGCACTGTTTCTCATGGGACTGGCCGCCCTGCATATCACCCGCCCCATCCGGGATATTGTAAAAACAGCCAATGCCATTGCCCGGGGGGATTTCAGCAAAGAAATACAGATTTTCCGCAAAGATGAAATCGGACATCTGGCCGATGCCTTCCGGAATATGCAGAATACCATTGCAAAGGTACTGAAAGAAACCGACGATCTGACCCAGGCCGTGCGGGAAGGCAGGCTGGACAGCCGGGGCAATGCGGAAAATTATTCCGGCGACTGGCGGGAACTGATTATGGGAATCAACCGGGTCACTGATGCCTTTGCCGCGCCCGTTTCCATGACAGCCGACATTGTGAACCGCATTGCGCGGGGGGATATTCCGGAAAAAATTCAGGAAGAATACCGGGGAGATTTCAGTCATATAACAAAAAATCTCAACCGGCTTATCGCAGCTATGGAAGAAAGTGCCCGCATTGCCGAAGATATAGCATCCGGCAATCTGCGGGCAGAAGTGCGGGAACGTTCCGAAGATGACCGTTTCATGAAAGCCATGAACCATATGATCCGGGGATTGCAAAACCTGCTGGAAGAAGTGGGGCAGCTCATCGGGACGGTACAGGAAGGGCGACTGGATGCACGGGGAAATGCGGAAAACTACGAAGGCGGATGGCATGAACTCATCAGCGGCATCAATTCTTTGATAGACGCGTTTGTATCTCCCATCAATGTAACGGCCGCGTATATTGACCGCATTGCCGCCGGCGATATCCCCGAAAAAATTACGGAGTGCTACAGCGGGGATTTCAACCGTATTATTGAAAATCTCAACCGATGTATCGAATCTGTCAATTTCCTTACTGAAGATGCGGACATGCTCACCGAAGCCGCACTGTCGGAACAGTTTGAAACCCGTGG
This sequence comes from Desulfobacteraceae bacterium, assembly GCA_011390755.1. Lineage (GTDB taxonomy): Bacteria > Desulfobacterota > Desulfobacteria > Desulfobacterales > Desulfococcaceae > JAABRU01. The sequence goes on along the minus strand of JAABRU010000023.1, from coordinate 46,344 downwards.
GGATTTGTCCCGGCACCGGGGGGATTTCCGGAAAATTGTAGAGGGTGTCAACAATACCCTGGATCTGATTGTGAATAAGGTCTTCTGGTTTGAGCAGATTCTGGATGCCCTGCCCTGGCCCCTTTCCGTTACGGATATGAAAATGAACTGGACCTTTATCAACAGAGCATCGGAAGAAGTCACCGGTCTGAAACGCAAAGATGTCATCGGAAAACAGTGCAGCAACTGGGGAGCGGATATCTGCAATACCGAAAGATGCGGTATTGCAGTGCTGCGACGGGGAAAACAGACATCTTTTTTCACCCAGCCGGGGCTGGACAAAGATTTCCGGGTGGATGCGGTTTATATCACCGATACCGGGGGAAAACAGATCGGGCATATTGAAATGGTGCAGGATATTACCGCAGAAAAACGCCGGAAAGAATTTCAGGATACAGAGGTTGAACGCCTGGCCGGGGTTCTGCGTTCTCTGGCCAGCGGGGATCTTTCCTTTGAAATCTGTGTCGGGGATGCGGATGAACATACCCTGGAAACCCGGGAAAATTTCCTGAAAATCAATGAAAGTCTGTCTCAGGTAAAAGAAAGCCTGACGGATCTGAGCCGGGAAACCGGACGGCTTACAGAAGCGGCGGCAGAAGGAAATCTGGAAGAACGGGGAGATCTGAACAGATTCGGCGGGAAATATGCCGACATTGTGCAGGGAATCAACAATACACTGGATGCGGTGATTACCCCCCTGAATGCGGCCGCGGAATATATGGCCCGCATTTCCGAAGGGGATTTTCCGGATTTGATTTCCGAAGAATATAAAGGGGATTTCAATGATCTGCGGAACAACATCAATCAGCTGGTCAGCAATCTGCAGGGCACGGTGCATGTGGCCGGAAAAGTGGCCGCAGGTGATCTGGATGTGGAAGTCAGTATTCTTTCGGAAAAAGACAGTCTGGGCAAATCCCTGGCCCGGATGGTCAGCACTGTCAAGTCCATTGTCCGGGCCATCAACGAGCTTACGGACGCAGCCCTGGAAGGAAGGCTCCGTGTCCGGGGAGAAGAAAGCGGTTTCGGCGGAGAATATGCCCGGATTATCCGGGGCGTAAATGCCACCCTGGATGCGGTGGTCAATCCCCTGAATATCACCGCAGATTATGTGGATCGCATTTCCAAGGGAAATCTGCCGGAACCCATTTCGGAAGAATATAAAGGGGATTATAATGAGATACGAAATAATCTCAATACCATGATTGAAAACCTCAGCCGCTTTGCCCTTCATACCCAAAAGACAGCCGAGCTGGTGGCGGCCGGAAGCGAGCAGTTAAGTTCCGGGGCAGAGCAGGTTTCCGAAAGCACGGCCGTGCAGGCCGCCAATATTCAGCAAATATCCAGTTCCATGGAAGAAATGAGCGCGATGGTAAGTCAGAACGCGGATAATGCACGGCAGACAGCCGCGATTGCCGGGGAAGCATCCTGCAATACGGAAGAAGGCCGGAAAGCCCTGAACGAAACCGTAAAGGCCATGAAAAGCATATCCGAAAAAATCCGGGTGGTGGAAGAAATTGCCCGGCAGACCAATATGCTGGCCCTAAACGCGGCCATTGAAGCCGCACGCGCGGGAAACCACGGCAAAGGTTTTGCCGTGGTGGCGGCAGAAGTCAGAAAACTGGCGGAAAAAAGCCAGAAATCCGCCAAATCCATCAATCATCTTTCCGTCAGCAATCTGGACATAACGGAAAAAACCGGCACTATTCTGGAAGAAATGTTTACCGGCATACAGAAAACCGCGGAACTGGTGCAGGAAATCAGTGCGTCCAGCGCGGAGCAGTCCGGCGGCATTGCACAGGTCAACAAAGCCATTCAGCAGCTGGATCAGATCATTCAGCAGAATGCGGCATCGGCAGAAGAAATGGCAGCGGCCTCCCGGGATTTTTCAGATCAGGCCGAAAAACTGCTCCAATCCGCCTCGTTTTTCAAAATTTCCGAAAATTATCTCCGGAAAATAAAAACGGAAAACAGTAATATTTCGGGAAAACACAGTGCTGAACCTTCATGGGAAAAAAAACAAAGGGAAAATAAAAATACGGCCCCAGGAAGAAAAACTCTTATCACCCTGGAAGAAAATCCGAATAAGGATGAAGAGTTTGAGGGGTATTAATTTTGATGCTCCCGTAAAAAGTCAGAAAATCCATCACTCCGCGAAAACCGGAATAACAGAAAATCTGAAATTCAGATTTTTTCTCGTTAGGGAGTTCTGCCCCAATGCCGTTACATCAGGGGCGAAGAAGTCCCGAACCTTCGGCTGAGCTCACGTCAGAGCATGAAAGTATGGGATACTGAAATAATTCGGAAAATCCGGCCAAAATTCCGTTTCACCTCATTTTGGCACTCCGGAAATTCCTTTTTAACGGCATTGGACAGGGGCCTGGTAACGGGTTGAAAATAAAACACAGAGGACACAAAGAAGGCACAGAGGTACGCAGAATTTTTATTTTTTTCTGTGAAAACTCTGTACTCTCTGTGGTAAAAAAATATACGTTATCCGTCAGATACAGGAGAAAACGGATTCTGATGGGGATTCATTTTGATACATAAAAACGGAATATGGCAGAGTGGAAAATAAGCTGATGCGTAAAAGGTTAAAAAAGCAAAACAGGATATTCAGGATAAAGAAGGATTCGCAGGGATTATCCCGACTATCCTTCTTTATCCCAATCATTATGTGATTATTTTTTATTTACTAATGCCAATGCAGAGTCAGAAACTTTGGATTCAGTAAAAACAGGGTATTATAAAATCAGACCTGCTGAAACAACTTTACAGGCATCTGATTTTTCAATTCTGAATTTAACTCTTAATTCGCATTACTATAAAAATTCCTGCAGAGAACAAAGAATATATTCCCAATATTATTGACACCATTTTATTGTACAGCAAAGAAGTTCTGTTTTCTGATGAAATAATAAAACATGTATCATCATCATCCGAAACTTCCTCACAGTCCATAATCCCGTTATTATCACTGTCAATATCCTCTGTGCCACAGCCGCATATGCCGGGATCATCAGTTTTATTCGGATCATGGGGGCAGGCATCATTGGAATCCGTTATTCCGTCTCCGTCTGTATCTGTATCCGCTGGCGCAACTGTAAAAGGAGCAGCAGAAGTACCGAAATCAGTCCGTGCATTGAAACTGTCCTCTGCGGATATAAAATATTCCAATCCGGTGTTTGTCACTTTATCCGCAGGAATCCGGGCTGAATAATCAACATTATCACTGCTTGTCATCTGAATGGGAATATAGGGAGTGTTCTGATTCGGATCATATGGCCGGTAATATAAAACAACACTGCTTACACTGTCGCCGGAATCAGAATCCGTAACTCTGGCGGAAATATCTATTGGCTCATTTTCTGAAAAACTGTCTATTGCAGTATGAATTATTTCCGGACCATGATTCGGCAGAACAGTTAGCGAATATGGAAGTTTATTATAATTAAAAGGCAGGTAGGTTTCCTGAATTCCGTCTGTAGCATGTATATAATACTGAACTGCCGGTTCCTGAACAGCAGTTGCACCCGGAATTGTTCCGCTGAAGGCATATACACCGTTTCCCTGAGCCGTAAGAGGAAGAGATACTCCTGTATAATTTTCTGCCAGTATATGCCGATAGAACAGCGTAAGCAGAAGAGATTGCCCTGAAGAATGTGCGTCCAGATCATTCACTGTCCCTGAAATAATAAGATCTTTCCCCTGTTCCTGGCTCTGCGATACGAATTGGCTCGTTACAGTATCAAGTGTGATGACAGGTTTTGAATTAACCACATAGATTCCGGTTCCGTCAGTTCCTGTATAAGTGACAGTTACCTTTCTGGTTGTACCGTCAAAGGTCGGATTATGCGTCGTATAACCAATAACATACTGATTCCGAATATTGCGGGCAATATCATTATAAATAGCAGTCATATCCTGGGCCGTAGGTGCATAATAATATAATCCACCGGTTGCGCTGGCTATGTCTTTGAGATTCTGCGGATCAATCCCCAGACCGATGGTATAAACCGGCACCCCTTCATTGTTTGCTTTGGCAATGACAGTGTTAATATTATAAGATATATCATTATTCGTATTACCATCGGTAAAAACAATGACCGCTTTGGGGGATGGTTCCTGACTGAGACTTTCAATCCCTTTGGCGGTTCCGTCATATACGGCTGTCTTTCCGGAAGTTGTCAGACTGTTTACCGCATCAATAATATCATAGGTTCCGTTTACATCAGAATCAATTGTAACCCCGTCGGAGGGCATTACAATCCTTTCAGTTCCGCCGCTGGAGAAAGTGACCAGAGAACCTCTGTCGTTCTCTTTGATATTGTTTATAAAACTATTGGCAGCAGCCTGGGCTTCTGCAAGTCTGGAACCGCTCATACTGCCGCTCAGATCAAACACAAGCGAAAAAAATATTCTGGAAGAATCATTTTCACCGGATGGGATAAAACGTTTTATTGTCTGTGTGACTGCCGACGTTTCATCAATGGACTGTTCCTTTACTGAAAAATCCTTCTCTGTCAGTCCCATGACCGGGTCTCCGTTGCTGTCAAGAACAGTTGTGTAAAGAAAAATATCCGGGAATCGGCTTGCAAGCGGATTGACAATGACAGTATCCCCTGCCGAACGATAATGTTTAGAAGATGCTGGCGGTTCATAAGGCACCTGCGACTGACGGGAAGGAGTTATATATCCTTCGCCTTCAAAAAATATCTCTTCAGCAAATCCGGCTGAAGTGAAAACTGATGTCCATAAAGCAATTACAATTACAAAAACTTTCCTCATTTTCTTTTTCCTCCTTAAATGGTTATAATATTAAGGATGGTCTCTGTGCACCATCCGCTTCCGATTTACATGCAAAATTATCATTGAGCCACAAGCGTCTGCGCCGCCCAGTCGGCCGCCTTTCCCATACAGGCACGGATGGCCTTCTGCATCGGTGTTTTCATCTGTGCCCCTCCGTCAATGAATTTTGTCAGTCCTCCGAAAAGGAAATTCATTCCCACCCCCAGATCCTTCGGACTTGCCTCCACTGTGGTTGATGCAACAATCTCATTTCTTCGGGCATCCAGCAGATGAATATTCATTGCGATATGATCCTGCTCACCGAAACCGGCAATGGCTTTGTCCATAAGAATCTGGACAAAGAGATTGCCCGCTCCCACTGTCGGGTCACTGGCTCTGCGGGGTGCTCTTCCCCAGCCGTAACCACCTGCAATGCTTGCCTGGCTGGGTTCATATTCTGTGACTGCTCCGCTTAATACATATGCGGAAGATGTTATACCCGGTTTCACACGGAAAACTCCGGTCTGGGTCAATGCGGTGATTAACTGATCTCTCATTCCCGATCCGATGGGATCCCGCACAGTGACATTTTTGACAGGATCCGCAGCAGCAGAACCGGTCTGAATGGTTGTCCCGGTTTTTATCACTTCTGTCTGTACCCCGGTACGGTTTATGATATCATTTACCGCAATACTTATTTTGGGGCCTGTATAATGAATCTGCTGTGATACCGGTTTAGATACTTTTGCCCCTGTCATCAGGTCTGCACATCCGGAAAATATCAGCAGTAAACATACAACCCCGAATCTTGTCATAGGATGATTCATTTTTTATCTCCTTCGCTTCCGTTTTTATATGAAAGTGTCTGCGAAAAACCGGCCCTCCGGCCTTAATTTTCGCACTCCGTGCAGCCTGACTCGTTCCCAGGCTCCGCCCGGGAACGCATGGGGTGAGGCTCTGCCTCACACACTGCCGGAGCCCGGGAACGGGTTGAAACTTTCATGCTTCGTTGTGACCGTCAGTCATGGCCGTTTATATGAAAGTCCCCCCGCACACCCCGTTCCCAAGCTCCCGCGTGGGAACGCCGCCCGGACGCTCCGCGTCCCGTGTAAAGACTTTCATATTTCGTTGTGACTATGCGGTCATGGTCGTCTGTTTGAATGCTTTGGGACTTACACCCAGTAAACCCACTTTATATCCTTCCCTTTTCAAAATTTTACTGGCTCCGCTGTTTACTATCGCCAAAAGGATAAACCCCAGTGGCAGAAGAAGCCAAAACAGAATACCGCAGATAATCGTCATCCCTATGCCGTACACCCGGAAGGAAAGCAGGATCATATGCACATAAGAGTAAATGATGTAGGCGATAATGAAACCGTACAGAGCAGTAACCAATCCGCCGGGCCAGTTTGAACTGAATAATGCAAAAACCGTCAGTATCATGGGGAAAAACATGAGAATAAAAATCAAAACTATCCGCTGACTTTTTGCTATTTTTCCCAATCGTTCTTTGTCCGGGCTGTTTCCCGACAGAATTTCGCTGTCTGATTTGGAGTTTTGTCTGAAATCATTCATAATATTCACCTTTCTTACAGTTAAATGTTGATCTGACAATGAATCCGCCCATCATTCCGGAACAGGCAGATTGCTGTTTTTTAAATTATAATTTATGATACAGCCGATTTTTTATTCTGATATAACATTTCCATTTCCAATTTCCGGTTCACCTTGTTTGCAATCCACATACCGTCCAGAAAGAGGCCGACAAGAAGAAGAAGCATGGCCGGAATCGTGAGCAGCAGTCCGAATCCCGCGGTAAAAACATCAATCATGATAAAAAGAATTCCGCAGAAAAACACAGCCGCAAAAGTGATTAATCCGGATATGATTTTACCGCAGTAAAAATGACCGGCTCCCGCGATACAGACATTCAGTATTGCTGCCAGTGCCGGATTCTTTTTGTTTATTTCATAGGTTAAGCGCCTGTAATCCGCTTCGGAATGCCTATCCTCTTTTACAGGTAAATTTTCCATGTCTCCTCCTGGGATCGGTTTCAGTATCGGGCAGAAATGCTGTCTGTCAGGAATACTGCCCTTTGCGCTGACAAAAACATATGCTGTCCAAAAAAACTTTCTGATGAATCGGAGGCAGTGTGTCAAATCTGTTGATTTTTTTATAACCACAGAGGGCACAGAGTCTTCACAGAGAACACAGAGATTCTGTGACTTAATGACAGAGCAGGGGATTTGACCCGCTACCGAAAGAGTGTATTCCAAAACCCGGTTTCCCAAAAAACGGGTTTTGGAAAAAATTATATCTGAAAACACATGTACATTTAATGACATCCCGCTGAATCACAGACTCTTATTGAATAAGCCCCTGTCCAGTTTCTGTAAGGAGTCGTCTTTACCACAATATAATAAGTACCTGCGCTAATAAACGTATGGGTAATGCTCGCATTGGCATCATTGGTCCCGTTTCTGCCATATTCATCTTCGGCAAGTTCATTGCCGTTTGCATCGTAAAGCCAAAGTCCTGTAGCTCTGTCTGATATTTTCTGAACATTGAAGGTTTCCATAACATAGGTACGTCCTGCTCCTGCATTGAAATAATAACAGTCTGTATCGGTTCCATGACTTGTATAACTTGCATTGGATGTAATCTCATGGGTCTGTGCCTGACCTAAACCAATGCCGATATGATTTGCCAATGCAAGTTTGTCATTAGGCTCATTGTCTGCATACCAGCCTGCTCCCTGCTCATTGTGCTTTGGCAGGATTCTCAATGAATATGTACCTGTCCAATCACGGTATGTTCTGTTTTTTACCATCACATAATAAGTATCTGATCGGAGAAAAGTATAGGTGATACTGGCATTGGCATCATTACTTCCGTTTTGGCCATATTCATCTTCGGCAAGCTGGTTGCCATCTGAATCATAGATCCACAAACCTGTTGCTTCATTTGATGTATTGGCCAGTATATCATAGGTCTCTATCACATATGTGTTTCCTGCTTCTGCATCAAAGTGGTACCAATCCCTATCCGTGTCTTTACTTACATAACCTGTATTGGATGCAAGCTGATGTGTCTGGGCATATTCCAATCCGGCCCCGATATAATTGGCTAAAGCAAGTTTGTCATTGGGTTCATTGTCTGTATTCCAACTTGCGCCGGGTTCGGTATGTTTTGGTAAAATTCTCAGCGAATAGGTGCCTGTCCAGTCTCGGTATTTTCTGTCTTTTACCAGTATATAGTAAACATCTGATTTAAGAAATTTGTATGTAATACTGGCATTGGCATCATTGCTTCCGTTTCCGCCATATTCATCATTAGCAAGCTGGTTGCCTTCTGAATCATAGAGCCACAAACCTGTTGCTTCATTTGATGTATTGGCCAGTATATCATAGGTCTGAATAACATAAGTGCGGCCTGCAATTGCCGTGAAGCTGTACCAGTCTGCGTCATCATTCGTGGCTATTGTGGCATTGGTGACCCGGTTTGCGTATCCGATTCCGATGGAATTGGCTTTTTCCATACTGTCATTGGGTTCAGATTCATAGTCATTGCTGCTGTTCTCAATTTCTGTGAAAGTGCTGACATCCATTTTCCAGTATATCCCGCCGGGATCATGGGGATTGGGATAATAATCCATTCTGAAGGAATAATTATGACCATCATATTCCGCACAGAAAATATCCATCATCAGACGCTCATCAACATAAACACATCCTGCATTGGCATAACTGCCAACTGCAATGCCCATAAACAAAACCGCAATGATAATTCTGATTTTTTTCATAACGCATACTCTCCTTTTTCAATGAATTTTAGATCTTACATGGTTATCATACATACAGCTTCCTTCGATAGTGGGGCAAATCCGCTGATCTGCCATTAAAAAACAGAATCTCTGTGGTAAAAAAAATATGATAAACACAGAAGACACAGAGAATCCGCTTTTCCTCCTATAAATTATAATGATCAAAAAAATACCCCTGAATATTGCCAAACATTCATTTGCATACTAAGATGCACAAAAAGCTGTTTTCGGACATTTTTTATTGGAAATAATACGGCTGTATATACATAAGTATTTAAAATATAATGGAAAATTATTTTAACAAATCAAAAAGAGAAAAACTGCTTCCCGACATCTGCGAAGGTGCGCTCCCCCGTTTTAATAAGGAAGTCTGCCCTTATTATGAATCGCTGTCCCGTGACTGCGCTTTGCTGAAAAAGGATACAACTGAGGAATACTGGGATAAATGCCGATACGCTTTTGAACTTTTTTATCAGGCTGTGGAAATGCAAATGATATATTTCAAAAAAAACTATCAGGGCCTCCCCATTGATGATGCCGAAGATTTTGATTTTGAAGGGCTTATCAGGCGGCTCCGCCAGCAGAAACCGGATACCGGTCATCATCTTGCAGTATGGGCCGGATATATCCGGAAAAGCGTATATATGGAGATAAAAAACCGGCTGGCAGGCAAAGGGCTGATTCCCAGAGAAAAAAAATGCGGTTCCTGTGCATGGCTGTCCCTGCATCATCCCCGTATCTGCGGTATGGACGGGAAGCAGAAAAAAAAATCGGATGATGTCTGTGAAAAATACAAAGCCGGTATCAACCGCTTTGTTTTCATTGATGCGGAAAGAGAAGAAGGAAAAAATGCGGTTTTATCCGAAATATCCATGCAGGCTTCGGATAAGACTCCGGGAAATAAGGAAAAAGGCTCAGTTGCCGGAATAAGGGAGCTTCTGAAGAAACGTGCGGCAGAGCAGAAAAAAGGAAGTGCCAGATGGAAAAAATATCACCGTCAGTATGAAGTGTTTGTCACCCTCCGCCACAGTTTTGCCGAAGGGATTTCAAAAAGAGAAGTGATGGCGGAAATGAGGGACCGTTACGGACTGGATCAAAAGACCATACGGCGGGATATAGCAGAAATCAGGGATTTTCTGCACAATAAAAATGTCCGCTGAGGGCTGAATCTGACATCATAGTATGTAAAGGGAATTATTTATGACAGAAAACAATGCCGGATATAAAAATATGCTTTCAGATGATTCGGATTTCCTTGACTTCATTCAAAAGGATGCCCGCTCCGATGATTTTCGGATATTGAAGGAAAAAACCGAAAAAGGGGCGCATCCTTCTCCGGAGATGCTCTATGATTATGTTCTGGGATGGTCGGATGAGAAAGATACAGAAAGAGTGATGGATCATATTGCCTTCTGCGGCATATGTGCAAAAGAGGTGATGCAGATCCGGGCTGTGGAAAATGATGCGGATGGGGAAAAAACGGTTCCTGAAAAAATATTCTCATGGAAAAAAATATGGAAGAAAACCCGGGAACATCTTCAGTCATACCGATTCACTCCCTTGCAACTGATTCCCGTTGCCGCTGTGGGCATGGCGGCCTGTCTGCTGGTCTGGCTGTGGGGAGACAGGCCGGTCTCCCATTTGGATAAAATGATAAGCCAGTCTTATCAGGCGGAATTTTTACAGGCAGTGCCCAATGGAAATATACTTCTTCCCTGGGAAAAAAAAGATACCGCATACGGATTCACATCTCCGCACTCCCTTTCGGAAGCGTCCGGGGCCTTCGGGGCCGGGCTGTGGAAGGGCAGACAGATACTGGGAAAAAGTGAATTATCGGAAATGCCGGAATTTCTGACCCCCGGATGGCAGAAACGCGGGGCAGAAGAATGGACAGAAACACCGTGGGATGTCTATTTTCAGATGGGAAAGTGGTGCCTGCTGCTGAATTCCCTGTCTTCATCTGCTGAAAATATTCCGGCATCCTTCTGGGAAAAACAGGTGGAGACCGTGGATTATATTCTTAAAAAATATGAATCCGCTAAAGAAAAAGGGGCAGAGAATCCGAAAATCGTCAGGGATACACTGGATACTGTCAGGGAGACATTTATCCAACTGAAAACGCAGCCGGAGGGGAAAAAAATCCGGAAAAAACTTGCTTATGAACTGGAAAACCTCATCATCTATATGAGTCCGAAAAAAATGCCGGTAGTTGAGTAAAAATTAAAAAACACGGGCATCCTTCATTCGGCAGTTTACACTTTTCATCTGTCAGAATCAGGATTTTCAGGATGAACGGATGAACAGGATTATCATAACATCCTGAAAATCCTTTAATCCTGAAAATCCTGATTCTGACAAAGTAAGGTTGAAAACAATCCAAAATAACAAAAAATGTAAACTGATTTTGGGCAGATATGAAGGATGCCAAAACACTGAGATTATTTTAATATTTCTCTGTGGTAAAAAACAATAGGATGTTCCGGAATGTCACAGAAAAATCCGGGTACATCCCTAAATCCTGAAAATCCGGGTTCAGACAATCACAGTAAATCACAGAAATCATCTGAATCACAGTTCAGGGCAATGCGGTGGGCACAAAAAGCTGTGCCCATTCTACACAGATTATAATGGCATTGGGCAGGAGCTTGGGGAACGAGATGAAATTCACTATAATTTATTTACATTTTCCATTGTCACATGTTAGCCATTTACCGTCAGTTCGATTATATTCAATGCCTAAGAATTTTTTGCTATCGTATATCTCTACATCATTAGGCCCAAAGTCTTTGATATTTATAATTTTATTAATTTTCAATTTATTCCACTCAAACATATAGTCCAAAGTAGTTTTTTTCAGTTTAATGTGAAGAGTTTTAGTAGGAGCTATAACCTTAATGTTTTTTCCTCCTGTTTTTATCTTCAGAGCGTTGTGTAAATTGGCTGCAAATGATTTATCCCCATATCTACCAGTACCGCACGCCCAGAGTCGAACAGTTTGATAATTATAATTAGGATCACTAAGGATCATATCTGCTAAAGCATCATATGATAATGTACCCCCTGCTATATTAGAAATAATATTGCTATCACTGTGAGCTAATACATCATATTCATTAGAATTTTTAATATGTCGGAAAAAAATATCATCTGCTTTTTTATGTGAAAGATTTTTTTCACCAATTAACCCTGTAATATCAATATAAACAACGGGATTGTTAAAAGTAAACGAGTAGGTATTTTTTTCAATAGATTTTTTTAAAAAAGCTTTAAAACGATCTTCATTGAGTCTATTAAATTCTGCATACAACGGATCAACAGATAGAAACTTTCCTATTATAGAATTATAATACCGCGCCTCAAAATACTGCAACCCGCTCTCTACATCCCGTTCCTTCCCGGTAAATTTATAATCAGCACCATTCAACATTCCCCCTGCCCTTTTCTCCAACCGCGGCATTCCAAAGGGATAATTCACCATCTGCTCCTGCACGCTTCCATTTTGGGACAGGGTCAAGGCCGTACTCCCCAGATGATCGTGCAGATAGAATGTTTCCGGGATGAATTCCCCCGGTTCTGCTCCTGTACTTTTGGCACTAGCGATTCTGGAATTTCCGGCATAGACATATTTCAGCAGTTTCCCGTCCCGCACTTCGGAAAATTTGTCCACATACAGCACTTCGCTCTGCTGGCCGGAATCTTCATTGCTGACATATTTCCGTTTTCTTGTGTCCGTGTAATCATAGGAATAATCCGCTTTCATTACATCTTTGCGGATTCCTTCCAGCCGGTCTTTGGCATCCCATGCCAGGGACATGCCCCGGTCTGCGGTCATATTGCCGTTCGCGTCATAGGTGAAGGTCATTGCACCGTCCGGCCCTTTTTCTGTGGCGGTTATCGCGTGCGGCCCCGGCGGATCTCCCGCATTTCTGCCGATACGTCCGAATGTGCCTGCTGTGCCGCCGCTGCTCATGCTGCCCAAATTCATAAGCACATCCGGCTCGTTCAGGGCGGCATTTTTGGCAATCATATTGCCGATGCGGTCATAGCGGTAGGAAATGCTACCATAGACATCCGGATTCCGCGCACGGGTCAGGCGGTACAGGGAATCATAGGCAAAGGATTGAGTGGCATTGAATTTTCCTGCCTCATCCGCGTTCATGCCCAGTTCACTGCCGATGGAGGACAGAACTGCTCCGGAACGTCCGTCCTGAATTCCGGTAATATTGGAAACACCGTCAAAGCTGTATGACAAATCCTGTAAAAACAGACTGTCTGTCTGCCGCTGTGTCTGCAAGGTGCGGAGCCGCAGCCGGTGGTCATATGTATATTCGGTTTGTGTGCCGCAGGCCAGGGCCATCCAGCCGATGTGAACTGTCTGATTGAAATCATACTGATTGATGATGCCGGGTACGGATTCCAGCAGCCCCCGTGAATTATAGGAATAAGAGACATGGCTCCGGTCCGGATAAATCAGTTTTGTTACCCGATCCATTGCATCATACTCCATTGCGGAATAAAAATTCTGCAAACCGCTGTTTCCGGCAATCTGCTTGATTACCCATTCCACCCGGCCCCGTTCATCATAGGAATTATGCTCTTCACCGGAAGCATCTTTTACCCAGGATAAAAATCCTTTCAGATTCTGCGCGGTGACAGTTTCTTCATTGCTTCTCGCGGCTTTTACCGCATCCGCCGCATCCAGCCTGCCGTCATGGTTCAGATCGCAGTCCGTGAGGGTATTGTCTTCCTGCAATACGGCATCCTGAATCCGCGCGGCGGAACAGGCGTTCCAGAAAGCACCTTTTTCCACCGGCCCGTAAGGGGTATCATAATGATAAGCCACATCCGGCAGGGTTTTGCTTTCACCGTAATATTCTGCAATCAGACGGTTTATCCCGTCATATTCATAGCGGATGACCTGATTTTTCGCATCTGTTGTCTGTATCAGATTTCCGGCATCATCATATTCATACGCCATTTTTCCCCGATCCGGGTCGTTCATGAATGTTTTTCTGCCCAGACCGTCATATGCCATAACTTTCTGATTGTTCTGGGAATCGCTAATTTTTACAAGTTTATCCAGTAGGTCGTATTCATAAGCGGTTTTCCATGAAACTGTGCCGGGCAGGGACTCGCCTGTATCGCTCAGTCTGACAATTTCAAAAACTTCGCGCAGCCGTCCCTTGCCCTCTTTGTCCTGCAGGCCGTCTTCCGCATATTTCATGGCACAGCCGAAATGAGGGGAGGCCGGGCGGGTCTGTTCCTCATCCCGGATAATGCGGACAAGGGGCTGATATTCCGTGGTGGAAAAAAGAATGCCATCCGGCCCCGCAGGCTGATTAACCCGGATTGCCCGGCCCATTGCATCATAAAAATGTTCGGAAAAACCGGTGGTAAAGGTCGGTTCCCTAAAATCCAGTGCAGCGGTTTCAAAATAGGGAAGGTAGGTTTTCCAGGGCTGTTTTCCGGCATTGAACTGAACCGTGTCTGACACCACAACCTGTCCCGCTTCTTCCCCTTCACTGCGGGTCATGATTTTTCTGCCCAGCCCGTCATAAAAGGTGCGGGAATGCAGAAATCCGTCCCCCGCGCTGTTGTCCCGCTGCCGGGTTTCCACCCAGTTCATGCGCCTGCCGCCGCCGATGTCACGGGCAAGCACATAATCATATTCCACAGTGTGGCCTGTATCCGGCGGTTTGATGATATGAATCAGCCGTCCGAAGGTGTCATAGCCGTAACTCGCTGTATGTTTGTTGAAATCCGTGGAAGAGGTCATTACCCCCAGGCCGAAATCATAGGTCGCGGAAACCGTGAGGGTATTTTCATCCGTGTGGATAATTTCCCGAATCGGAAAGGTGTGGTATTCGGTATCATACACGATTTCCCGCGTGTGTCCCGGCTTCTGTCCGTACAGGGCATCATAGACAGCGACCACGTTTCCGTAGGTGTCGTAATCATTGCGAACAGTCACTGCGTAATGATTCCCCTCGATCCAATTCTCTGTTTTTGTCAGATTTCCCTTGCTCACCTGCCCAAGCGGAAGATTATCGAAATAACTCCGCTGATGACTCACCCTTGCATCGCTTACATCTCTTACCGTGCTTTCCACCGCTTTATTCAGAATCCAGGCATTCTGCCCGGAAGGATAAGCAGCGCTGTAAACTGTTTCGGTGATTCTTTCGTCATTCCAGCCCGCATCTGTTCTTCCGTGTTCATACTGCCGGGTCAGGTTGCCGAAGTCATCATAGCTGAATTCCCATTTCAGAGTGACAGGCGGGCCGTTTCCTTTTTCCAGAATGGTCTGCATTTTCTGTTCCTGGAAGGGAAAGGTCACATCCCGCAGATCGCCGCCCGCACCGTCAGACAGTTTTCGGGTCTGCCAGGTATATCTTTCCTGGTAGAATTCCTGTCCGGAATGATTTTTCACTGACAGATGCAGCGGTTTTCCCTTTAATGCGTCATTATCCGCCCCTGTATCAAACTGATAGACCATCAGCAGATCCGGTATGGTACTATCCCCGATTTCCCGTTTTTCCGCGTGTGCAAATCCCCGGAATTCCTTTTCCTCACCGTCATAATAGCCCTCATGGTAGGCAAATGCGGTCTGATAAAGATTGCCGCGGCCGTCTGCCACATCAAAGGCGGATAGAACGGTTACGGGTGTGGGAACCCCTTCGCTCCAGTTATTTCCGGCTTCCCTGTCCCGTATCTGTTCCCGCGTGGTATCACTGTAATGGAAGGTAATGGTTTTACCGATGCCGTTTGTCACGGTTTTCAGCAGATTGGGCTTTTCATCCGGACAGAGCTCAAGATACTGCCATATCTTATCCGGATTTCCTTCTGCTTCTTCCGGATAGTTCCATAAAAAATCTGTTGTGCCGTTTCCGTTCATATCCGCAGGCTGAACAGCGGTATTGTCCAGACGTACCGGAACATCATTGATTTCAAAAGGCCCGTCAAAATCCCGGCTGTTCCGGTTGAGCCAGTAATGGATTTTGTCTGCATAAACCGGTGCATAAACAATGTCACTTAATCCGTCACCATTGATATCCATGAGCATCAGTTTTTCCCAGTCGGCGGATAGGGAAGGAATTTGGCCGGAATCGGGTGAATTGCTCATACTTTGGGGACCATCCCAGTTTCCCCTGCCCATAGACGGCCACCAGGTGCATATGCTGTCTTTCAGAAGAACAATATCCTGAAGACCGTCGCCGTTCATATCTGCCAGTTTCATGCCCGGTTCGGTATCAAAAGTCATGCCCAAACCGGGTTTTTCAGTCACAAGTGTGTATTCCCTGCCTTTATTGTTGATGAAATAGGAATACAGATCCGGCCCGTTGCAGAACATCACATCAGTATGCCTGTCATTGTCAATATCAATCAGGCGAACCGCTTCATCTTCAAAATCAAAGGGGAAATTGCTTTTATCCGCGAAGGTTTCCGCATTTCCCCACTGCCCCTTGCCCAGGTTGGGCCACAGGAAGTACGTGTCAGAGGACTGCCAGGCAATGAAATCCGTTTTGCCGTCTCCGTTAATATCGGCCAAAGATGCCCCGCGGCTGCCCAGTGCATTTCCGGGGCTGACAGGCATTGCCGACCACCGGCCCCAGCGATGTGTTCCGTCCGTGCCGATACCCATATTCAGATAAACTTCATGATCGCCCGGTTTGGCAAGCAGCAGATCAGGAAGACCGTCCGCATTCATGTCATTCAGCGCAACATCCGTATCACTTGCCATGTGTACGCCCGGCGGAGATGTTGCTGCATCCGGGCCTTTGACAGAAATCAGTTTTGCTGCGGAGGGATCAAAAGATGTATAGGTGAATTCCGCAGGCGGAAGCAAGCTGATGCCGTCATCCCCCACCTGTGTAACACTTTTGAGCAGGCTCAGGTAGGTGTTGCTGAAATAGGCAAAATCATAGCGCCGGATGAGCCGGTCTTTGCTTTTCATGGAGATTGATTTGCAGCGGAAAGCCGTTTCCAGGCCGAAGGTGGGACGGTAATCTGCCAGGGAATCGGGGCGGGATTCATATTCAAAGAAAACCGAATGGTTGTTATAGGATATTTCGGAAAGATACTGCTGTGAACCGCTGTCCAGGCTCTTGTATTGAAATAAAACCGTATTGCCGTTGCTGTCCTGTATTTCACTCAGCAACCAGCGGAAGATTTTGTTACCGCTGCTGATCCGGCTGTTTTCATCCGGGCCGTATATAAATTGGGTTCCTGACGGATCGGTCGCAATCCATCCTTCCGCAATTTTTTCATACCGCACAAACGCGCCTTCCGTTTCATGCCGGTAAATGCCGCTGCCGATGGGAACCAGTTCTTCTCCGCCGATTTCAATAAAGGTATCCGTATCATTGTAAAGAGGCAATCCCTTGTCCGTCTGCCGCTGGATATAGGGTACAGATACTGACCATCCGGAACCGAATATACCGTTGGCATTTCCGCCGTTGTATTGCAGACTCATATCCGGCTGAAGCCCGGCACGGCCCGGGGGCAGTGCTAATTTTATGGAATAGGCGGTGGTTCCGGAATTCAGTTGCGGTGTAAAGGATTCCCCCAGTCCCTGAATGGAACCGGGACCGGAGGGTAAAGAAATTACATTGGGTTTGACACCGGATTTGTCAACGCCTGCGGATGAGATTATCGGAATGAGTGTGAAGCAAAAGAAAATAAGTATGATACGGACAAAGGCGGTCATGGCAGAGTCTCCTGAAAAAATTTGCAATACCAATTTGTTGTCAGATTTATTTCCAGACCAAAACCTTCACTTCCGCTGTATGTGATTGTTGTGCGTTCACTTCTCCTCCCCATCCATCAGCAATATTGATAATACTTCCTATGTTGTTACTATTAGATTTATCAGGTGCCCACATTCTTACTTCAGTTTGATTATAAGCGAAAATAACACCTCCATATTGATGACTGTCATCATCATCTCCCTGTGCAGTACCTGACCCTTCAAATATGAACCCTGCATTGGCTCCGTCAATGGCTTTGACCAGCACTTTGACCCTGCTGGGATAAACACCCAGACCATGTTCAATTTCTTTATATGACGCTACGCCAGCCTGAGAATGCATTTCAAACCAGCCACTGTCAAAATCAGGTGGCGGAAGTACAAAGGATGTCTGGTTTGTACCATCGGAAAATTTGATTCCGCCATCGAAGAATTTGATTCCGCCGCTTGCAATCACCAGTTTTTCATCCGGTGCTGCTGTTCCGATGCCGACATTGCCGGTCTGCGGGTCAACATACAAATCTGTTCCTCTTACTGTTTTCGCAACATCCGCATACACGGACTGAATGGCAAAGGGCGCACTCAGAATCTGCTGCCGGGGTACAAGTTCCGCACCGCTGTCCACTTTGATGCCCAGATAGCGTTCTTTGGCTCCGAAGGCTTCAGCAACGGAGCGTCCGGCTGTGTCTGTGGTTCCCAGAATCACATTGAATTTGCCGCTGATTAAGGGAACCGCATTGAAAATCTGCGGCCCCCAGATTTTTGTCCCGCTGCCTGCCGCGTCATAGATATTGAATTCCAGTGTTTTTGTTCCGGTCATGGGTTTGCCCTCCGCATCGGTCAGCATTCCCTGGTAATTGATGAGGGGCGGAACGGATGTTTCGCCTGCATGGGCATTTATCAAAACACAAAAAACCAGAATAACTTCAAAAAATATAAGAGTCTTTTTCATCATGCCTCCTTTATGGCATTCAAAATATGGCAGTGGATCAAAGCCGTTGTTCGGTCATTTCAGACAGAAAACCTCTGTGTCCTCTGTGAAGGCTCTGTGTCCTCTGTGGTTATAAAAATGAGCCACTATCAAAAAACTAATGAATTTTGCAGCATATTGCCCATGCGTAAACACCGTTACCATCATCTTTATTAAAAGCTATACACTGATTATTATCAAAATCGGGCTTTGATCCGTCACAGGCAGCCCAGGGAGTATTGCAGGAACAGCCTGTTAGAGTGTAGCCCTCCGGACACACCGCATAGGAAGGGGAATCATCACTTTTCCCTGATCTTGGACCTTCAACTGATATGCAAGTCAGTCCTGTATTGTCCAAAGTTTTTCCATTCAGATTGAGTGTTCCATCTACATGCAGTTTTGCCTGGGGAGTTGTTGTACCGATTCCTACGTTGCCATCATCCGGATTGACATACAGATTTGTGCCTTCAACTGTATTTGACACATCAGCTTTCAATGAATGTTCCGCTTTAGATGAATATTCCGCCTGAATGGCAAAGGGTGCGCTCAGAATCTGCTGCCGGGGTACAAGTTCCGCTCCGCTGTCCACTTTGATGCCCAGATAGCGGTCTTTGGCTCCGAAGGCTTCAATAACGGAACGCCCGGATGTGTCTGTGGTTCCCAGAATCACATTGAATTTTCCGCTGATCAGGGGAACCGCATTGAATATCTGCGGCCCCCAGATTTTTGTCCCGCTGCCTGCCGAGTCATAGATATTGAATTCCAGATTTTTTGTTCCGGTCATGGGATTGCCGTCCGCATCGGTCAGCATTCCCTGGTAATTGATGAGGGGCGGAAGGGATGTTTCGCCTGCATGGGCATTTATCAAAACACAAAAAGCCAAAATAACTTCAAAAAATATAAGAGTCTTTTTCATCATGCCTCCTTTATGGCATTGGGGTGCATTCCCAAAAAATGATTCTTTTTTGTCCCGGAGGGACGGCAGAATTCTGTGCGGAAAATCTTTCGTCCCTTTCGGGACTAAAAAAAATGATATTGACCTGCCCCGGCATTGAAATGCCGGGCTATTTTCTGTAATCCCTACGGGATACAGTCTTTTCAGAAAAACCGGATTTTCCCAAAAAATCAGGTTTTTATACCTGATATTTTTGCTTGGATACTTATGGCAAAAAAATCAGTCTCTCAGATCTGAAACCAGTTGCAGGGAATACACAGCATCTGCCAGACCGATTTTCTTTCCGTCAATGGCAGATTCGGAACTGATATTTGAAACAGAAATGCCTGTAACAATCTGCAATGCAATGATTGTATCTGCAAGAGAAATTTCCTGATCATTATTCAGATCCCCTTTCATGATTTCCGCAAAAGAAAATGGATTGTTCAGATCGGTCATACTGAGATATTCAGCAAGATTGCTGCGCCCGTCTTTGTCAAAATCATCATCCGGAGACAGCCCGGTATAATTTCCCACAATGGCATATTCCAGGGCATCGGGCAGACCGTCATTATCACTGTCTGTCTGTCCCACAGCAAGATAACCGTTTTTCTGCGTCAAAGTGACCGAATTGCCGGATGTATCGGAAAGCGCACATCTGGAATTGACAAACGCATTGGAACTGTTTCCGAATACCACAGAGTGGGTTCCGTCAGATGCGGATGCGGTATCCAGTTCCAAAGTAAACAGAATGCCGTTACCGGAAAAAACAGCAGCCCCGGAATAGGCCATGACAGTAATGATATTCGCTGCCGGGGAATAATGACTTGTAAAAAAAGAGGAGGAAAGCAGATCTCCTTTGCTGACACTTTTCACACTGACATTGGCAGGCAGTTGAATTTTGGCATTCACGCCCGCGTAAGAGGCACTGCTGTTATCAATACCGAAATTCAGCCGGGCAGTATTGTTTATTTTCTCCGCTGCCACACCGATGGTAAGCTGCGGCACGGCATAAGCGGTCACCGGAAGACCGGCAATACATGCAAAAAGCAGGAAAAAAGGTATAATGAATCGGATTTTCATAAATATGCTCCTTTGCAATTGATGTTATTGGATATTTTATCGTAGGGTGCGTTAGGCCATAGCCGTAACGCACCGCAATTCTGATTTATCGGTGCGTTACAGTTCGTTAACGCACCTGCAATTTTATTTCCGATAAACCCTGTTATTCCATAGGCTCAGCACTCCGTTTTCTGTTCTGCTTTGTCCGGGCCGTGTACAGAATATTGATTTCAATATCCCGGATATTTTCAATATTGACCTCATTCACCGGAATCAGCAGTCGCCAGTCTGTTGCGGCCACAGGCCGTTCCCTGAAAGCCTCGTTTTTGAATACAGCATCCGGAATGGTGCGGGGATCACTGACCAGTTTGGCGGTCATTTTCTGTTTGATATATTCCATGGCCTTCCACCCAAAGCCTCTTGTCTGATAGGAAAAACTGTAGGCCGGATTGGAATACGCGATAAAATCAAGAGATACTTCCGGATCAGAGGAAGAGACAAAAGAGTCCCTTGTGCGGACAAAAGTGGAACCTCCGTACCATAGAAAGGTTTCCATGGACTGGGAATTGGCCGGATAAATATTATTCCCCACAAAACTGATTTGCACCCAGTCAATTTTGCTGTCCCAAAGTCCGGTCTGGAATATGGGTGTGGCAGAGGCAAAACGGTTATTCCCTTCGCTGTCCGGCAAATTGGCAGTAACAGCGGAATCATCCGCAATATTGAATGTCACTGTGGAAAAAGGGATTGCCAGATATTCTTTGCCGTCCACCAGTTTTATATTTTCCGGCATATTTTTCAGATCCTTCAGGTATTCCCGAAACTGATCAAAAGGACTAAGGGTGTTCCCTCCCATATCCGCTTTGTCAAATGTCATGCCCAGATAGTCCTTTCGCAGTGAATAATTCCAGTAAAAATAGGAAGATCCGGGATTTCCCTGGTTGCTTGTGTCATAATTCCGCATCTGATCCACGAGGGATTTAAGTTTTTCCGCAGTGCGGGCCTGGAGAACTTCCTGGAGAATAAGAGCAATATTGGGATCAGATTCTTTCAGGGGCCATTTGTAGGCCAGTGCCTTTGCCATAAAATAGACCCATCGCTGTGCGGTGCGGAAGCTGTCTTCTGCTGTAAGGGCCGCGCTGGTGGCTTCAATGCGGTAGGTGGGATCAGCAAAAGAGCGGCGGGTCATCCGTTCCAAAGCACGATCCCGGCGCATGACCTTGTTCTCGATTTCATTATACATCTGGGCCAGACGGTTGATTTCCTGGGTATAACGGATCTGCGCGTCATACATGTCAATTTCCAGTGTCCGGAGTTCCAGGAACATGATTTTAATCTGGGCTGCCGAATCTATGCCTGCGGCTTCCTGATTCAGGTATTCGAATCTGGCTTCTTTTTCCGTCTGTAATTTGGTGATGGCAACCTGTTTTTTCCCGATTTCTCTCTGCATCTGAGCCATCGCTGCTGAACTGGCAACACTCGCCCCCCAAGATAGCCAACCCCCAACACCAGAACCTGCTCCTTTTGCCAATTCCATCGCCGCCTGAATATCCGCAATTTCCTTTTGCAACTGCGCTGTTTTACTCCCGGTTTTATAGATGATATTTATCCGTTTATCCGATACAAGCTTCAACTGCTCCATCCGATCCTGCTCAATCTCTATCCGGGTTCGCACATTTTCCATCAGCCGCGTTACCCGTTCAATGCCGTTCAGGGCAATTTGCACATTTTCATTCTGCTGCTGCAAAAGCCCGCCGCCGGTGATGGGGTTTTCCAAATTGGGGGCATAGGGATCATTGGGATCATGTCCGCACAGGGAAATCAGTTGCAGATTATATTCATCTTCGATCCGGTCAAATTCTGAAAGATAAGTGGTGGCTTTCAGATCAAAATTCTTACGGGCATTTTTAGCGACTGCATCGTCTTCGTAAGAATTTCCCAATGCGCCGATGGGATTGATTCCGTTTGCAAGAAGCTGGTCTTTCAGCCAGTTGAAGGTGTACATGGTCCGTTCCGTGCTGCCGGGTTCCACACTGCGGATAAACAGCACGTCCTTATCAAATCCCAGTGCATTGAGCCGCGGGTTGACTGCGGCATTCCGAAGCTGCTCCAACTGGGAAATGACATCCCGCAATTCCAGAAAAGATTCAGCCAGGCCCGGATATTTGCTTTCATGATCCTCCGGCAGGCCGTTGGGAAAAAACATGCTCATAATCACGCTTTCCTCCAAAGCGAACTGCTGCACATATTTTTCCACCAGCCCGGCGGCCTGATTTCTTTCCAGCTTCAGCACCAAGCGGGAAGCTGTCTCCTGAACCACTCGTGCGCGCTGGGAAAGTGCCGTGAGCATGGAAGCAACATCTTTATATCCTTCGTAAACCGTGGGGGGCCAGTCCGCATCAGGGGGTAAACCGAAGGGAGGGACCGTATCTTTAAAAGCCGGGTGATCCCGGTAATCCAGTGTTCTGAGCGGGGCAAATTCCAGCAGATAAGTTCGCTGAATCGGGCTGGAAAAAACATTCAGCCAGACACGGGAGGCTTCTTCAAAATATTTCCAGGCTCCCTCTTCATCTGTGTCATCAAACAGATCCGCAGCAACATTCCATCCCAGATTTTTCAGTTCATCATTGATGACAGGGGCGGATGCATAAGAACGCAGTTCCTCGAAAAAACGGACATAAAAGGCCCGCTCCAATGCCAGATTTCCCTGCATGAGCAGGGCGGCGCACTGAAAATAGGGAATATCCAGCAGCAGATAGCGCAGATCCACCTGCACATTATCCACCGGAAATGTCAGCCAGGGATTCATATGGAATGCAGTGAAAAGATATTTTTTTGCGTTAAACGCGCTGTTTTCATCAAACAGCATATCCGCATCATACAATTCTCCGTTGATTTCTATCTGTCCCATGCCTCCGTTGTTCATGATACCGTTGGTAAACCAGTCAAAGGCCAGATAAATCTGATCCGGTTGTAAAGGCGAATCATTCTGAAAATAACTGTTGAAAACAGTTTTCATATCCTCAATATAAGCGTATCCGTCTTTTACCAACTGCTCTGCCGCATTTTTCGGTGCATCAGGCAGTCCGGCCGCATTCGGAACCACCCAGCCCATTGTGGCAGGCATGGGAGATCCGATGGAGGACTGCTGTAAAAAGGAAACACCGTTTTTGGGGGCAGTCGCGGATGAATCGGCATTTCCGCTGAAAAAGACACACGCGTTTTTGTATGAGGCATTGTCAAACTCGCCCTGAATAAAAATCACATCCTCAAGGTTTTCCGCCTGACTGATTCCGGACATCAGCAAAACTGCCAGAACAATTCCGGCCGGAACAATTCTGAACAGATGAAAGACATATCTGAAAATTTTCTGCATGATTATTCTCCTTTCGGCTTTCAATAAATCAGAAATTCTGATACACCTGCAAAAGAATCTCCGGTTTTTTACTCCGCGCACTCCAGAACCATTGTAAAACTGCCATTAAAATTGACCGGAATCTCTTTTCCCTGATTATCCATGAAACCGGAGACAGACTCCTGATAGGTTCCGGACAGAATCCGCCTGTTTTCATCTGTGAAACTGCCGCTGAATTTCATATGGCGGTTCAGGGGTGTATCAGGTGAAAGTTCGGACGATGCAGTGGTAAAAGAAAATTCAAATTCCAGACTGTTCTCATTGGGCTGATGAACTGTGACCGGAATTTTTTCCGCAGGAAAATAGAGGGAATAATGTCCCAATACACTATCGGGAAGATTATCAATTTCAGCAGTCAGGGGAGAATCATCTGTTATTTTCAGTGCAAAGGAAATCTGACCGCCTGTGGAATTTCTTCCCCGGATCAGTTCTCCGCCTTCCCTGTAAAATGTTCCGATATGCTCCCCAATCAGACTGTTGCAGGTCAGGGAACTGCCCTTCAGCAGTCGCACCAGATCCGCCACATCCACCCTGCCGTCGCCATTTACGTCCATCTCTGCAGCAGCCGGAGTTTTTTCCAGAATCGCATCCCGCAGGTCAGATTCCGTCACTGCCCATCCGGGTTGAGACGATAGCAGGACAATGACAGCAGCATAAACAAAATGTAATAATAATCTCATATCTACACCTTTCTTCAAATTTTTATTGCATAAGTTCTCCCTGTCTGTATAAGATGTCCGAAAAAGATATTTTCGGACATTTTTTTCTGAAATAAATCATTCAGGAAATGGCAGATGAAGAAATTTTGTATTATTTCAATATGTTTTTCTGTGTTATTTTTTCTGCTTTCCCCGGCATCCGCGGATATGCTGAAAGAGCAGAAAAAGCATATCCGCTGGTTGATGGGGAAATACGGCAGTCTGTCGGAATCGGATACTCCCCTGGTTCCCCGTGCCCTTTCCGTATTCCGGCAGGTGATGGCCGCTGCCGATAAACGCGCCAACCGTCCGCCCGAACTGCTGATGATCCGGGAGGCCGATGATCCCTGGGTCATGTCTTTGGCAGACGGAAGCATTGTTCTCACCCAGAAGGGACTGGAAATCTGCTATCAGGATACGGATACAGATACCGGGGATGCCCGGCTGGCTTTTATTCTGGGGCATGAAATGGCGCACCTGGCCAATGATGATTTCTGGCAGTGGGCGGCTTTTGAAACCCTGCAGCGTTCCGCTTCCCGTGATACAGCATTAAAAGAAATTCAGGCCCTGCTGGCCCGCACCGGGGATTCTTCGGACAGTGCATTGGCAAAGGACATCCGCAGAAAAAAAGAATTACAGGCCGATGCCTACGGTCTGCTCTACGCTGCGATGGCGGGATTTGATCCCAAACACATTGTGAATGAAAAAGGGAAAAATTTCTTTCAGGAATGGGTGAAGCAGATCAGCAAAGCGGCCGTGTATTCCGATGCAGACCATCCCGCACCAAAACAGCGGGCCGCATTTCTCCTTTCCTATATGAATGATGTGAAAAAGGATATTGCCATATTTGAACTCGGAGTGCGGCTGTTTCAGATTGGGAAAAAGGAGGATGCGCTGGATTTTTTCAATACCTTTATGAAAAAATTCCCCTGCCGGGAAGTATATAATAATATGGGACTGATTTATTATCAGAAAGCCCTGGAGTCCCTGGCAGAATATGACAAAGACCGGGCATATGAATTTAAATTGTCCGCCATTCTGGATACCGATACCCGTGCGCGTCATTTCCGGGGACGGGAGGCTGCGGAAGAGGCTTTTGACAATAATATCCGGAAAGCCGTAAATTATTTTGAAGAAGCGTGTAAAAAAGATACCCTCTATCTCCCGGCCCGTGTGAACCTGTCCTCTGCCCTCATTGTCAAAGGCGATTTTCACGGGGCCATGAAAGCTCTGAAAGATGCCTCCCGGACAGAGGGAAATCATCCGCATGTTCTGAATAATCAGGCCATTGCAAATTATTATATTGCATTGGATATGGGCATGGATGCAGCGGAGCAGGCCCTTCAGATATTGAGAAATATATTGCCGTCAGAAGGCGGATACAGCAATGCCCTTTACAATACCGGGCGGATATTCTTCCGGCAGGGGAAAAAACAGGCGGCTGAAAAATACTGGAAACAGTATGCGGACAGCGGTATCCGTGATATTTATACGGAAATCATCCGGGAACATCTGAAAATCACTTCTGCGGCAAAGAACAGCCCTTTTCCGGAAGAATTTGAAATTCCCCTGCCGATAAAAAAAGCGGATTTTGAAAGCGGCATGGATCAGCAGGTAAAGGGATTTGAAATGTATGCTGTTGAAACCGAATACAGCAGCGGGAATTATTATGAAGGAAAAGATATCCGGGTGCTGGCATTGGAGGATGTGGTGATGTTTGCGGAGTGCGGGATAAAACCGGACAGGGATATGAATGAATTCAGAAAAAAATACGGCAGTCCGCAGTTTGTCTATCCCAATCCTTCGGGAGGGGAAACATGGGTGTATGAAAAATTTGCAGCGGATGTCAAAGAAGAACAGATTGGAAGAATAATTTTTTTTTAAACACAGAGGACACGGAGAAGGCACAGAGGGGCACAGAGGTTTTTAAGATTTTTTTCTCTGTGTTTCTGTGGTAAAAGATATGATAAAGGGAGAAAAAACATGGGAACCTGTGTATTGAAAATCAGTTTATCGGATGAAATGGTGAAAGAAATAGAAAAATATAAAAAAATCAGTCGTAAACAGAGTATTGAAGAATCTGTTGTTGATCTGATTGACTATGCCTTGAAGCGACCTCCGTATTTTATGAACTTTGATTGGAAAAAAGCAGAAGAAGAAGCCTACGATGAAATTTTTTCCGGTAAAACCGAAATATTCGATACGGTTGAAGACTTTATTGCGGATTTGGAAAAATGAAACATGATGATTTATACATACTGCGCCGTATCGGTCCGCATGACAAAGTGCTGAAAAAGCCCTGAACATCCGACTGGGTTATTCCCCCAAAATACATTAAGGAGTCAGAAAATGAGAAATAAAAATTCATCCCCTTTGGCAAAGTTCATCACCCTTTTTTTCATCTTTCATCTTCTGCTTACTGCCAATGCTTTGGCAGCAGAAAGCTACCGTTTTGAACGTATGTGGCCCACCTTGCAGCAGCCCTGGTATTTTAAACTGGCCGGAAATATTGCCATTGATAAGGACGGTTATATCTACATAACTGATGCCTTCCATAACCGTGTGCAGAAATTTACATCCGACTGGAACCTGCTGACCTATTGGGGAAAATACGGAAGTGAGAACGGGCAGTTTTCTGACCCGGAAGGTATTGTCATTGATAAGGACGGAACTGTCTATGTGGCAGATGCCGGAAACCACCGCATTCAGAAATTTGATAAAAACGGGGTTTTTCTTGCTGCATGGGGAAGTCATGGGACAGGGGACGGAGAGTTTGATACGCCTTTTCAGCTTGCCATTGATGAGAAAGACTGTCTTTATGTGACAGAACAAAAAAATCACCGGGTTCAGAAACTTACCTCTGAGGGGAAATTTGTTTCCAAATGGGGAAGTGAGGGAAGCGGAAACGGACAGTTTATCACACCTGCCGGAATCACTGTGGATAATGAGGGATATGTGTATGTGGTTGATCCGGGAAATTACCGTATTCAGAAATTTGATGCCGAGGGGAATTTTATATACAAATGGGGAAGCATTTTGGTACTGCCCGGAAGCAATGATACCCGATTAATGAGTCCCCAGAGTATTGTTGCAGACAGGGATAATTTTATATATGTTTCAGAAATTGCAGATAATATTATTCATAAATTCAAAGCGGACGGTACGCAGGTGCTTCAATGGGGCGAGGAGGGCAATGCAGGCGGTCAGTTCCGGAGTCCCGCAGGTTTGGCACTGGATGCTGAGGGATTTTTGTATGTGGCGGATCTGAATAATTACCGTTTTCAGAAATTTACGCGGGATGGGGACTATATAGCCGAATGGGGAAGTTCGGGCAGTTCCGATGGAAAATTTAACCGGCCCTACAGCATGGCCCAAAAAGACGAATTTATTTATGTATTGGACAGAAACAATCACCGTGTGCAAAAGTTTTTAATGGACGGAATTTTTGTGAAGCAATGGGGAAGCGAGGGGACGGATAATGGTCAATTCTCCTATCCGGAAGGCATAGCGGTTGATAATAAGGGTTTTGTATATATCTGTGATACCTATAACAACCGTGTGCAGAAATTTGATTCGGACGGTAATTTTATTCTCAAATGGTCAGGTAATTTTCCGGGCGGCATTACCGTTGATGACAATGGGACTGTGTATGTAACCGAATCTGCTTTCCTAAAAGAAAAATATGATTCTTATGCAGTCATCGGGCTGGCCGAATATATTACATCCGTGGGCCTGGGCTGGTTTTGGGGCTATAACAATCCGTCGTCAGAAACCAGTGAGCAGACAGATAGTTATGAAACAGTCTTATTTGAACAAACAGATCAGATTCTGAAACTGTTTGAAAATGCGGGCCTGGACGGTCTGCTGGCAAACAGAAGATCAGGCGAATCAGCTTTGAACGATGTTCTGCCGGAAAATACGGGATTCCAAATACAAAAATACGATACAGAGGGGAATCCGAAAAACCATTGGGAAATGGAAAGAGGAACAAAAAACATCTGCCTGAAAGATATTGCGGTGGACAGTGAAGGTTTTGTGTATGTGACGGACTGCAATGATTTCTGTATTCAGAAATTTACAGCAGACGGAACCCCGATGGAAAATTGGGCCTGTGAGACAGGCGGAATCAGTGAAGATCTGTACCCGGAAAGCCTGGGGATTTCAATTGATAAAAATGATAATATTTATCTTGCCGATGCCATGCGTGACCGCATCCGGATATTTCAAAAAGACGGAACATTGCTTACCGAATTCGGAGAAGCGGGATCCGTTCCCGGTGCTTTCGGCAGCCCCCATGATCTTTTTGTCAGCTTAGAGGGGAAGTTATATGTTTCGGATGCCAACAACCGTATCCAGATATTCCGCAAAGGACTGCCCACAGACAAAGTCATGAAATCCGTCATTATCGCGGGCGGCGGTCCCTATGAAGACAATTTTCTTTGGGAAGATACACAGATGTGCGCCAATTTTGCCTACCGTACCCTTGCCTATCAGGGTTTCACCAAAGAAAGCATTTATTATCTGACTTCGGATACAACTCTTGATCTGGACAGTAACGGGGAAGCCGATGATGTGGACGGAGACGCGCTGAATACCAACCTGAAATACGCCATCACCCAATGGGCGAAGGATGCGGACAGTCTTGTCATTTATCTGATTGATCATGGGAGGCCGGATGAATTTGTCATGAGTGCCAGTGAAAATCTTGCCGTTTCCCAACTGGCGGAATGGCTGAATATCCTACAGACGCAAAGTCAATGCAATGAAATCATTTTTGTTTATGATGCCTGTAAATCCGGCTCCTTCCTTGCCCCCCTGACTATGGCTCCGGAAGGGAAAAAAAGAATTATCATTACCAGTACGAGTCCGGATGAAGAAGCCCAGTTTGTGACCCAGGGCAGTGTTTCTTTTTCCAACTATTTCTGGACACATATTTTCAACGGACTGGATATAAAAAATGCTTTTCCGCTGGCAGAAGAGGCCATTGGGAAATCTTTCCACCAGCATCCCCTTCTGGATGCCAATGGTGATGGACAAAGTAATAAAGAAGATTACCCTCTCACAGAAAATCTTTATATCGGTAACGGTAGCAAAATTCAGGGGCAGGCTCCGGCAGTGGAGAGCGTATCCGCCCGAAGAATCGGCGAAACAAATTCCGTGCAGATATCCGCTTCCAATGTCAGTGATGAAGACGGTATCACAAAAGTATGGGCTGTCATCCGTCCCCCGGATTTTTCTGTGGGGCTGAACGGAAAAACACTGCTGGAACTGCCTTCAGCACTTCTTCAGCCTGCGGAAAACGGAAATTACGAAGGGATATGGAACGGGTGCAGCATTGCCGGAACCTATCAGATTGCCGTATACGCGATGGATCGTATCGGAAATACTTCGATCCCCCGGATTACCGAAGTGACCATTGACAATCCCATGCGCCGGAAGGCCGTCATCGTTGCAGGAGGCTTGGAGACAGATGGGTTATGGAAAGTTATAGAGAAAAATACCAATCTGTCTTACGAAGCACTGAGATTTCAGGGCTACAGTGATGATGATATTTATTTTCTGAGTCCTGTTACTTTTTCCACGGGGGTGGACGTAGCACCGACGCTGGACAATATTGATTTTGCACTGGGCAAATGGATTGCTCAGGATACACAGGATTTGGTGATGTATATGATTGGAACAGGGCAGGACGGCCAACTGAAACTGAACGCAGAGGAAAGCCTTTCTGCTGCTGTTCTGAAAACAAAACTGGATACAGTGCAGGATCATATCCCCGGCAAAGTGACCGTGATTTACGATGCAGGCAGCTCAGGTGCTTTTGTTTCCGCACTTGTACCCCGGGAAGGAAAGCAGCGTATTCTGATTTCCTCCGCTGCCCGAAACGAACCGGCTGTTTTTCTTATGGACGGTTCCATCTGCTTTTCCCGCTTCTTCTGGCGATATATTCTCAACGGGGCCAATACGGAAGACGCTTTCAAATGGGCCAAAACGAACATCCGCCATCTGGGGCAGTTTTATAATGCCGGACAGATTCCCCAACTGGATGACAACGGCAACGGCATCGGAAATGAAAAAACAGACGGGGCTGCGGCCCGTTATTATAAAATCGGTCTGGGAATTATGCTGGCCGACGGCATCAGACCGGCAATAAAAGAGCTTCCTTCAGAAATCGTGCTGAAAGGGGAGACATCCGCAGACATATGGGCCGATGTCACAGCCGCATACGGGGTAGAATCTGTCCATGCCTTTCTCGTTTCCCCGGAAGATCAAAGCCGCAGCAGTTCATCAACAGTGACAAATCTGTCTTCTTCCGAAATGACTCTTCAGCAGGATATCCGCTATCAGGGGCAAGTGAGCGGTTTTGACAGAGCCGGAACCTACCGGGCTGTCGTATATGCCACAGATGCCAAAGGTGAGTTATCCGCTCCCGGAGAAATCCTCATCCGGCAGACGCTTGGTCCCGATATTTACGAAGATGATGACAGTATTGCAGATGCAAAAGTGATTGTCCTCAGCAGACCCCAACTGCAGTATCACAATTTTGACAAAGCCGGGGATGAGGATTATGTCAAATTCTACGGACTTGCCGGGCAGACCTACCGGATTGAAGCCCAAATTGAAGTCCAAAACCCGGAAGCCGACTGTGATATTATGATAGATATACTGGACGCAACCGGGAATTCCGTACTGGATGAACCCTGGGATGAAGAAACCGGGGACGAATCTTTTCCCTGGCCCTGCCAGCAGAACGGTATTTATTATGTAAAATTCTATAATTATAATTCAGATCTTTACGGACAGAACACCGGGTATTATGCCGGAGTTATCCTTACTGTAGCACCGGACAGAACCCAGGTGTATATTCCCATTGAGGATGTAAGCGGTAATCCGGTGACAGATGCCGTTGTACAGAATCAGGGAAATGTAACCGGCATCAGCGAACCCGTCACGGGAAATGCGGAAGTCTGGCTTTCCCAGAATCAGAATCACAGCATTTCAGTATCTCATACGGATTTCAATACCCTGATTACAAAAATGTTTACAGTGGGAACAAACTCCTTCACACTGCCGACTGTTACTCTGAGCCGAACAGGGGATGTCAGCCGGGATGCAGACGTGGGATTGGGTGATGCAATTATAGCACTTCAGGTTCTTGCGGGAATGCCGGTAACAGCAGATAAATCCGCAGCCCTGGAAAATGAAAAAATCGGGCTGACCGATGCCGTGTTTGTATTGCAGAAAGTTGCGGGACTGAGATAAAAATAAAACACAGAGGGCACGGAGAAGGCACAGAGGGTCACAGAGTTTTTTGGGTTTTTTTTTATAATGATTTTTCTCTGTGGTTCTCTGTGAAACCTCTGTGTGCTCTGTGGTGAAAAAATAATAAAAACACAGAGGACGCAGAGAAGTCACAGAGGGCCACAGAGTTTTTTGGGTGTTTTTTTTATAATGATTTTTCTCTGTGGTTCTCTGTGAAACCTCCGTGTGCTCTGTGGTGAAAGAAAATAATAAACACAGAGGGCACGGAGAAGGCACAGAGGGGCACAGAGTTTTTTGGGTTTTTTTTTATAATGATTTTTCTCTGTGGTTCTCTGTGAAACCTCTGTGTGCTCTGTGGTGAAAGAATATAATAAACACAGAGGACGCAAAGAAGGCGCAGAGCAAATTTTCTGTAGAGATATAATGAATTATATGACCAGTAAAACAGCACTTTATCATATTACACATGTGAAAAATTTATCCGGCATAATCAAAAACAGGGCAATAATGGCGCAAAGCCTTATCCGGCAATATAAGATCAGTTATTGTGATATTGCTTACAATTCAATTCAGCGTAAAAGATCGCTTACTCCGATTCCATGCGGGCCGAAAGGATATCTTCATGATTATGTTCCCTTTTATTTTGCTCCCAGATCACCGATGCTTTATACGATAAGCAAAGGAAATGTAGAGGGGTATAATGAAGGTCAGTATCCGATAGTTTATCTGGTCACTTCTCTCAGACAGATTGCCATATCAGGTCTTCGGTATGTTTTTACGGATGGGCACGGAATTATGTCTCTGACAGATTTTTTTGATAATTTTGAATATCTTAATGAAATTGATTGGGAAGTTATGAATTCAATATATTGGAATGATACAAATGAAAATCCTGACCGCAAAAGAAGAAGGCAGGCAGAGTTTTTGATATATCGCTGTTTTCCCTGGAATATGATTGAAATGATTGCTGTTATCAATGGAAAAATGAAAGCAGCGGTTGAGAAAATTATATCGGCTGCCGATTATCATCCTGCAATTATCTGCAAACCGGATTGGTATTATTGAGGTGTACAATGATTGAATCAAAAACAGGAAATTTATTAAAGTCTGATACTGAGGCTCTTGTTAACACAGTCAATTGTGTCGGAGTAATGGGAAAAGGTATCGCACTTCAGTTCAAACAGGCATTTCCGGAAAATTATAAGGAATACGCAAAAGCCTGTAAAAAAAATGAGGTGACAATCGGAAAAATGTTTATCCATAAAACCGGAACTATGTTTAATCCAAAGTATATCATTAATTTTCCAACAAAAAAACATTGGAAATCAAAATCAGAGCTTACATATATTGAGACAGGTCTTGATGATCTGGTAAAAAAAATAAAAGAACTGGGCATTGCATCCATAGCGATTCCGCCTCTCGGAGCCGGATTGGGCGGGCTGGACTGGAAAGAAGTAAAAGACAGGATATTAAAATCTTTTCAGGAATTAACTCATGTGCATATTGTACTTTTTGAACCCAAGGGTTCGCCTGCCCCGGATGAAATTTCTGTTTCCACATGCAAACCGGAAATGACCAAAGGGAGAGCATTATTAATCAAATTACTGGAATCATATAAAAGTCTTGGCTATCGCCATGGTCTGCTGGAAATACAGAAACTGATGTATTTTATGCAGGAAGCAGGTGAGAATCTGAGATTAAAATTTATCAAACATAAATACGGGCCTTATGCCGAAAATCTTAACCATGTGCTGCAAAGGATAGACGGACATTATATCCGGGGATACGGAGACAGAAATTCAAAAGCGGAAATATTCCTGTTAAACGGAGCGGTTCCGGAGGCAGATAATTTTTTGGTATTTGATAATGATGCCCAAAACAAACTCTCAAGGGTAAAACGCCTGATAAGCGGTTTTGAAACTCCTTATGGTCTGGAATTGCTGTCTACTGTTCATTGGACAGTATCAGAAATTCCGGAATGTAAAGAAAATCCGAACCGTTTGATATCTGCCATTCAAAGTTGGAATAACAGAAAAAAAATGATTTTAAAACATAGACATATAGAAAAGGCTTTTAACAGACTTGCTTCAGAGAAATGGTTGTAAAAAATTTGAAAATCCCTCTCTGACTCTCCGTGTCCTCTGTGGTAAAATAATGAAAGGAATCGCCATGAATCGGACTTCCGCAGTCATTTTTTTTCTTTTTCTTACCGTCTCTTTCTCCCATGCGGAAGTCATCACCGACGGCACTTTGCATAAAGAGGGAAAACAGTTCAATCTCCCATCCTCCCCTTATTACAATATCACGGCAGACACAGGGCAGCAAAAAGGCAGCAATCTCTTCCACAGTTTTTTACAGTTTAATATACAGAAAGGGGAAACAGCTTTCTTTTCCGGCCCTGAAAATATCTCCAATATCATCAGCCGGGTCACGGGCGGCAGTTCTTCACTGATAGACGGTCTGCTTTATTCCAATATCATTGGTGCAGATTTTTATTTCCTCAATCCGTCCGGTATTATCTTCGGTCCCAATGCCTATCTGAGTATTCCCGGTTCTTTTCATTTCAGTACAGCCGATTATCTGAAATTAGGAGAAGATGGACGTTTTGATACGATGACTCCGGAAAATTCGCTTCTTACCATGTCCCCGCCATCGGATTTCGGATTTCTTACGGAATCACCTGCCCCCATAAGTCTTGAAAACAGCAGACTCTTTTCTGCTGAAGGGAAAAGCATATCTTTTACAGGCGGAGATATAACTATTGAGAACAGTTATTTAAAATCTGCTGACATATCACTTGCAGGCAAAAATACGGATATTCGGAACAGCACTTTTGTGTCTGAGAATATGTCACTTACAGGCGAAGGTATGGATATTCGGAACAGCACTCTCCTTGCCCCTAACGGAAATATCCGCATAGACAGTAAGGCTTCTGTCCCGGACACTGC
Source organism: Desulfobacteraceae bacterium (assembly GCA_011390755.1). Classification (GTDB taxonomy): domain Bacteria; phylum Desulfobacterota; class Desulfobacteria; order Desulfobacterales; family Desulfococcaceae; genus JAABRU01. The sequence continues at coordinate 11,667 of JAABRU010000023.1, read as the reverse complement.
CTCATCTGAAAAATACGGAGATATTACCCTTTCCGGCGGTTCCAAACTCCTTTCCGGCCAGGACGGGGGCAGTTCCTCCGGAATTTTTATTCAGGGGGGGAATTTTTATCTGAAAGATGAAGGCACCACTGTTTTTTCTGCCAACAGCAGTCTGGAAGGCGGAGATATTGATATTCTGTTAAGTGGCAGTCTGTTGCTTCAGAATATGGCAGAAATCACTACGGGGACAATCGGTGAAAAAAACGCCGGTAATATCCGGATTCACAGTCAAAACATAGCCGTGAGCGGCGGCGGGAAAATTCATTCGGAAAGTTCGGGAACCGGCAACAGCGGTGATATTTATCTTCGTACTGATACTGCGATCCGTGTTTCCAATGGGGGAGAAATCTTCACTTACACAGAGGGACAGGGGGCTGCCGGTAATATTTCCGCAAGTGCTGTAAATCTGAATGTGACGGACGGCGGAAAGATATATTCTTACGGCAGTGGCAATCTTGATTTTTCTCTGGGCGGTTCCATGAGCCTTACACGCGGGGCACAGGTGGGACTGGAAAGTAAGGGGCAGAGCGGGAATATCGGAATCCATGCCCAAAATCTGAGTGTGACAGACAGCGCGTTTATCGCCAATAACAGCGGCGGGGATATCCATGCCGGACTGAGCGGCGGCATGTCCGTTTCCAATCAGGGGGCAGTTGCAACGAATTCCGGGGATATTGCCGTCAGTGCCGGATATGCGGAAACCTTCAATGGCGGAATTCTGGATACCGGAAGCACAGGCAGCAGGAGCGGCAATATCACTGTAAATGCACGAAGTATAAATCTTTCCGGCTCAGGCGGTCTGCTGGCAGTGGGAGAGGGAAATTATACAGATGCCGGTAATATTGATGTTACGGCAGACACCCTCCGTGTTTCCGATAATGCAAGAATCAGCACGGCTTCCGCAGGAAACGGTCTGGGAGGAAATGTCCTGATCCGGGCCGGAAATTTTTATCTGGACAATAACGGCATTACAGAAAGCACGGCCTATGGCAACGGAAATGCCGGAAATATCCGCGTGGAAACACAGTCGGATACCCGCATTTCCGGATCAGGAAGCGGACTTTATGCAGATGCCAAAGGCAGCGGCAATGCCGGAGAAATTTCAGTAAATTCTGAATTACTGAACATTTGGGATGGGGGCCTTATCCGTTCGCTATCCTATGGCAAAGGCAGCAGCGGAAATATTTCCATTCAGACAAAGCAGACTGAAATCACCGGCGTCGGAAACATAAACAGCAGTTCTTTGGGAAACGGGAACAGCGGGGATATTTCTGTAAAATCAGAAACGGATTTCCAAATTTCCGGCACAGGCAGCGGTCTGTTCACCGAAGCCAAAGGAAACGGAGCTGCCGGAGATATTTCCGTACATTCCGCAAATATCCGTATTTCAGATGAAGGGAAACTGAGTACTGCATCTTATGGTGACGGCAGCAGCGGGAATATTATCCTGGAGGCAGCGCAACTGGAGATAAACAGCATACTGGACAGCAGTTCTTACGGAAGCGGAAACAGCGGGGATTTGTCCCTGATTGCGGATATCATCCGCTTCAGCGGTTCCAATTCCGGTCTGTATGCGGATTCCCATCTTGCCGGAAATGCCGGAAATATTGCGATTGCATCGGAGGAACTGATTCTTTCGGACAATGCGGTGATTTCCGGAGAAACCGAAGGTACGGGCCGGGGCGGAGATGTGATCATCGGAGTGAAAGATATGAATATTTCCGGCGGCAAAATTACCACAACAACATGGAATGCGGGAGACGGCGGCAATATCTGTATTTCCGCGCAGAACTCCCTGCGGATTTCCGGTGAGGGAAATCCTGAAAACGGCCTGATCGCCAATGCGGCTTCCGGCAGCAGCGGTAAAGGGGGAAGTATCCGTATCTTTACGGAAACACTGACTGCTGAACACAGTGCATCCCTTGCGGCCCAGACCTTCGGAAGCGGTCCCGGAGGGAGCATTACCGCAAATGCCAATCAGATGAATATCCGCAGTAATGCCTATATCAGCACTGCAGGCGGCGGACCTTCGGACGGCGGCGAAATCCGCCTTACCGCGAGGGATTCCATTGAGATTTCCGATTCCGCAGAAGTGGGTTCCATGAGTGAAGGCCGGGGAAATGCCGGGAATATCCACCTGTCCTCCCACAGTCTGCTTGTATCGGATGAGGGCAGAATCAGCAGTGACACAAAAGGAAAAGGGAATGCCGGGAATATCCGCATAAACGCAGATGGGGTGGAAATCCGCAAAGGACATATCCTGTCGGCTACGGAAAATGCGGATTCCGGAAATGCCGGGGATATTTTCATTACAGCAGATTCGCTTTCCGTATCCGGCTCCGGTCTTAGCGAAAAACCTGCTCTTCCCTACGGCATCCATGCCAAAAGCCAGGGGGCGGGTCAGGGAGGGAATATTCATATCTCCGCCCGTCTTCTGGATGTATTTTCGGACGGATGGATCAGCAGTCAGACAGACGGCAGGGGCCGGGGCGGAGATATATTTGCGGAAGTGAACCGTCTGAATGTGCATGAAGGCGGAACTTTGACCACCAGCACAAGGGGATCGGGGAATTCCGGCAACATTTCCATTTCCGCAAACCAATCTGTGAATGTCTCCGGAGCCGGAAGCTATATGGAAAAAAGTTCAATCTATACAGCCACCCACAGTGCAGGTTCCGGGGGCATCCTGACCATCCGGACACCTTTTCTCCGAGTCGGAGAGGACGGAGAACTTTTTGCAGATACATTGGGAGATGAAACCCTGGACGGCAATACCCTTGCAGACGGTCCGGCAGGAGATATTTTCCTTTATACGGATTTCTTGGAACTTTCAGACGGAGCCGTCATCTCCGCGGGAACCCAAAGTGAGGAAAGAGGCGGGAATATCTCCGTTTATGCGGAAAAAGGAGTGCAGATTTCCGGGGGGGAGTCAGAAAAAAGCGGGATTTATGCCCTTTCCGAATCCCAAGGAAAAGGCGGAAATATTACACTGAAAACCCTTCCCCTGAAAATTGAAAAGGGAGGTGAAATCAGCACATCCGCTTCAGATATCGGTTCTGCCGGTACAATTGACCTGAAGATAAATGATTTGGAACTGGCGGGAAGCATCCGTTCCCACAGTACCGGAGAAGGAAAGGCCGGAAACATCCGCATTGATGCTTCTGAACATATCATCAGTGAAGGAGGAGAAATTTCCACCGCTTCCGAAAAATCCCGGGGCGGCAGTATCTCCATAGATACGCCCTTTCTCTCCGCTTTGGAAAACAGCCGGATTTCCGCTGCTGTTTTCGGGGGAGATAAAGACGGAGGGCAGATTGACATCCGCTCGGAAATCCTCCGTTTCACCGAAGGAAGCCGGGTGGAAAGTTCCACAGGGGGAAAAGGGAAAGGAGGCGAAATCCGCATTTATGCATCCGATTCCCTTTATCTGACCGGAAAAGGAGAAAATAATACCGGTATTTTCAGCACAGCCGGAGCAGAAGGGGATGCAGGGCGGATATCTGTCCGTTCTCCTTTTCTTTTCATTGAAAATCATGCACAGATCAGCACGGAAAGCGCAGGTTCGGGAAAGGCCGGGGATATATACCTGGAAGAAGATATCCGGCAACTGAGTCTCAGAAGCAACGGGGAAATATCTTCCGCCAATCTGAGTGACGGTGACGGGGGAAGCATTTCCATCCGGACGGAGGAATCTGTAACACTGGAAAACAGTGCTGTCAGCACAGAATCCGCACAGGGAATGGGCGGAATCGTCCGGATTTCTTCTCCTATCCTGGATGCTTCGGAAAACAGCCGCATCAGTGCAGGTGTTTCGGGCGGGGAAAAACCGGGGGGAAGCATTGACATCAGGGCAGACAGGTTTGCACTCGGTTCCGGCAGCCGGGTGGAAAGTTCCACCCGCGGAAAAGGAGAAGGCGGAACTGTCACTGTAAATGCTGTGGATTCCCTCCGCCTGAGCGGAAGCGGAGAAAAAAATACAGGCATTTTCAGCACTGCCGGAGCCGAAGGAAATGCCGGAAAGATCACTGTCCGCACACCTGATATTTTCATTACAGACAATGCACAAATCAGCACGGAAAGTACAGGTGCGGGAAAGGCCGGAGATATATATCTGACAGAAGATATTGAAAAAATTGAAATCCGCAACCGGGGCACCCTCTCATCCGCCAACAGTGCAGACGGGGATGCAGGGAGTATTTTTCTCAGTCCCGCAGAATATCTTTTTTTGGACAATGCTTTTGTGAGCACCGATGCCGCGGAAGGGAAAGGCGGTGAAATCCGGATTTCCACTCCTCTGCTGAAGGCCGGGGAAAACAGCCGCATCAGTGCAGGCGTTTCCGCCGGGATGAAAGAAGGCGGGAGCATTGATATCCATTCACAGAACATGGAATTCACCGGTGGTGCCCGTGCGGAAAGTTCCACCGGAGGAGAAGGGCGGGGAGGGACGATTACACTTACAGTATCCGATTCCCTGCTTCTGTCCGGAAAAGGGGAAGAAAATACCGGCATTTTCAGTATGACCGATGATAAAGGATCTGCCGGGCAGATCCGTATTCAAAGCCCGGAGTTCATTATGGACAACACAGCCGCGGTCAGAACCGATACTTCCGGTTCCGGAACCGGCGGAAATATGGATATTGCAGCAGAAAATCTGCGGATGGAAGGGGAATCCTCCCTTTCCTCCCGCAGCACAGGAGATGGAAATGCAGGGGATATAACTGTCCGTATCTCTGATGAAGTTCACATGAACAACAGTTCTGTGACCACGGAAGCGCAGCAGGCCGACGGCGGCAATATCCGTTTTCTGGCAGATGGCAGAGTGAATCTGACAGACAGCAATATTACGGCTTCTGTGGGCGGGGGACAGGGGAACGGCGGAAATATTGAAATGGATTACGGACTGGCCATTCTGGAGCACAGTCGGATTATTGCCAAAGCCGAAGGGGGAACCGGCGGCAATATCCGCTTTACCGGGGACGATTTCATCCGTTCCGGAAACAGCATTATTGATGCTTCCTCCCGTTTCGGCATTGACGGGTCTGTCAACTTTGTTTCTCCCGAAGCGGATATCAGCGGAAACCTTGCCGTATTCCCTGAAAATTTTCTCATGGCCTCCCAATGGCTGCAGACACCCTGCCGGAATAAAAGCATGGAAGATGTCAGCCGTTTTCTCTTATCCGGCAGAGACGGTGTTCCGACTGCACCGGATGACCGACTGGCCAGCCCGATTTTTCCATTGGAAACAAAAGAGGAACCTGAATCCGGTATTTTCACAAAAGCCCGACATTTTCTTTCCGCAGGAGATTTCCGGAATCTCTTAAAAGAATCGGAAAAAATTGCCCGAATGAAAGATATTTCCGAAAGAATATCTGTACAGGCCATACTGTATCAGGCATGGGCATACCAGTCCCTCGGTTTCCATGAAAAAGCCCTGTCTCTTCTTTATGAAACGCCGGAGACAGTCGCTCCCGGCCTGAAAGCCCTGATTTTCGGCAGCATCGGTGATCTGCATCTTTGTCTTGGAAATACAGCGGAAGCCGGGAAATTTCTGAAAAAAGCAATGGAAGCAGCAGAAATATCGGGGAATTCCCGGATCAAAGCATCTGTTCTGAATCATATGGGAAATTATCTGGCGGCCATTGAAGATAAAAAGGGGGCAATGTCGACCTATACCAAAGCATTTGATCTGACGGACAGGAAGGAATCGGTTCTTTGCCCTGTCCTTCTTCTCAACCTGGCCCGGCTGGCATTGGAACAGGAGAATGTCAGGGATTCGGTCCGATGGCTGGAGAAATCAGGGACTCAGATACGAAGCCTGCCGGATAGCTTTGAAAAAGCATTTTATTTATTGTCCCTTTCCGCACTGTCCCTTGATATTTACCGAAAATATCCTGAAATCCGTCCGTCCGTAAAAGAAATGACAGCATCCGCGTTACAGCAGAGCCTGAAACTGGCAGAAAAAATCCCGGATTCCCGTCTTGTTTCCTATGCCTGCGGATATATGGGCAGATTTTATGAAATGGAAAAGGAATATGATACCGCACTCCGTCTGACACGCAAAGCGGTTTTCCGCGCAGGAGAAGCGGACTGTCCGGAAATTCTCTATCTGTGGCAATGGCAGGCGGGACGGCTGTTTCAGGCCCGAAAAAATTCGGAAAAGGCCATGGATGCCTATAACAGTGCAATATCAGAACTGACACCCCTGCGCGCAGAATTTTATACGGGATTTCGGAGAAAAAAGGAAATATTCAATAAAAAAATCCGACCTCTCTATCTGGATCGGGTCTCACTTTTATTGCAGTATGCCGAAAAAATCTCCGATTCTGTGAAACAGCAGGTCCTGTTCCGGGAAACCCTGGATACACTTGAAAGCATGAAAACAACGGAGATTCAGGATTATTTTCAGGATGAGTGCATGACGGCCATAGGGGAAAAATCAGAGGATGCGAATCAGGCGGACAAAGGGACAGCACTGATATATCCTTTTATTACTGAGGGACATCCGGTTCTTCTGCTGTCTCTGTCCGGCAATATCCGTTATATCAAAGTTCAGGCAGATTCCCAAACCATTACTTCCCATGCAAAACGGCTCAGGAGACTGCTGGAGCGGAAAGAAGATACAGATAAAAGGCCCCTGCGCTATGCAAAATATCTCTATGAGCAGCTGATCCGGCCCCTTGAAAATCTCTTATCCGCTTCCGGAATAGATACACTGGTCATTGTTCCCGAAGGGGCCCTCCGGCTGATTCCCTTTTCCGCACTGCATGACGGCAGACAGTTCCTCATTGAAAAATATGCGATTGCCACCGTTCCGGCCGCAAGTGTTATCAGTCCCAATCCCGGCGACCGGGGAAAGAAGCGAACCCTTGTGAGCGGACTTTCGGAATCCCGGCAGGGATTTCCGGCTTTGCCCAAAGTGCCGGAAGAAGTGATGAATATTCAAAAAATCACAGATGGCAATGTATTGCAGAACCGGAATTTCACTTTGGAGAATCTCAGCGGGGCACTCAGAAATACCGAATACAGCCTGATCCACATGGCCACACATGCACAGTTCGGCAGTTCTCCTGAAAAAACATTCCTGCTGACCTATGATGGGAAAATCACCCCGGACAGTCTGGAAAAACTCATCGGACTGGGCATATTCCGGGACAATCCTGTTGATCTGCTGACATTAAGCGCATGTCAGACCGCTGCCGAAGATGAACGGGCCATCCTCGGACTTGCCGGAACTGCCCTCAAATCCGGAGCAGGCAGTTCCCTTTCCACCCTGTGGTATGTGGATGACGAGGCAGGTTCTGTATTGCTGACAGAATTCTACCGGCAGCTGATTCAGAAAAACATGAGCAAAGCCAAAGCACTGCAGCAGGCCCAGATAAAACTGATCGGTCACAGCAGTTTTCATCATCCGATGTACTGGTCTCCTTTTCTCTTAATCGGGAACCGCTTATGAGGATCCGGTCTGAGCGGACTGTCAACAAAGTTTCCTGATATCACAGAAACGGTATCCTGCCTTTTCCGGGGCGGCAGGATGCCTCCCCTGCGACGAAATAATTGTTAAGAAATATAATTGACAGTCCGCTAAGTGAAACAGCGCAATTACGGGACAATTACAGAAAATAGGGAGGGGATATGGAATTTACAGCAGAAGTCCGGCAGGCCATTGATGCCATTCTGGCATCTGCCTATAAAGAAGGCAGGGAAATGCTTTATGAGCATGAAATTTACCGCATCCTGCGCATTATCGGTCTGCGCACTCCGGAATTTGCATTCATCCGCGAAGCGGAGCGGATTGATGAAGATATCCTGCGCGCTTTCGGTCATCACCTGATCCTGAAAATTGTTTCTCCGGATATTGCCCATAAGCAGAAACTGGGCGGGGTGAAAAAAGTGCGCAATTATGATCCCCTCTACATTCAGTTTGTGCTGCACCGCATGAAAGAGGAAGTGCTGTCCTGTTTTTCCCCGGCAGAACAGCCGGAAATCAGCGGTTTTCTTCTCACGGAATTTATCCCCCATACCCAGGCCCTGGGATATGAAGTGCTGCTGGGATTTAAGGAGGACAGTGCCTTCGGCCCGGTCATGACCCTGAGCAAAGGCGGGGATGATGCTGAATTTTTTGCCCGTTATTATGACCCGCCCTGCCTTTTTCTTCCCCCGCTGGATGCCGGACAGTCCCGCGGCATGGTGAACAGTCTCAATATCCGCCATAAATTTGAGGAAAGGGGACAGACCCAGTGGCTGGATGCCGCTCTTCCGATCTTTCTGGCCCTAAGCCGCCTGGCTTTTTCCTATTCGTTTATTGCAGACCCTCTGCCCGAATTCATTCTCCGCTCCCTGGATATCAACCCCTTTGTCATCAGTGAGGACAAAGGATTTACAGCCGTGGACGGATATGCGGTGTTTGCCCGTGCCGCGGACGGAAAACAGGGGATCCCCTCCCTGAACCTGCAGAATCTGAAAGGATTTTTCAGACCGGACGGGGTGGCTGTGGTCGGGGTGTCTTCGGATCCGGAAAAACACAGTATCGCGCGCCTGATTGTGCGTCAGCTGCTGGATATGGGGCGAAAGGATATTTTCCTTATCAACCCCAAAGGGGGAAGCATCCGTATTCCGGAAAACGGGGAGAAATTTCCCTTTTATCCCTCCCTGGCGGCGCTGCCCCAAAGAACCGATCTGCTGGTGTATTCTGCCCCGGCCGCTTATGCCCATGATTTTTTTCAGACCATGCCGGAAGACTGCCCCAAATCCGTGATTCTGATTCCGGGTATTCCCCCGGATACAGATTACAAAGATTTTGCAGCAAAACTCAAAGGGGTTCTCCCGGAAGATGTCCGCGTCGTGGGGCCCAACTGTATGGGGGTATTTTATGCACCCGAAGAAAGGGAGCAGGGGGTAAATACGCTGTTTATTGAGGAAGAACGGCTGGATGTGCGCTATTCCGAATTCAGCAATACCGTGCTGCTGACCCAAAGCGGGGCCTATGCGGTTACTGCCATTGATAAATTTCAGAATTCCCGTCTGCTCAAATCCGTGGTCAGTTTCGGCAATAAATTTGATGTGAAAATTACGGAACTTATGGCCTGGTTTACCAAAGTTCCCGGTGTGGATGTCATTGCCATTTATGTGGAAGGACTTGATCCGGGAGAAGGTCGGCAGTTTTTTGAGCTGGCAAAAACAATCCGCAAACCCCTGATCGTTTACAAAGCCGGAAAAACAGATGCGGGCGCGAAAATGATGCTTTCCCATACGGCCTCCATGTCCGGCAGTTATGAGGTATTCCGTGCGGCCTGTGAACAGTCCGGGGTTATCCTTGCGGAAACGATTGAGGATCATTACGGATACATGAAGGCGTTTTCCCTGCTTTCCCAAAAAATTCCCCGGGGAAACCGCGTGGCCGGTGTGGTGAATGCCGGTTTTGAATCCGCAGTGGGCGCGGATGAACTCCTGTTTTTACAGCAGACGGAACTGAGCGTTTCCGCTAAAGAACAGTTCCGGCAGAAAGACAGTACCGGACTCATTGACACCGGCAGCTCTTTTCTGGATGTCACCCCCATGGCCGATGACCGTCTCTATGCGGATTATATTGAAATTCTGCTCAAAAATGAGCAGACTGACTGCATTTTTGTTTCTGTGGTTCCCCATACCAATACCCTGAAAACGGATCCGGAAACCTGCCATGATCCCGACAGTCTTGCCATGCGTCTGTCGGAAATGAACCGCAGATATGACAAACCCCTTGTGGTGTCTGTGAATGCCGGAAGGTATTATCAGGAATTTGTTTCTGTCATGGAAAAAAGCGGTCTGCCGGTGTATACCGATATCCGCCCGGCCGTCCGCTCCCTGGATCGTTTTGCATCCTGGCATCTGAAGGGCAGGAAATCCGTTTAATAACATACTGAATTTACTTTCCGGAGAAATCTGTTACAGTATCCGGGGCAGGAAAACCGCATTCAGGTCTTGCAGAAAAGCACGGGTTTGCGATAAAAGAATCAAAAATCCGTATTGCTATAGCTTTCAAGATAATGGTTTTGGGCTAGCTTGATTTTTAATATACTGAATTTTATAATATTTAAAATTTTGGACAACCCAAAAACTGTTTTCTTAAAATCAATATTGATGAACCCGTAAAAAGTCAGATGTTTGAAAATTACTGTTAATAATATCAGCAGATTAGTGTGTATCAAAACCTGATTTTCTGACTTTTTACGAGATCATCAAATTTCACGGTGGTGATCTTGAAATACTTCCAGATACATTGAAAGTTTTGGAAAGGGCAGAAAATGAAAGATAATGAACTTCAAAAACTGCCCGGAAATTGGCATGAAAGAGAGAAACTAAGAAACAAGGGACAGTTTTGGACACCGCCCTGGATAGCTGAAGCAATGGTAGAGTATGCTGTTGTTGATTCTAATCTGTTATTTGATCCTGCGACAGGAAACGGGGCATTTTATAAAGCTTTGATAAAGCTGAACTCATTATCCAATAAAAATATCCGTTTTTACGGAACTGATATTGATAATAATATTCTTAAAAATAAAATTTATAAAAACAATTCATGCGTAATCGAAGTTAGGAGTTACGCAGTTGGACAAAATTGCACAGAATTGTTATGGTATTCTCATTATGAATCCTCCGAAATGCAATGAATACGGCTATATCAATTTTCTGACTGCTTCACCGAAAGCATTCAGTTGTACCGAAGCGGAAAGAGTACAGCCGGATCAGGAGAACGGTCCTTCTCATGATTCATTCAACCGGCTTCTGTACAGACTTCCTGCCAATGCTGCTGCTCTGAGAGAAGAATCGTCCCGTTTTGTCAGTTACGGCAAAGGAGTTCTTGTATTGGATGATTCCACCCTCGACAAACCGTATGCCCGAAATATAGGACTGGTTACGAAACATTGGTCGGGAAAGCATCACAGGGTGGTCAAAGGCATTAATATTATTACTCTGCTATGGAGTGACGGTGATGCCCGTATCCCCTGTGATTACAGGATTTACAACAAAATTCAGGACGGCAGAACCAAAAATGATCATTTCTGTGATATGCTCCTGAAAGCAAAAATTCGCGGTTTTGAACCTGAGTGCGTTCTTTTTGACAGTTGGTATGCGGGACTGAAAAACCTCAAAACCATACGGGATTTCGGATGGATTTGGATGACCCGTTTCAAACCGAACCGTCTGATAAACCCTGACGGTAAAGGAAATGTCCCTCTGTCGTCTGCTGATATTCCGGAAAAAGGAACCGTTGTTCATCTCAAAGGTTACGGATTTATCAGAATATTCGGAATAGTTTCCAAAAACGGTGATACCGAATACTTCGCAACCAATGACCTTGATATGGATGAGCTCCGACGCATCCGTTTTTCGGATTTATCATGGACAATTGAGGAATACCATCGCGGACTGAAACAGTTCTGCGGAGTGGAACGTTGTCAGTGCAGAAAAGCAGATGCCCAAAGAAATCATATCAGTCTGTCGATACGTACTTTTTTAAGATTTGAAGTATACAGTTTCAATACCGGATTCAGCTGGTTTGAAGCCAAAACACAAATTATCAGAGATGCTGTCAGGATGTATTTGGCAAATCCCGGATATGCATTTTAATCAACTGCGTAACTCCTA
>JAABRU010000304.1 GCA_011390755.1 Desulfobacteraceae bacterium | reverse complement strand
AAGTACAGAAGGAGTCACAGACTGAAAGTCTGTGACTTTTCAGGCACTGCCAAACTTTCAGTTTGGCACTCCTTTGGTACTTCCTTTTCAGGAAATAACCTAAGCAGAATATTCCCCTCCCGCCGGGGGAGGGTCGGGGAGATGCAGCAGTCTGTAATCAGTCGCTGTTTACACCCTCCCCGGCCCCTCCCTCAGGGGAGGGGAGACCTTATCAACGGATTTGGGCCACTACCAATTTTTGCACTCCGGGACAGCCGCAAAACTGTATCCGGGGGCAAACTTTTCGATCTGCTGACTATCTGCGGATGCATCAAAGGCGCGTTGTCTTCAGATTCCGGTAACACAGAATCATGCGCCAGATAAAAGCAATGCTGAGGGACAAACTGATGAGAATGATGAAATTGGAGGAAAAAAAACACATGATAAAAGAAAAGGGATCCCTGAGATGATACGCGGCTATAAGTATTTCAATGCCGAAGACCAGAAAAAAAAGACTCATCAGTGTAAATACAATATTGAGGATCCACCAGAAAATATAGGAAATCTGATTGTATTCGGCGGCCCCGGGGCCCGGCGGAACAGGAAAGCGCATACCCGCTCCCGCCTTTTCACCAGCCCGGTCTTCCGACTGCTCTTCCGGCACTTTTGTCATTATTTTACCCCCTGCCCTTCATTACTGCAAAATGCTGCCTGCCGCTATGGGAAATCCCCGGAGAAAATCACTGATATGCAGCTTTTTCCCCGATTTTCCCTGAATTTCCTCAATCAGCAAAACATCCCTCCCGCACGCAATACGCAGCTCATCCGGGAAAGCATCCAGCACAGTACCCGGTTTTTCACTGTTTTCCGCAGAAACTGCCCGGCCTTTGTAAATCCGGAGCCGTTTGTCCCCGCAGAAGGTAAAAGCCCCCGGCCAGGGATCCGTGCCCCGGATAAAACAGTCCAGTTCAGCCGCACTTTTGTTCCAGTCAATGCGGCCGTCCGCCTTTTTCAGCATGGGGGCGTATGTGGCCCTGCTGTGATCCTGGGGACAGGGTTTTATACTGCCTTTTTCAAATTCCTTCAGGGTGCGCAGCAGCACTTCGGCCCCTTTCAGGGCCAGGCGGTCATGCAGGGAGCCTGCCGTGTCATCCGGTCTGATTTCCTCTTTTTCCCAAAGCAGCATATCCCCGGTATCCATTCCCCTGTCCATAAACATGCTTGTCACCCCGCTTTCTTTTTCCCCGTTGATGACAGCCCGCTGAATGGGTGCGGCCCCCCGGTATGCAGGCAGCAGGGATGCATGGATATTCACCGCACCCATCCGGGGGATTTCCAGCACTTCCTGCGGCAAAATATGACCGAAAGCCGCAACCACAAAAAAATCCGGTTCACCGGCTTTCATGCGCGCTGCAAATGCGGGGGTACAGACAGATTCCGGCTGTATCACTTCATATCCCAGCTCCGCAGCCTTTTTCTTTACCGGAGGGGCCTGCAGTTTCCTGCCCCGGCCTTTGGGCCGGTCAGGCTGTGTCACAACCAGAAGCACATCATGACTGCCGTGCAGGGCCTGCAGGGAGGGCACCGAAAAATCCGGTGTACCCATAAAAATAATTCTGAATCTTTTATCCATGCTGCCTCATCTGTTTTTTCACTCTCCGTTTGTATAACTGCCTTTTCAGGGAACTGATCCGGTCTATAAACAGGGTCCCCCTCAGATGATCAATTTCATGCTGAAGGATGACGGCCAGAAAATCATCCCGTTCAATCCGCACCGGTTTTCCCTCCCTGTCCACCCCTTCCACCGCAACAGCCGCATAACGTTTTACATCGGCCCGGAAATCCGGCACACTCAGGCAGCCTTCATTTTCTGAAAGCAGGGAACCTTCAGATGCAACAATTTTCGGATTAATAAGTACATCCGGCTCCCGCTTTTCCTTATCCCCCAGCCCCCTGTCAAAAACAATCAGATTTTTATCCACCCCTATCTGCATGGAGGCCAGTCCCACCCCCTGGGATTCGCACATGGTAAAAGTCATGCGGTCAATAAGTTTCTGCAGATCTCCGTCAATATTCTCCACATCCTTTGCAGACTGCCGGAGAAAAGGCTCCGGATATGTCAGTATTTTCAGTTTATCCATATTATAATGCCTTTCTCAAAATTCAGACAGATGCCATGCCGGGCATCAGAACAATGCAATGCCTTGTTTCACATAAACAGCCATGAGCCGTGATTCACAGCGAAATATGAAAATCTCTCCCCGGACTCGTTACGGGGCTCCGCCCCGTAACACAGGAGGTGAGGCTCCGCCTCATACTTTGTGGGGCGGAGCCCCGGAAAAATGCGTTACGGGGCAGAGCCCCGTAACGAGTTATGCAGGACTTTCATATAAACGGTCATGAGCTATGACTCACAACGAAACATGAAAATACTCTGTAGAGACGCACGCCGTGCGTCTCTACAGGGGACTTTCATATAAAATTGTAGCGTTTCTGTTTCATTTAAAATTGCAGGCCGGGTTAGCAAAGCGTAACCCGGCATCAGGATGCTTTTTCCGAAATACATACACAATTTTACATGAAACAGTGCAGTAATAAGATGCAGCATTCCGGATAAATAAAATCAGAATGCTGATTATTACAGCCCCTGATATCCGGGATGGCAGTTTTTTGAATATAATCACAAAATGTCAACCGGAAAGATTCGCAGACTTAGGCACTCAGCAAAAAATAACTGCCCCGTTTCATCTGATTGGGGGACGGAATGCACAGTTTCTGTTTATCCGCAGAATATTTCCGGAGGATTTATTTCTTACCGGGTCCCTTATCTTTGGAAATCTGTGAAATCCGGACCCCGGTATACATGGCCGACAGCAGTCCTATGAAAATAACCGGAAAAACCTGCATGGCATGATTGGCCAGGGTGAACCCCGCGGCCTCCTGCCGGGGAACGGCAAAAAGGGCCATGGCAAACACTCCGCCTGCCTCCCAAATCCCCCAGAAACCGGGAACCGAAGGCAGGGCAATAAAAAAGCAGATCAGAATCATCACCGCGGCCATCTCCGGAAATGACAGGGCAATCCCCGGACATCCCAGTGAAAAAACATAATAGGACAGCGCTGTCAGTATCCAGATGACTGCAGACAGCACCAGACATGCCCCGGTTTTTTTCCAGGACCGCAGCAGGGTAAATCCCGAAGCAAAACTTTCTGTAATATCCGCAATGGGAAGAAAAATCTTATCCCGGAGTTTTTCCCGGGATTTTTTTGAAATAAAAAAAAAGGCAGAAGGAACTGCCGCAACAGCCCCCTGTATCATTTTCCTGCTTTTTTGCAGTGTAACAAGAATGATTCCCGCAATAAGTATAATACAGAGTCTGCGCATTCCCCTTTCAATCATGCCCAGTGTATCCCGGTTCAGTTCAAAGCCCTCAAAACGGATATTCAGATCCGCCGCAATATCCACATGGGCCAGAACAGTCAGCAGGAAAACCAGCAGCAGCAGCAAATCAAACACCCGTTCCACCGCAACCGTGGCCAGTCCTGCGGACACAGGCACCTGATGACTGTGTTTCAGAATCAGCGGACGCGCCAGCTCTCCTGCCCGTCCCGGCAGAATGCAGTTCATCATAAAGGCAATCATCAGGGGATGAAAGGCCCCGGAAAAAGAAAGGGGATGCACCGAGCTGACAATAATCTGCCAGCGCAGGGCCCGGAAAGAAAAACTGATACATATGATGCACAGGGAAGGAAGCAGCCAGAAATACCGGATGGAAGCCAGATAGGACAGCAAATCATCAAAAGGAACATTCCTGAATGCAAGCCAGAGCGCGGGGACAGATATGAGCAGTCCGGGAATCAGAGCGGATATATAGGACGGAAGTGTTTTTTTTTTCATCCCTTCAGTATCTTTGCAGAGAGGTAAGAAGATTCTTTGTACAGTATTCCAATTCAGGTTTTTCCGGGCACGAAATTTGCTCCAACTGTCAGTCGCAACCGTCCTGCCGACAGATTATAAGATATTGTGTCCGTTTTTTGGAAAAACCAAAACAGGATCAGTATATATGCGCATTACAAAACAGGGCATGACAGGGGCAGGCGGGCGCTTATCTCCGGGAAAAGACGTTGCCGTTCACAAACAGAGGAGTTTTTCGGAAATTCTGATATCTTTCCGGATCTGTGCGGAAAGTGCTTCAATCCCGGAAAATTTCTTTTCATCCCGAATACGCCGGACAAAATTGACCCGGATTTTCTGCCCGTAGATATTCCTGTCAAAATCCAGAAGATGCACTTCCACCGTAAAAATATGATCGTCAAAAGTGGGACTGTAACCGATATTGGCAACACCTTTGATTCTTTGTCCCTGTACTTCCGCAATCACAGCATACACACCGGTTTTGGGGGCCAGTTCATCATGCAGATTGATATTGGCCGTGGGGCATCCCAGCAGTTTTCCGCCCCGGTTTCTGCCGTGGGCCACGGTTCCCCGGATTTGATAATACCGTCCCAGCATTTTACAGGCCCATTCCATATCCCCTTCCATAACCACTTCCCGGATCCGGGTGCTGCTGATACGTTCCGATCCGTCCGAGCGCGGCTGAATCCAGTCCGCCACAATAAGATCAA
The DNA here is from genome assembly GCA_011390755.1 of Desulfobacteraceae bacterium. Classification (GTDB taxonomy): domain Bacteria; phylum Desulfobacterota; class Desulfobacteria; order Desulfobacterales; family Desulfococcaceae; genus JAABRU01. Next base: position 1,533 of record JAABRU010000304.1, on the reverse strand, counting down.
AAGCAAACCGCTGTGCAGCCTGCCGCAGATAAGCCAGATCTCCCTGGCGGTTTCTGCCGAAAGAATAATCGCCCCCCACCACAAATGCTTTCATACCGATACGCCCGATCAGTATGTTTTCCAGAAAATCCTGTGCGGATATTGCGGCAAATTCTTTTGTAAAAGGAATATTCAGCAGATAATCAATGCCGGTTCTTTCAATCAGTTCTGTTTTCTGTTCATAAAGGGTAATCAGCGGGGGATGACCGTTGCGCCTGAGCACCCGCATGGGATGGGGTTCAAAGGTCACCGCCAGAGACACCCCTCCGATTTTATCTGCTTTTTCAATAACTTCATGAAACAGGGCCTGATGTCCCAGATGGACACCGTCAAAATTCCCGATGGTTATGACAGCGTTTTCAAAAGGTTTTTCTATTTTATCAATACCTTCAATAATTTTCATTCGCTTTGCATTTTCCCTTTAAAATTTATCTTGACATGAAAAAAGAAACAATATATATAACGCACATCCCGATCGAAATCAATCTTTTTTCGTAAAGGAATGCCGAAGTGGTGGAATTGGTAGACACGCTAGGTTCAGGGTCTAGTGGGGGTTCCCCCGTGGAAGTTCGAGTCTTCTCTTCGGCACCACTAAAAAACAGAAAAGGCATAACTTTCAGTAAGTTATGCCTTTTTTTGTTCTGTGCCCTTTGGGGTTGAAAGGGGAAATAGGCGGTAATTTGCGGTAATTTGCGGTATTCTGCGGTATTCTGCGGTAATTTGCGGGCAGTAAAAAAAGACCGTATCCGGATTGCGGGTACGGTCTTCTTATTTTTTTTTGTAATGTCCGGGTCTTATGCTACAGTTCATCCAGTATGTTCACTTCCGCCCTTCCCTGTCCTGGGATATAGTCTGAATAATAGTCCATTGTGGTCTTAACGGATTTGTGCCCGGCCTGCTCCTTCACATAAATCATGGGGATTTTCGCACTTACAAGAATACTGCAGAATGTATGCCGGATGTCGTGAAAGCGGATTTTCCGGAGTTCCGCCGCTTCCAGGTGTGCGGTGAAATGCCGTCTGACGGTGTTCTGGGGGATAGGCCTGCCCTTACTGTGAAAGATAAAATCCCTGCCCCGGGGCGTTGGCTTTGTCCTCTGCTTTTCTTTCCGCATTTCCGCTGTAAGCTGGTCGGTCATATCTGTTCTGCGGGTTTCTCTGAATAAAATACCGAATATAATCAGCATGAAACAATTTTCTCAAAGGGTATGTTACATTACACTATTATTCATAATCTATTATTCATATAGGAGTTACGCAGTTGAAATATAATCGGCTGTTTTTATTGACTGTCAATTTTTTAGGCACATAATAAATTCAAGTGGTTAAAATTCAACTGCGTAACTCCTAATCTATTATTCATAATTGCAACAGTTCGGTAAAAAAATTCGGGCTGAATAATTTCAGCAGGTTATGAAATGAATACAGAACATCCGCATTTAATGGTTTCAGACAGTTATGGTTTTATGCCCTGTAAGTCGGAAAAAATTACCGA
>JAABRU010000120.1 GCA_011390755.1 Desulfobacteraceae bacterium | reverse complement strand
AGAGAGCGATGCATTCTGTGCGGTATTCACAACCGGAACAGACACTTTCATTATTGTCACCGACCGGGGCCTGATATATGAATTTTTCGGTATCCTGCCGGACACCTCTGAAATTCATATCATACCCGGCTGTGCATGTCAGTGTGCCGTACGGGGTCAGTTTATCCATGAATTTCGGCAGATTTTCCGTTACGGTTTTCCGTCTGCGGGGATTAAGGGAAGTTTTCAGATGAATTCCGAACTTATCTTCAAACATCTGTTTCAGTTTCGGATCATCACAGGCGCTGTCATAAAGAGCCGTAGCGAACCACGGACTCAGTTCAGGGAAATCATCAAAGAGGGCACTGATATGAGGGAAAAAGGTCTGACTGTCATGAGTGGCCGCATCGGCCACGCACCGGGCATCCAACGGGATTCCCTGCTGAGGAAGACCGGTAACAGAGGCTTTGTGTCCCCATATGATTTTCCGGCATCCTTTGACAATTGTTCCGGCTCCGTCATCGGACATTTCCCAGGGGTGGGAACATGTATCCCTGTCTTTGCACCGGCAGTTTTTGGTCATCCGGGACTGGGATTTCCTCTGTTCTTTGCCGTTTTCATCCGTATAAACAACTGTTTCAAAACCGGAATAAGCGTAATAATGCGTTGTGTCCCCGACAATTTTATTTTCTTTTTCAATAATTTTCTGCTCAGTATTTTTACGCACCTCATCAAGTTTAACCCGGTTCCAAAGACCGTAATCCGTCATAATCTGATCAGACTGTTCAATTTTACGCAGGCAGGGAATGTGCCTGTACCAATAACTTTCATCCGTGCCTTCGGAGATAAATCCGCATACCCTGGCAAAAGACGGATTGGAAGTCAGGAAAAACCGGACATTTTCGGGTACCGGTTCAAATCCCATAATACTTACTCCCAAAAAAGCCGCGAACATTGCAAAAAAACATTTCGGTTTCGGACCTCCCGGACGCTGCGGCACGATACCGGGGGCTACGGAAAGGGGGGAAACGGTCCGGGCGGGAACCTTTTGAAATTCAGGCTCATAAAGAACCGGCACAGTTTTGTCCATGGTCGGACGATCAAAAAGAAGTCTCTGTTTTGCAGATTCCTTATCCTCACTGTTTCCGGTATCCGGGGGGGAGGAAGGGGGGACGCAGGTTTTATTAAAATGGTAAAGAGCATCGTAATACAGGGCGGCCACCTCCCGGTAATCCTGCCATGGAAAATTCTTAATAATTTCATACCATTTTGTATCGGGAGAACTGAGAAGCAGGTGTTCGTCCTCATATACTTCCATGATAAGGGGAATCTGACCGGTGACAGAAGGTGAAGGGGTATAAGACATGTTCTTTCTCCTGAAGAAATATTCGTATTCTGTAACGGAAAATCCGATATGATTCTGCAAATCGCATCCGTTTCTGACAAGAAATCTGTTTACAGCAATAATGCGGATATAACCTATAAACAAAATGACAACAGCCTGCTTTTATATCATAATATGGACTTAATTGCAACATGGATAACATCAGGGTACAACAGAATGTTCATTGAACTTTATACGATTATTATCCGAGAGGAGGGAGTGAACATGCAAAGAAAAAATCAGTTTTTCAAATTTAACTCATTGATAAAATATATAATTTAAACTTTGTGCGTAAGCTCTACAGAAAATCCGGCAGTTCCCGTGACCGGCACATGACGTTGGAAGTCACAGAGTTCATGCGCCGTTTTCTGCAGCATGTGCTGCCTCCGGGGTTCATGAAGGTGCGGTATTACGGATTCCTGAATCCGAATTCGGGAACAGACCTGAATGAGGTGCGGGCTCTCATTGAACTCTGTTATGAATTTGAAATTCAGACCCCGGAATATGAAATGCGGACGCCGGAACCTTTTTACTGCCCGCAATGCGGAGGGAAGCTGAAATACCGGTGTTCCGTTCTGCCCCATGAAATGATCCCTTTCCGGGATACCGGGTAACGGGGCTTTTTTCAAAGAACGTATTATTCTGCTGTAACCGTTTTTTTTTGCTCCGGAACGGACAGGACATCCGCGTCCTTACAGCGGGAAAACCGGGAAATATCCGGCATCCGGAACCTTTTTCCCGCAACTTTTCACTCTTCCGGAAGCCCTCCTGTGACTTTTCAGCTTCCGGAACCGCCTCATACCGGCGATCTTCCCGTCCGGGGCAGTGAGGAAGTCGGAGCAATCCCCCTGCTGCATATTCCGTGCCGGAGCGGAGTCCGGGCCTCCTGAACTCCGGATTGAATCCGACCTGCATCCCTGACTGAAATTTCTGAGTAATATCAGATTTCTTTCAGGGATTTTTTTTTGTGCCTGTACGGAGAGCAGGTCGGTTCAATCCATACGGGTTAGCCTGGCTGTTTTATTCTACAATGGAATCGTAACAGTTTTAACCAAAAACTGAGAAAAATCCATTCTTCCGCTACCAGGGCGAATATCTTGAAACCTGTTATATTTTTGTGCTGAAAGCTCAAGACTTATACATTCTTTGTCTTCACGTATATAAACGCTATCAAGATTATCTTTTATTTGGTTTATATTTACACTTAAATGATGAAGTAATCCATCATTATTGTCGTAAAGCAAAAGATTGATTGTTTCAAATTTTCCAGAAATAAACTTTTTAACGGGTATATCAAACCACCAAACAGATTTACCTGAGTTTATATTTGCAAAATGAGTTGTGGCGTTTGTTAAAGGCACATTGTTATGTGCATTAATGATGGCAATAGCATCTCTTTTTGACAAATTACTGTTTATCTTGATGAATTTATTTATATTTGTCTGTTTAATCATTATCTCTTTTCTTGATAAATTATGAGGCATATCAGAGACAATTCGATGTGCATTTTCTTGTTCAGTTTTAAAAGTATTTTTATCATCACATCCGATTATTGAAGACGATTCTTTTATATCGTCGATATGGTTAAGCCAGTAACTAATTTTCTTCAAATATATAGAATGGTATTGTTTCCACCATTGGCTGCATACATAAAAGTTACCACCGAATATTTCTCTTGACCAATAGCGTCCTCTGCCCGAACTGTCTTTATAACCCTCACTAATCTCCCTTAGCAATGGAAATTGTAAAAAGAAAATTTTACTGCAATATTCTTTATTTTTAAGCCTTTCAATTTCATCTTTTGAGAGAATGTTGTTGTCAAGTAGAAGGTGCATTATTTTTTTAACAAAATCCTGAACACTCTCTGTTTTTTTCTTGAAAAGAGGTATTGCAATGCCCCGGATAATTACTTTGTCCTCATTTTTTATGCCATCTTCTTTTTCAATCTTATCACACGGAATAAAAATATTTTTATCATAAAATTTGCTTATTGAATGAAATTCATTTATATTATTAGTAATATCCGAAAATTTTGTTTTACATTCGGGGCAGATTTTCCAATCTTTTTCTACTTCGTAATTGCATTCAGGACAGAATAATCTGAGAACAGATTCGCAAAACGGGCAGTTTTTCCAATCCTTTTGTATCGGATTTTTACACTTCTCGCATAACAAATCCTTACTGTTTGAGGATTTGTCAATAGTATCTGTATCATGATGAACATCAGAGTAATTATCATTATCTCTTTGGATTTCAGATTCACCCTGATGAATAACAGTATTCTCTCTGATTTTGATTGGTATCTCAATTTTAAGATATTCAAGAAAAAACCAGCTTGAAACCTGAGCCAAGGCTGAAAGGCATGGTGTAATATATCCAATATTTATTTCATCATGTGGTGACGATTCAGAATGAACAGCATAGTTGCCGTATGCCTTGATTGTATTCAAAGGAATTTTCATCTTTGGAGGAATAAGCCCTTTATAGTCCAATTTTTTAATGAGATCATCCAGCATAATTTTTCCCGGGGCACCGATGTCTGAAGCATATATATAACGGCATATTGCTTCCACCGATTTCCTTGCCTGGATCAATGATGTTTCAGGGTCAGTTGCCGCATATTTTTGTGTTCTTAATATAAGGTCGCATAATGAATCAATTTTTATAAGCAATTGCTCTATATCTTTTTTCATATTATCTGTGTCCATTTAAATATATTTAATATGTCTCATTATCTTATAAGCAGGCTAACGTTTAAATAACCGGCGTTGCGAAGCGAGGAACGAGCGGAGCAGCTTTGTGATGTCCGAGTTTATTTATTTGTTAGCCTTTTTCCTTTTCCTTAATGCTTTCTTCTGATGGTATAGGTCTACCCCACACATAGAACAGCAATAACACAATAACACCTGAAGCTATATATTGACCCGCACCAACAATATCTCTTATTACTCCTGCTATAATTGCTCCTACCACAATAATAACTACCGATGAAACAACTTTAGTCATAATACTCATGTTCTGCTCCTTTTGCATATCGTTAATGTTGAGGTTTTCGAACGCAATGAGACGGCCAAACATGAAGCGGATAGTGGTTTTAATTATAGCGAAGGGATAACTAATAGGGATTTGGAACGACTACAAAAGACCTCGCCATATAATTGAAAGTATCAATATAAGAGTCAAATTCATTTACAGGGCATCTAAATGTTAATGTGTATGAGTATTCGTCAATATATGTTGATATTTGGTATATCTTCATATGATATTGAGTGCTTAGATAACGATATAAACCTTCTGACAAAATATAAAACGCTTCGTGATTGCTAAGGTAAGTTTTTCCTCGGTCAATGATTTTTGCACCAGGAACTGACTTATCAATCAACTTATCAACATACTCTGGATGTTTTAGCATGTAGTTTACGTACCCTTGAGCAGTTGCTTTGGGATTATCGCTTGGAACGATATTTATATTAAAGTCTGCATTTCCTTCACCGTTCATGCTAATTATTTTGAATCGAGTGTAAGGGTTACTTATTGGTGAATTCACCCAAGATTTTGGATGCCACACAGAATATGGAAAATTTTTATCGCGATATATCACGATTTCAGATTCATTTGATTGAGCAAATACTAAAGTGGAAGAAAATAATATATACAAAAATATAAGTGTAATACTTTTTAAACGCATTTCCTACCTCCTTATTTTGGTGTGAAATAGGTATTACCTTTAGAAGGCTAACACTGAGGTAAGCGGCAACCCCCGGAACAGAAGACTCCCTTACGCCCTGCCCGTTGTCCGCTTCACAGCATGGTTGTGCGGAAGCCCCGCTTCCGGTACGGTGCCCGGCATGATTTATGCATTAGGGTAAAAGAACCCGCCCCCCTGTCCGAAGGACTTCCGTACAACGACAAAGTTAAGCGGCAGACCGTCAAAAAAAACACCGATCCTGTGCTTCCCGCAGATGGGTTCAGTGAAATGAATTTCGGGCTGTCACGAAACAGGTCTGTCCGCTTCAACGATGGGTTGTCAGGTCATTTCGCCCTGATAATACCCAAAAATGCCACCTATCAGGGAAAGTTTGTACTGACAAATTTTCTCTTTTGAAATAAAAAGGCTATAATTTATACTCTATAAAGCGGTCTGTGTCAATCGCAAAAAAGAGAAAACTCATTTTCCCGATTCACCGGGATCGGGTTCAGGCCATAGTTCAACCGCGTCTTTCAGATTTGCGATTGTCTCCTCTTCGGTTCCGCCCTGTGTGACACAGCCTTTGCATGAGGGGCAGCAGGCCAATGATATATCCGTCCGGACCTTTCTCCAAAACAATTTTCAGTTTCATATTGCCTCCGGGTAAAACACAGCCGTGAATGCGGGCCTTTGCCCGCTTCAGTCTGTCAGTCGATCCTTTCCTGTCACGCAGTTCCGCTTCGATCTTCACAGGTTCTGCATGGGGGAAAAGGTTTCGGACAGAAGGAAACCGGGATGACATCAGTATGTGACGGACTGATATAACGCAATATCCGGAATGAACTGAAAATGCTTTGTGTTCAACGTATATAAGGGGCTGTGACAGACAATGGCGGTTGCTGCAATAAGCGCATCCGGAAGTCCCGGTTTATGGCTTAAACAGTAATTTTCCATCAGGATGATAAATTGCTGTGAAATGGTCATATTTATGGCAATCCGTGAATGGAGCGATAGCGGAAGCCCCATTTGTCCGCTGGCCTGCCTATGTATTCAAGCCTTCAAACGGAAAACTGCTGAATACAATTTCTGATAACTCATATATTGTCTCATAGTCATATGAAGGTCTGCCCATTCTGGGTTTCCAATACCGACCATGAGCAAGCCAATGCCTATATTTAAAAGCACCTTTCAGTTCTGAAATAAGTTGATTTGCTCCCTCAGTGTTTGCCATCCATGCATCTAAAATATCATTTTCCAATGATGCCTTTGTTTGTTTTTCTTTATAGATATCCCTGCAGGCCACGGAAAGAGCGTCTTTTTTTCTTTTATAGTTGCGCTGTAAATAATCAATCCTGAATACTGCTTCCAACGCAGCAAGCAAAGATAAAGAAGATGTCAGATTTAATTCATGAATTCTTTCTCCTAACTCTTTTTGTATTTCATCAATAGTGTATGTTGAAAAACGCTGTGCATAATTTTTTGCATTTGAAAAATATGTCCTCAATGAAAATTCAGTATCTGAATGATGCAGCGATATGTCACTAAGATTCTGATGTTCATTCGAAAAAGAAACCCTTTTAGCCACCAACAACCTCCATCAGTGCATCAAAAAAAGTATCCTGTTCCAGATCAATGTATTGAATACCTGGGGGAGGAGTTGCGATTTTCCAACCCCACTCTGCATCTTTTTTTTCCTCCTCCCTGTCTTCAGGCGGTTTCTCACCATTTACCCAAACTGTCATCTTAATTCTTGGGCCTGAAGATGTTTTATCGACCAATACAAATTTAACTTTCCCATTTGCGCCTATAAGATCCACGCGTCCTTTGGCACCAATCAAATTCGTTCCGACAGGTTCCAATTTAATTGTATGCGGTCCTAATTCAATTTGGATTACTTTTGCTGAATATTCACCTATATAATCTTCGATAATTTTTTTTTCGGAATATTTGTAACTGATTTTACCGTTTTCAACATATTCAGAAAGAAACTGTTCAACCGTTTTGTAGAATTGATCAAGATATTCTATCCATTCATCCCGTTTAGCATCCCAATCGGTTTGTTTACCAGCATTCTTCTCCTGTGCCTGTTTATTTAAGAAATCATCGAAATCTTTTTTTCCCATATTATCGTTCCTCTTGAATTGAATTTTTTACTGCATATCCCGCTCTTTTCGCAGGATGGGTTCAGTGAAATGAATTTCGGGCTGTCACGAAACAGGTCTGTCCGCTTCAACCATGGGTTGTCAGGTCATTTCGCCCTGATAATACCCAAAAATGCCACCTATCAGGGAAAGTTTGTACTGACAAATTTTCCCTTTTGAAATAAAAAGGCTATATTTTATACTCTATAAAGCGGTCTGTGTCAATCGCAAAAAAGAGAAAACTCATTTTCCCGATTCACCGGGATCGGGTTCAGACCATAGTTCAACCGCCTCTTTCAGATTTGCGATTGACTCCTCTTCGGTTCCGCCCTGTGTGACACAGCCTTTGCATGAGGGGCAGCAGGTCAATGATATATCCGTCCGGACCTTTCTCCAAAACAATTTTCAGTTTCATATTGCCTCTAGTACACAGAATCACAAGTTTGTACACAGTTGATGATGTGAATTCGGTGTAGAGACAGGGCATCCCTGTCTCTACGGGTGTGTACGAACTTGTGAAATGGTGTACCAGGTAAAACAGAAACGCCCGTTTCAGCAAAGTGAAACAGGCGTTTTTTATTTTATATACCTTGATTTTCTATTCAGTGATGACCATGCCCGTCGCCATGATGAGAGCCTTTGCCCTGCTGCGTCTCAATGGCGGATTTTATCAGGCAGAAGGTCAGGCCCATGCCGATAATGCTCAGTGCATACCAGAGGGCGCCCATAAACAGCATGTGGCCACCGTCCCATATCCATTCAAAAAAACCGGGAAACATATTTCCTCCTTACACGGTTGACAGATGAAGCATCTGTTTCTTAGTCAATGGGGTTCAGTTCTCTTTCCTGCGGAAAGATCGGCATATAGCGGTAGGAGATTCCTATCAGCAGAACGCCGTAGGCCACAGGCAGAATGGTGGTTGCCACTTCCTGCCAGCTCGGATAATACAGGGCCCAGGTATCAAAAGGCATAACCGGAACCGCCATGACCTGAAGCACCATGACCCAGCGGTTGACGCTGACACCGATACAGGCCAGGATAATGGCCGTGGTCAGGAGATACTTGTTTTTCCTGCCTTTATTGGTAATCAGAATCAGACCGGGGATGAGTCCGCCGATAATGACTTCCAGCACCAGAATCCAGATGCCGTAGAAGGCATTGCCGGTATAGAACTCCATCAGGGTCTGGCCTTTGCCGGGAGCGGTTACGACTGCCCAGTAATAGGTATCGGCTATTTTGGCAATGGTATAGGTAAAGATCATCCAGCCGGAAATTTTGGCCAGGAGTTCGATGACATTGTCCTTTACCAGTTTTTTGCCGCTGATTTTTTCCAGCAGTTTGGTCAGGGACAGCGTGAAACAGGGGCCGAAGGCCGCTGCGGACCAGGTGAACAGGAAGAAAGTCCAGGGCCATACAAACACCCCTTCCCGGTAGGCAAAGGGCCGCCCGAAAAGCACACCGGCCACACCGCCCAGGGAACCCTGATGGAAGAAAGACAGGAAAGCACCGGTGGCGGCAAACACAGCCATGATTTCGTGCAGGTTATGGGCAAAATTATGGAAAAAGGGAACCTTGTTCAGCTGACGGTTTTCCAGTACCAGCGGAATATACTCAATGCAGAGAACTCCGAAATAGCAGGACAGACAGAATGCCACTTCGGTGAGCATGGAGTGAACGTTGGCGTGCCAGAAAATAAACCATCCTCTCAGGGGCTGGCCGATGTCAATGGCCAGGATGAGCAGTGCCGAGCTGTAGCAGATAAAACCGATGAGCACCGCGTAGTTGATAATGTTTTTCAGTTCATCCTTTCCGACAAGATATTTCAGAAATCCGGAAAAGAATGCGCCGCCGCCCAGGGCGATGACTGCCAGATCCGCCCATATCCACAGGGCAAAACCGTAGTAGTCGTTCATGTTGGTCTGATTCAGGCCCTTGAGCCAGCACAGCAGCATGGCATACACGCCCCACAGCAGTACCGCGCTGACAATACTGATAAAAACCATGAATTTGCCAAAGGAACAGCGCTTAACGCCTTCGGGTATCAATGCAGAATCCATAAACTATGTACTCCTCATTCTGTGCAGTTTTTGTCAATCTTCCGGCAGACAATCAATGTGCCGCCGCCACCTGTCCGGTTTTTTCATGGGCCAGATAATTATCCCCGGCTCTTCTTACCCATTCCCGCTCTGAAACATAGTACACCTTGGTATTGGTTCCCAGTCTTTCCAGCAGGCGGAAGGCATTGGGGCTCTGTTTCAGTTTATATACAGCATGTCCGGGATTGTTGAGATCACCGAAGGTGATGGCTCCGGCCGGACATGCCTGGGTGCAGGCCGTCTGGTATTCATTTTCCGCCAGTTCCCGGCGGCCTTCCAGATGGGCTTTGTCCATCGCACGCTGATAACGGTGAAAACAGAAACTGCATTTTTCCACAATTCCCCGCATCCGGACAGAAACATCCGGGCTGAGCATTTTTTCCATCCCTTTGGGCCAGACCGGATCCCACCAGTTGAAATAACGGGCGTGATAGGGGCAGGCTGCCATACAGTACCGGCATCCGAAGCAGCGGGTGTAAATCTGACTGACAATTCCGGTTTCCCTGCTGTAGTCTGTAGCGGTTGCCGGACAGACCGAAACACAGGGGGAATGTCCGTCATGTCCTTCACAGTGCTGACAGGGTCTGGGCAGATAGCAGACATCCGCATCCGGATATTCTTTTCCGTTTGTCAGTTTGAATACACGCATCCAGGTGATACTGTCGAGTTTATTGCTTTCATCTTTTTTAAACGGTACATTGTTTTCGGCCATGCAGGCCACCATGCAGGCCCCGCACCCGGTACATTTGTCCAGGTCAATGACCATTCCGAACCTTTTGGCTTTTTTCTGTTCTTTTGCACTCATCAGAACCTCATATCAGTTTTCAGTTATCAGTTATCAGTTATCAGTTCTTCAGTTATCGGTTATCAGTTCTTCAGTTATCAGTTGCCTGTCAGCAGTGACTGCTTATACATAAGTTTTTTGGCCCTGAACACCGAACACCGAACACCGAACACTGCCCACTGTCCACTGATTCCTGAATCAGGCTTTGACCAATTTTGCCCGGATGCCCCAGGCTGCGTCCAGACCGGATACCGGATCTTCCACCGCAGCAATGAGTTCGTTGAAATTACTTCCTTTTCCTGAAATATATTCATCCGGGCCGCTGTGACCGAGACCTCTGGGCATTGCGACAATACCGGGAGCTGTCCGCCGGCTCAGGTGTACTTTTACTTCGGCCTCACCTTTGGGAGTGCTCAGTACTGCATTTTTACCTTCTTTCAGTCCGTATTTCTGCGCGGTTTCCGGATGGATTTCCACCACAGTATATTTTCCTTTGAGCATATGATCCGAAACGGTTTTCATCATAAAAGGTGTGGGGGCCACAGGTCCGCAGGCCAGTCTCATGGAGTCAAAGGGGATGAGCAGCAGGGGGAAAGTATTTTCTTCGCCTTCGGGTTTTGCCGCTCCTGTGCCGCCTTTTTTCTCTGCCCCGGCGCAGACTTCGGACATAAAGGCAAATTTTTTGGAAGGCGTGGCAAAAGCCGCATCCCAGTAGGGAGGACTGAAATCTTCTGTAATATAACCGGTTTCTTTCAGGGTCTTCCATTTATCCCCGAAGGTTTTTTCCAGACATTCTTCATATGCGGCCCAGGGAAATGACCCGGCAATGCTTCCGCCCAAAGCTTTGGCGATGAGAATCAGGGAATCTCCCGCATTTTTTCTGTTATACTGCGGCCGGACAACGGGCCGGGCCAGGCCCGTCACCTTCCGGATCATTCCGGCAGGTGTGGGAACATCTTCATACCGCTCCAGATGGGAAGGACAGGGCAGAATCATATCGGCCATTTCGGATGTTTCATCCATATGGGAGGCAAAACTGACGATAAAGGGAATTCTGCCGAAGGCTTTTTTCACCGCCCTGCTGTCCGGCAGGGAATAAAGCGGATTGGCTCCGGATACCAGCAGCACCTCCACCGGGGATTTCTCCGCTGCATTGATAATGGCGGCCAGCCGGTGCGGCAGGCTTTTGCTCAGTGGATATTTTTCGGTCCCCGCGCCGTCAATTCTCGGCGTTTCCAGTCCTTTTTCTGCAATCCCGTCTGTGGCCGCCTCATCCCATTGAATATAATCATCTTTGGGCATGGCCCATACGCCGCCTTTCTGATTGATATTGCCCGCCAGGGCATTCAGGGCGTGTACGGCCATGAATTCATGCACACTGCCGGGGGTATTTCCCTGTCCCCGTCCGCAAAGGGCAATGGGAGCGGAAGCGCCCGCAAATTCTTTGGCGATTTTTACGATCTGCGATTCTTCTATGCCGGTTGCACGGGCCACATAACTCAGGGAATAGTTTTCCAGAATAAACTCTTTAAACCCCCTGTGTTCTTTTCCTTCCGCATCTTTCCAGGAGTCAAAGGCAAACGTATACTGATCTGCAAATTTTTTATCATAGAGTTTTTCCGAAATAATCACCGCGGCCATTCCCAAAGCCAGCAAAGATTCGCTTCCCGGTTTCACCGCCAGCCAGAGATCGGCTTTGGCAGCCGAATTGGAAAGACGGGTATCAACCTGCACGGTTTTTACTTTTTTGTCTTTCCATGCGCTTTTGGCTTTAAACATCCGCACCGAGGAACCCCAGCCTTCAAGAATACCACTGCCGAAACTGATGACATAGTCCGCATTTTCCAAATCGAATCCCACGGCAGAATCCGTGCCGTGCATCAGTTTCAGCGTCATTTCATAGGCATCCTCATAGGAAGGCATACTCATGAAGTTGGGGGAGCCGTATGCCTGCAGAAAGCGTCTGAACAGTGCGGGAACGGTTCCTTTGTCCGAACCGCTGATACAGGCCAGGGCCTGGGGTTTCCCCTCTTTGCGGAGCTTGCCGAGTTTTTCACTGATTTCCCTGATGGCTGCATCCCATGTGACAGACTGCCACAGGGGAGCATCCTTTGTTCCCGTATTTTTCAGGGGCATCCGGATGGCCGTCGGGCTGTACAGCCGCTGAATACCGGACATGCAGAGGGCACATGCACTGCCGTCACTGCCGGGATACCCTTCCTGTCCTTCAATTTTCACGGCCCGATCATCCACTTTACGGACTTTGATGCCGCATCCGCAGCGGCAGAGGGTGCTGACAGAATTCACATACCTGATTTCACCGTCTTTGGGCACCGGTGTCCAGGGCCACATCTGCGTCCATATCGAAAGATCATCTGTAAGTTTCCAGGGTAAGGGCGAAAGGGCAATTCCGGCTCCTGCACCCACCCCGAGAGACAAGAAACTTCTTCTGTCGATTTTCATAAGATTCTACCCCTCAAAACCTGATTTAATTATTTGTGACATACAAAACAGGCACCTTTTTCAGTCTGAACACTGTTCTGTCTGACCCCGTTTTTCACATGGCATTCAGAGCAGTCATCCATCTTCATCCGATCCCATGTATGGCTTTTGAAACCCGCAATATTTTTCCCCCAGATGTCCCGGCTGTATCCGGTAATCCGGTTTTCCTCATAGGGTTTCAGGCTTTCCGATTCTCCGATGGGGCCGTGGCATGTTTTGCAGTCCATTCCGCCGGATTTGACATGGGCAGCATGGGAGAAGAATACACAGTCCGGCTGCCTGGAATACACCAGCCAGGGCACTTCTCTTCCCGGTTTCACATATTCGTTGACGAATACGGCCTCATCTTCGGTCTCCCCCTGTACATCCTCGTGGCAGTCCACGCACTGCGCCAGTTTCGGAACACCGGCATAACTCCCGTCTTCGCGGAAAAAATGGCAGCTCTGACAACCGTTGTCCACCAGTCCGTTATGCAACGCGTGGCTGAAGTCAAAGGGCTGCTTTTTCTGGGAGTAGAGAAGTTTCGGAAAGACCACCCACCCGAAAATCAGGCTTGCGGCCAGCCCGATAATAAAAAAGAGGATGGCAAATCCCCCGTTATTATCGGAACTCTCTTTTGCTTTCTCTTCTAATGCACTCATACAAACTCCGTCACCTGTAGTTAATAATTAGACAATATGAAACAACCAACCAACATAAACAACAGAAAAAATTACAGTCTTTCAGATAAAATCTGTACGGCGGCAGCAGGAAAAAGGTGCGGAAAACCGTCTCCGGCTGAAAACAGGGCCCGAATGATTATCCGGAAGACTGCAAAATGCAAATTACCGAAGGCATTCTGTACCTGCTGAGTCCTTTTTTGTCAAGGAGAAATCACTGCGCACCGTAACTGTGAAGGCCGGGCAGAAGGTTGACACCGAAGTAGGTGAACAGCACGGCCATAAATCCGGCGATGGATATATAGGCAATCTTTTTGCCGTGCCAGCCCCGCATGAGACGGGCATGGAGAAGTGTGGCATAAAGAAACCAGGTAATCAGGGACCAGGTTTCTTTGGGGTCCCATCCCCAGTAGCGCCCCCAGGCCGAATTGGCCCAGACGGCTCCGGTAATAATTCCCACGGAAAGGAAGAGAAAACCGAACTGCACCATTTTGTGATTCAGATCGTCGAGCACATCCCGCAGGGGCAGACGGGAAAGAAGGGATCCGGTATTTTCCCCGTTTCCGTTCTGCGGGGTTTTGGGGCGCAGGATATACATAATGCTGATACCGAAAGCCACGGCAAAACCGGCATATCCCAGAAAACAGGTAATCACATGGGCTATGAGCCAGTTGCTTTTCAGCGCCGGAATCAGGGGCTGAATCCGGTCGCTGATATTGGGAGACAGGGATGCATAGGCCATGGCCAGAAATGCAATGGGCATGACAAAGGCCCCGATGGTTTTATTTTGGGTCCGGTATTCCACAAAAAGATAGATGGCAACAATGGACCATGCAAAAAATATCAGGGATTCAAAGAGATTTGACAGGGGGGCGTGTCCGTATCCCATCTGATAGGATTCAATCCACCGAAGCAGGATACCGGCCATATTTCCGCAGAGTCCGATCACTGCCGTCCACAGTGCCGCTGTTCCCGGCAGATCCTTTTTGAATATCCACATGGAAATATACAGCACTGCGGACAGCCCGTAAACAAAAGTGATCACAGATAACAAAAATGAACTGTTCATAATATCACCTCAAAGATACTGTCTTTCAGAAACTGCTCTCCGGCAGCGGCAGTGAAGAAAGCGGATGCAGGCCCTGTTTTCCCCTGCGGACTGCCGGAAGTGTGATTTTCTGAAAACCCATAAAATTATTGTTTTGTCCCGGATTTGATTTTCACCCGAAGCCCCTCTTTGCTTTCCGAAAAAACCGGATGCAGCTTCGGGGATACTTTCAGATCCATCACGACCCGGATAAACTCCGGATGCAGACCGACCCGCACCCGGGACACCATATCATTTTGCACTTTATACAGGGCAGCGCCCCGGTGTTTCCATTTTCCCGGCAAATCCACCACCAGTTTGGGCGGAGATGTGAGGGGGAAAAAAGTATGATGCCGCACCGGCCCGTCCGTCAGAATATGCATCTCAAAACTTTCTTTGCCGGAACGGGTTTCAATTTTTTTCAGTTCCCGGATTTCTTTTGTAATATCTGCAATATCCTTACTGCCCGCCGCCTTTTTTTCAAGCGGATCGCTTTTGTCGCCGGTATCTCCCGTTTTTTTATCCCGGCCCGCTTTTTCCGTCCGGGGAAGTAAAGAAGATTGTTTTTCAGTTTTTGCCGTCTGTACAAAAGCCGGTTTTGGGCTTTCCTTCTTATTCTCCGGGGCAGTTTTTTCCGGTTTTCCTTTCTCCGGATACGGGGAAGCCGCAGTTTCCTTCTTTCCCGTTTGGCCGGAATCCTTCTGCTTTTCTGAAATATCGGCGGTTTCAGGCAGATTTTCTTTTTCAGTATTTTTTTCTTCCGGGGGACCGGACACGCGGACAGTATCGGCAGAGAGAGAAGATTCGGCAGGAGATACCGCCTGCGCTGTATTTTTTTCTGCGGTGCTTCTCTTGTCAGCAGAATCCCTGTCCGCGGAAAGCAGCATGTTCTCCCCTGCGGGATCCGGTTCGGCGGTCTTTTCCGTTCCGGCAGAAGCGGGTGCCGCGCTGCTCTCCGGATTTTTTCCCGCCCGGATCCGCATATTCGTTGAAATTGCGGGCTTTATGTCTACCCGGGGATCATTTTTGATCTGATCTTTCCAGGATTTCTCTTTCTGTCCGAAGAGCAGGGGCCATACAAAAATCAGAAGCAGTATGCAGAGGATACATCCGCCCGCGATTCTGACCGCGGTTTTCCGGAAAGGATTTTCAAAAATCCAGAATCTGCCCCAGCATTCTTTACAGCGGTAGGGTGTTCTGGGAATAATATAACTAAAAATTTTTTCAAGTCCCCGCCGGTGGGAGCGGGCCACATTATCGCTTCCGCATATGCTGCATTTCATGATGATTTCTCCCTTCACCGGAATCCGCAAAATATCCGCAGATTTTTGCAGGAATTACAGATTTTCTGCCAGGTTCCCGACCGCAAATACTACCGGACAGGCTTCCGGAGTTTCGGAAAGTCCGGAAATCTTTAG
The DNA here is from genome assembly GCA_011390755.1 of Desulfobacteraceae bacterium. Taxonomy (GTDB): domain Bacteria; phylum Desulfobacterota; class Desulfobacteria; order Desulfobacterales; family Desulfococcaceae; genus JAABRU01. The sequence continues at coordinate 5,940 of JAABRU010000120.1, read as the reverse complement.
GCGGTTTCCTGAAAAAAATGTACCGGAGGACCGCCAAACTGAAAGTTTGGCAGTGTCTGACAGATGACATTCCGGTCATGCACAGTTTCAGTTAAAATTGTGGATAACCTGATTTCTGACATACTGATATTTTAATTTTTATAATTTTTTGAATCCATAATTTTAAATGAAACAAAGCACTAAAGCGTATAGCAGATGACTTTGCGGCTTTTTCTGCTCAAACAGACCTGATGATCTCGTAAAAAGTCGGAAAATCAGGTTTTGATACACATTCATCATCTGATTTTACTGATGATTTTACTGACAGCGATTTTCAGAAATCTGACTTTTTACGGGTTCATCGATAATATTCAGCAGATCGAAAAGTTTCCCCCGGAGACGGTTTTACAGCTGCCCCGGAGTGCGGAAACTGTATTTCTGCACCGCCGCATCTCTTGGCATCTCCCGGTTACCCCATGCAAAAATACAATTTTTGCACTCCTCCGGAAACGTTTCGATCTACTGATATTGACGGAACACCAGAGGCGCAGTTTACTTCCGGCAAAATACCCGGAAGATCAGCAGCTGTCTTCAGCCCAGACCGCTTCCCCGCCTTCCTGCCCGGCCAGTTCCTGCGAAATTTTGCGGACCGTGTTTTCCATGGCGATGGGATTTTTATTGGCGGAACCGGATATCAGCACTCTGTTTTTTCCGTCCATGCGGATCACTTCCGCACAAAGCCGCTGATGGGACATAAAGAAAGTAATGTAACAGCCGATGATGATGAAGATAAATCCGGCATAGACCGGCAAAACACCCGGATCACGGGTCACCTGGAGACCGGTATAATATCCTTCGCTCATCCCCTCAGCAGCAATGACAAAACTGCTTCCCTGCCGCATTTTATCAAATCGGGAAAAACGGATCGGCAGATGCACTTCCGCAGTCTCCCCGTCCGGGGATGTCACTGCGGCGAGAAAAGTTTCTCCCAGATCCCGCTGTCCCATAAACGGATAGGAGGGAAGCAGTTCTTTCAGTACAAAGGTTCCGCCGCCTTCAGGCATTTCCAGGGGTTTACCCGGAAAAGCCTTTCTCTGGTAAACCATTCCCGATGCTTTGCTGGTAAAAGAAAGAGAAAGCCCCTCTTTTTCCACCGAGCGGGTATTCATGGGGATTTTTCCGTAACTGGACTGAAAAATATTGATGCCTTTATAGCGGAGGGGATCATTGACGATAATGTCTTTGCGCAGAACCTCCTCCCCCTTTTCCATTATCACCAGACTGGATCGGAATTCCTTGGGCGCGCCGGTTTCATAAAAACTGACATGAAAATCATCACATCGGATCTCAAAATCCAGAGGCTGCATCTGATCCGAATTCCGCAGACGGACACTGCCGACCGTATCCCCTTCCGGAATATTTACAAAACCCTCAAAACCGAAGATGGAGCCGATCAGACTTCCGGCCAGCAGAAAAACCACGCTGAAATGAACAATATAGACCCCCAGACGGGTCCATCGCCCTTTTTCCGCGAAAAGAGCCCATCCCCTGTCCGTCTTTTCTGTCCGGGTATATCCGAATCTTTTTTTCAGATACAGTTCAATATCTTTTTTCAGATCTTCCGCGGTGCGGCTGCTGGAGAATTCCGGTCTGCATGTCTGTTTTTGGAAGGAAGACAGGCGGAAAGAGGGTTCTTTGTCAAAAACCACTTTCCATAAAGTGGAAAGGCGGTCAAGGGAGCAGACAATGATATTGGCCGTAAGCATAAGAATCAAAAACCGGAACCACCAGGAGTGGTACATGTCAAAAATATCCAGTGCATGAAAAATACGGTAAAAAAGTTCCCCGTACTTACGGAAATAGAGTTCATGGCTTTCATTCTGGGGAATCAGGGTACCGATGACCGAAGCCGCGGCCAGACTGATAAGCACAAAAACCGTCAGGCGTACAGATGCAAAAAAAACCCAAATATCATCAAAAACAGAACGACTCTCTGATTTTTTCATTCATTTTCCTTTCCAGTTATACATGAATACTAAACCTATTTTATATATCAGACCTCTTATTCAAAATCAATCATTAAATATTCGGAACTTATCTCTTTAGTACTGTATGAGCTGACCGGTGTCAGATTTCCGGACTCCCCCGGAACGCCCCGCTCCTGAGGGCAATGCTTTTGCCTAAGAACCTATCCGAAAACCTGTCTTCCGGTATTCTGAACCCCTGTTTTCACCGGTTCCAAAAACCGGTTTCGGAGGTTTTCGGATAGACTCTTAGGGGGAGTGTCAAACTTACAGTTTGACATGCTGAAGCAATTCGGGGAAAATACTGCCGGACTGCAAGTTCGGCACTCGGTTTTTTCCTTAAGTCAGCAGTGCTTTGTCAATTTTGATTTTATGACTTCCGGGCCCCGACCGTGAGGAAGGGGAGCGCGGAACCGCTGCCCTCAGGTCATAATTTCAAAATTGATGAATCGGTAAAAAGTCAGATGTTTGAAAATCACTGTTAATAATATCAGCAAATTAATGTGTATCAAAACCTGATTTTTTGACTTTTTACGAGATCCTCAAAATTGACAGAGCAGTAGTGCTTTGTCAACGTTTTAATATTGACAAAGCAGCAGCACTGCCCCTGTGGGAGGGCCTCATCGTTATACACATCTCTCCGGACTGATTTTCTGTTTTTTTTCAGAGTCTTTATTTTCAGTCAGTTACGGACGCAGAAAACAGTCGGGAAGCAGGTTTCCCGTTCTTGCCCATTTTATGAAAATCAAATGTTATGGACGTATGCATAATGATGGGTGGGAGGGCAGGGGCGGGTGAAGGCACTGACCGTAAACTGTTCTATATTCCGGTTTACAGATATTCTGTCCCATAGAACAGTTTTTCCGTCCTATGGGACAGAATATATTTTCCTTTTTTTCCGTACCGCAGTATATATTCAAAATATATGATGAAAAAACAGACAAATACTCTTATTCCTTTCCTGAAAGAAATAAATGGCATGATTTATGCTTTATAAATCAGCATCGGGATAGCAGCAAGAATGGGAAAAACAAAATCAAAGGAGCATATCTATGACAGTTAAAACTTTTCAGCCCGGCGAACATTATGAATACCCCCTCATTATCAAAAAACTGCTGAACACTCCGCTGGTCTATGCACCGGATGAGGAAATAGTTTACAGGGATAAACTGCGTTATACATACCGGGATCTGCATGAAAGAATCCACCGCCTGGCAAGCGGAATCGAAAAACTGGGTATACATGCCGGTGATACTGTGGCCGTGTTTGATTATGACAGCAACCGTTTTCTGGAATGTTTTTTTGCCGTTCCCATGATGGGGGCTGTTATGCAGATGGTAAACTGGCGGCTTTCTGCCGAGCAGATTATCTATACCATCAATCATGCCGAAGCCAAACTGGTGATCATCAATTCGGATTTCCTTCCCATCCTGGAAAATATCCGGGAAAAACTGGAAACCGTAAAAAGTATTGTGCTTATCGCCGAAGAAGGTACGGTTCCGGATACCCCGCCGGATATCAATATTGTTTACGAAGATATGCTGGCCGCCGCCTCTCCGGAATATGATTTCCCGGATATGGATGAGAACACCAAGGCCACCACATTTTATACCACCGGGACAACCGGTGATCCCAAGGGTGTGCATTTCACCCACCGCCAGCTGGTACTGCATACCCTGTCCTGTGCCATTGCCGTAGGCTCATTTGACACCATCGGCCGTTTCCGCTCCAATGATATTTACATGCCCATTACCCCCATGTTCCATGTTCATGCCTGGGGAATCCCCTATCTGGCAACCCTGCTGGGGACAAAACAGGTATATCCGGGAAAATATGAACCGGAAATGCTGCTGAAACTCATTGTCACCGAAAAAGTCACCTTCTCCCACTGCGTCCCCACCATCCTGCAGATGCTCGTGGGAAGTCCGGCAGTGAAAAAATTTGATCTTTCCCAATGGAAGGTGGTCATCGGCGGAGCCAAACTGCCCAAAGGACTGGCAAAGGCCGCAGCCGATATGGGCATCACCCTCTATACCGGTTACGGCATGTCCGAAACCTGCCCCATTATCAGTCTTTCCGTACCCAAAAAACATATGACGGATCTGAATGAAGATCATCTGCTGGATATTGTGGTCAAAACCGGGCTGCCCATTCCCCTGGTGGAATTTGAAGTGGTGGATGCCGAAGACAAACCCCTGCCCCATGACGGTCTGTCTGCCGGAGAGGTGGTTTTCCGCGCGCCCTGGCTGACAAAAACCTATTTCAACCTAAACGGAGCGGCTTTTTTCAAAAAATACGGCTGAAAGTCTGATAACCGGAACTTTGTCTGTTTTGCAGTTTTCACCCGGCGGGTGAAATCCGGAAACCGCTCAGACTCTGATATTTCCGGCCGGAAATCATCTTCGGGTCTGAGAATCGCTCAATTTAGGATCAAAAAACTTTTTCTATGGGAATTATTACAGGAAGATTCAGAATGTCCGAGCAGTGCTTTGCTTTTAAAAATGGAGCTGGAATATGGAAAGATTTCAATTACCATCCGGCATCTTAATCGACTTCGTGCTTCATGGGGTCTTAGTCGTGATAAAGGTCGGCCCCGGAAATCGGATTCCTTAAATGATTTCTGTTCTCAAAAAAATTTAATCCGGGTAGTACCGAATCTTCCGTTTGCCGGGGTTTCTGTTTTTGATGACCGGATGGAACAACATGAAGGTTTTTAAGGTGTTATGATGTTACTAAAGCAGGCAATTGAACAATATTTATTGAGTAATCCGGAAGCATCTTTTCCTTTATTAAACCATAGAGAAGAAACTATTTTACTCCGTTTCAAAGCGCTGCTTTATGCTCCTTTGTTCGGAATCGGCAAACTGACAGAATTTGATGTTACTGAACAATTCACTTGAAGCAGTGATTGGCCAAAGTTATCAGAGTTCCACATTGAATCAGTATCTCAGCCAGTTAGAACGTATTGATGCTTCTGAATTTCTTATGCCTGCGCTAGTGTCAGATGTCCCTGAAGGAGAAATTGCTTATATTGATGGACATATGATACCATTCTGGTCAAAGGCTGTATCTATGCACAAGGGCAGGATAACAATGCTTGGAAGAATTATGGCCGGTTCCAATGCTGTGGTAACCCATAATGAAAACGGTAACGCAGTTTATTTTGATTATTATCCGCCTGACATCCGTCTCCCCCGTGTGATAACAGCTTATTGTGAGAATGTGAGTTCCATGACTGGAATCATGATCTTTATCATTGACCGTGAAATCAATTCTGTGGAAATGGCGCGGGAGTTTGAGAGTAGAGGCCGGGGACTGCTTTCCATGCTGGACAGGAATGAATATAAAGACCTTTACGACAGGGATACCAGGCTGGAAGGCCGGCTTGATGACGGAAGTAAAGTTTACAGTGGTAAATGGAAAAAGGTCAGACAGGATGAGCCGAGAACCTTTGTTATAGTTGTGAAAGATGATAAATTGCTGCCATTTTGGGGTACTTCTGAAGTCTGTAAAAGATTTTCTTATTTACAATGGCCGGATTTATACACCCGGCGAACCGAACTTCAGGAAAATAGTTTTAAACGAATGATAGAACACGGGGCACTTAATATCAATTTCGGAACCAAAAAGATAATGGGGCAGGATCGTCATCAGGCAAGGGCTGTCAAGGTTATTGATCATCAATTGCAAGGACTTGAAGTCAAAATAGAAAAAAAAGAAATTCATGTCAAAGAACAGGAAGATAAAGTAAAAGAATCTGAAGTGAAAGGGCATGGAAAAAGACTTTCACAGCGACGGGATCGTTTAGTGATAATGCAGGATGAGTTACTGAACTTGCGCAGCTATTTTGCGGTTTAATCATTTTAACTACCTGAAACAATAATATATTATGTCTATATTTATCCAAATGATTATTTTTGGATATGTTGTAATTTCA
>JAABRU010000119.1 GCA_011390755.1 Desulfobacteraceae bacterium | reverse complement strand
GGACTGGTGGGCTATAACTCCGAGAAGATGGAGGGCATCCGGATGATTGGGGCTGTGCTGCAATATCTTTTTATATATCTGTTCAGCCGCTGCCAGATTTCCTGCCTGGTGAAACTGCAATGCTCTGCTGATTTCAGTATGAATATTTATCTTATCGGGAGACATGGTTCAGCCTTCTTCAATACATATCAATGAAGGTTTTTCTCCCTTACAGTATTTTTCCCACATGATTTCAAAAGCCTTTTCCAGATTTCTGACAAAACGGGGAGTATCAAAAAGAGGTCGCACCGGACGGTTCTGTGCCACCTTCTCCCGGACACTGTGCAGGTCCGCCGGATTTTCCGCCAACCGTACAGCAAGCCGGAAATAATCATCCCTGCTTTCACAAATCAGTTCCGGAAGCCCCAGTGCTGTCAGAATACTGGCCGCCACCCTGGATGCAAAATGCTCTCCTTTCAGGGTGATGACAGGCAGGCCGGCCCAGAGCGCATCACTTGTGGTGGTGTGTCCGTTGACAATCCGGGTATCCAGGCAGATATCCGCCACCTGCAGCCGGGCAAGATGCTCTGCTTTGGGCAGTTTTCCGGAAAAAATAATCCGATCCGGATGCACATCTCTTTTCCGCGCCTCATTTTTCAGATTTCTTTTGGCAGTCTCTCCGCTGTCCTGCAGCCAGAGAACCGATTTTTCCACCTTTTTCAGAATATCCATCCAGGTGTCAAACATCAGCGGTTCCACTTTATACAACTGATTAAAGGAACAGAATACAATGCTTTGCTCCGGCAGTCCGAAATCCGCTCTCACAAATTTTTCTTCCGAAATCCGCTGCTGATGATCGTTGATCTGGTAGCAGTGGGGCATATAGACAACCTGCTCACTGTAACAGGGAATATGCTTTTCGGGACTCACGATTCTGTCTGTAATGATATAGTCAAAAAAAGAGGCTCCCGTACTTCCCGGAAATCCCAGCCAGCTTACCTGCACAGGAGCGGGGCGGAAAGCACACACAGCCACCCGGTTGCCTTTGGTATATCCTTTGAGGTCAATCAGTATATCCACCCCGTCATCGTATATTTTTTTTGCCGCATCTTCATGGCTCATTTCCCGAAGGTCGGCAAATCTGTCGCAGTCCTGCTGTATTTTTTTTCTGTAAGGACTTTTGTCATCTCGGCCGTAGGAATAGCAGTTGATCATAAATTTTTCCCGGCTATGATTTTCAAAAAGGCGGAGAATGAGATGGGAAGTCGCATGGTCGTGAAAATCATTGGAAAAATACCCCAGGATAATCCCTTCTTTTTTCTTTTTCCTATTCTCAAAAGAAAAAGTCATCCGGCTGTTTTTTACAGATTCGGCAATCCCCGCAGAACGGGATTTTGCCACGGCAAGATTCAGAACCGGGTCCGCATGTCTTACAAGATTGGCAAAAGGGAGTTCGGGGGTCTTCTCCCCTTTTTCCAGCGACTCCCTGCTGACGGCATCCAGTGCTGCTGCGGTTTTTTCCAACTGCGGCCAGTCACACAGCAGCTGGAGCTGCAGCACAAGATTATTATATACCTCATGATAATCCGGTTTCAGTTCCAGGGCCTTCTGATAACAGGATACGGCTTTGTCGGCATCATTCAGTTCCTGATAAGCATTTCCCATATTATGCCGGACTTCCGCATAATCCGGCTTTATCTTCAGTGCTTTTTTGTAAGATACAACAGCTTCGCCGATCCTGTCATCCTGTTTCAGGGCAAAACCCATATTGTTATGGACTTCGGCATAATCCGGTTTCAGTGCAAGGGCCTTTTCAAAACATTCCAGTGCCCCGGCAATATTTCCCTGTTCCTGAAAAAGTACCCCCATATTATTATATGCTTCGGCATAATCCGGTTTCATTTCAAGGGCTTTTTCATAAGCGGACATGGCCTTCACTGCATTATTTTCATATTTATACAGATTGCCCATATTGCTGTAAACTTCGGCATAGTCCGGTTTCAGTGCAAGGGCCTTTTCATAGCATTCCATGGCCCTGCTGCTCTTTTCCATGCCCTGGTATGCCACGCCCAGATTATTGTAAACTTCGGCATAATCCGGTTTCAGTGCAAGGGCCTTTTCATAATTGCCCACGGCATTTTCCATATCCCCTTTTGCATAAAAGGCGTTTCCCAGACCGTAGTATGCCCCGGCATTATCGGGTTTTATTTCCAGGTATTTCTGAAAATGCAATACGGCCCCGTCCATCCTTTCCATATTTGTCAGAATACCGGCCATACCGTAATATGCCTCTGCATACGCGGGATTGACCTTCAGGGCCTCCTGATAAGATGCCAATGCCTGTTCCGGCTTTCCCTGCGCCTGAAACACGGCCGCAAGATTTGAAAAATAAAGGGGATTTCCTTTGAATACGGCAAGTGCCCTCTGCATCAGTTCTGCCGCCGTATCATGCTCGCCTTTCTGATGTGCCGTCACACCGAGAAAATGGAGGACATCCGGATTTTCCGGCTCTGCTCTGAGAATGTCCCTGTACATTTCCTCTGCCTGATCCAGCCGGCCCGCCTGATGATGCTGCACCGCCTTTATCAGTTCCGCAGAAGGCCGCGGGGGGGAAACATATTTCACCTGACCGGGAGCCGGTTCTGCATTATGATGCTCCGGTTTCAGGGATCGGAAAATCTGTTCCGAATGTTTCCGGTTTTCAGCGGAAAGGGAAGCCACATCTATCTGACGGGGTTTTTCACCTGCCTTGAATATCTGCCACATCTCTTTGTATGCTTTTTCCAGATTGCGGGCAAAGAGGGGGGTATCAAAAAGCGGTTCTTTACATCGGTTTTCAGCCAGTTTTTCCCGTAAACGGCTCAGTTCATCCCGGTTCCGGGCAAGATGCAGGGCCAGATTTTCGTATTCTTCAAGGCTTTTTGTAACAAGTTCCGGCAGTCCCGCAGCAGTAAGCAGACTTGCCGAGACACGGGATGCAAAATGGCTTCCCAGAAGTGTAATCATGGGAACACCTGCCCACAAAGCATCACTTGTTGTGGTATGTCCGTTGACAATTCTTGTATCCAGACAGAGTTGCGCAAGACTGTGCCGGGAAAGATGCTCTTTTTTCTGCATCCGGGGCGCGAAAATTATCCTGTCCGGATGAACCCCCCGAAGCGCCGCTTCTTTTTTCAGATTTTTTTCCGCGACATCATTTCCGGAAAGCAGCCACAGGACACTTTCGGGAAACTGCCGGAGAATATTCATCCATGTGCTGAACATCAGCGGTTCGATTTTATAACTCTGGTTAAAGGAACAGAAAATAAAATCATTTTCCGGCAGCGCGAAATCCGATCTTTTCCATGTTTTCTCAGCGATTTTCTGGCTTCTGTCATTTACCTGGTATGTGTGGGGCATATAGACAGGAGACTCACTGCAGAAAGGAATATGTTCCGGCGGTGTGACAATCCGGTCTGTAATCAGATAGTCAAAAAAATCCGCGCCGGTGGTTCCGGGAAATCCCAAAAAACTCACCTGTACAGGCGCAGGGCGCAGCGCGCAGATGTCCAGCCGGTTGGTTTCACCTGTATAACCCATGAGATCCACCAGAATCGCAACATGATTGCCGTAAATGAGTTTCACCGCATCCTTTGTTGACAGCTCCCGAATATCAAAAAATCTGTCGCAGTCTCCCTCAATTTTTTTCCGGTAATAACTCCCGTCATCCGGCCCGTAGGAATAACAGTGGATTTCAAAATCTTCCCGCTTATGCGCGGAAAAAAGACCGGCAATGAGATGCGCCACCGGATGGTTTCGGAAATCATTGGAAAGATAGCCGATGATAATTTTTTCCTGTTTTTCTGTTCTGTATTTCTCATGGGAAAAAGAAATACTGAGCTTTGCCGCATTCCGGGCAATGTCATCTGCCCATGAAACAGCAACCTGAAAATTCCTTTGGGGATCCCCATGTCTGACAAGGTTCATAAATGGGGTTTCCCCCGCCTTTTTTCCCCGGGCCAGCAGATCATCGCCAAGGCGGTCCAGCCCCGGACTCAATTCAGCGAAACGCTTCCATTCGCACATATGCTGCAGTTGGTGAAGCAGACTGCTGCAGGCCTCTCCGTAATCGGGTTTGATTTCCAGGGCCTTTTCAAAACAGTCCGCACTTTTCCGGAATTCCTTCTGATCTTTGAACACATTGCCGAGATTAAAACAGGCCAGGGCATAATCGGGCCGGATTTCCAGTGCTTTTTGGTAACAGGCGGCTGCTTTGTCCGCGTTTTTCATCTCTTTGAAAGCCAGTCCCATATTGTTATATGCATCCGCAAATGCGGGATTCAGTTCCAGGGCTTTCTGATAATATGCGATGGATTCCTGTAACTTTTTCATATCCCGCAGGGTATTGCCGATATTATAATAGGCCTGGGCATAATCGGGTTTGAAGCGGATTGCATCCTCATAACGATGAATGCTTTCCGCCAACTTTCCCTGCTCCCGCAGCACATTGCCGATATTATAATATACTTCGGCATAATCCGGTTTCAATCTTAATGCATTGTTATAACAGTCAAGTGCATCATCCGGCCGGCCCAGAGATTTCATCATCACCCCGAGGTTTACATAAGCGCCGGGATTGTCGGGCCCGAGTCTGACGGCCTGCTGATAAAAAGAAAGGGCCTTTTCCTCCTGACCTTTTTCTTTATAAACACTTCCCATGTTTATATAGGCATCTGCATTACCCGGATTAAGACGGATGATATTTTCATAGCAGAAAATGGCATGATCATATTTCTGCCGACTCATGAACACTGCCGCAAGATTGGTGTAATACACCGGATCACCGGGAAAAATATCAATGGCTTTCTGAATCAGATTGACAGCTGTGTCATAATCCCCGCGCTGAAACGAAACAAGGCCCGACAGATGCAGCGCATTGGAATTATTTGGATTTTCTGCAATAATCTTCTGGTATATTTCCTGAGCCGCTTTCAGCTGACCTGCCTGATGGTACGCAAGGGCTTTTGAAAGATCGGGGGCCGGGGATTGGGGATTGGGAACCGGGACGGGGCGGGCGGCGGCTTTCTGCACACTCGGACCTGAATCCTGCACGGGAACCGTCCCTGAAAAAAGGGTATCTGCATCTTTTTTTTCAGTTATATCAATATGCCGGGGGGATTTTCCCGCCAGGTATGCCTGCCATATTTCTTTATAAGCCTGCTCCAGACCGGCAGTAAAACGGGCCGTATCAAAAAGGGGATGGGTCACGCGGTTCTTTGCCAGTTTGGCACGGATTTTTTCCAGTTCATCCGGGTTGGCAGCCAGTCTGTGCGCAAGTGATTCATATTCCGCAGGAGAAAAAGTTATCAGTTCGGGAAGTCCCACGGCTCTGAGTATGCTGGCGGAAACACGGGATGCAAAATGGCTTCCCTCTTTTGTTATCACCGGCACACCGGCCCAGAGTGCATCACTTGTTGTGGTATGACCGTTCACAGTAAAGGGATCAAGGCAGATATCCGAAAGTTTTATGCGACAGAGATGACGGGCTTTGAGCATGGCCTTTGCAAAAACAATGCGTTCTTTCTCCACCCCCCTGATTTCCGCTTCTTTCCAAAGATTTTCCTGTGCGGTCTCTGTTCCCCGGAGCAGCCAGAGAACACTGCCGGGAATCTGCCGGAGCAGCCGCATCCATATATCAAACAAAGGCGCTTCGATTTTATAGACCTGATTAAAGGAGGAGAATACAAAACTGTCTTCCGGAATCCCGAAATCCCTGCGCCCAAAGGACTCATCCGAAATGATCTGCTCATTGTCGTTAATCTGGTAGCAATGGGGAAGCCGGAGACATTTTTCTGTATAATAAGGAAGATGCTCATCCGGCACAATGCTTTTGTCTGCTATGATATAATCAAAAAAATCCGCACCGCTTGTTGCGGGAAAACCGAGCCATGTCAGCTGAAGCGGTGCGGGACGGAGCGCGCAGATCTCCAGGCGGTTGTCTTTTGTATGTCCTTTGAGATCAACGAGAATGTCAATTTTATCATCATGAATCTGTTTTGCGGCCTCCCCGAAATCAGTATAGCGGATGTCAGCAAATCTGTCCGTATGTTTCAGTATCTGCTGCCGGTAAAAACTATTATCTTCTTTGCCGTAGGAATAACAGAAAATCTCAAATTCTTCCCGTCTGTGATTGCGAAAAAGACCGAGGATCAGATGGGCCGTGGCATGGTTGTGAAAATCGCTGGAAAGATAGCCGATTCTGATTTTGTTCCTGTCCCCTCTTCTGCTGTCAGAGGAAAAGTCTGCTTTCAGGTTCTCCACCGATTTTTTTATGGCTTCGGCCCAGGATTGCGCAACAGTCATATTCAGCCGGGGGGACGGATGTCTGGTGAGATTTTCAAAAGGCGTTTCCGAAGTTCTTTCCCCTTTTTCCAGTGCCTCCTGTGTCTGTCTGTCAAGTTCGGGAAGCAGTTTCTGCACCTCTTCCCACGCACAGACATGCTGCAACTGATGGACAAGACTTGCATAGGCATCAGGATTATCCGGCTGAAACGCAAGGATTTTTCTGTAACAGCCGATTGCATCATCGGTTCTGCCGAGTCCCCGCAGCCCCAGGGCCAGATTGCAGAAGGCCGCAGGAAAATCGGGTTTGAGTGCAACGGCTTTTTCATAGCAGGAAACCGCCTCTCTGAGTCTGTTGAGTCCTTTGAATGCAATTCCCATACTGTTGTAAGTTTCCGCGTGATCCGGATTGATTTCCAGTGCCTTTTGATAACAGGCAATCGCTCCTTCCGCATCTCCCTTTGCCGCCAGCACCGCCCCCATATTGGTATGAGCCTCAATATAATCGGGTTTTATTTCTATGGCTTTTCTGTAAGCGGCAACAGCCGCATCCTTTTCCCCCTGTTCCCTGCGGCAGACACCGAGGTTGTTGTAAACTTCGGCAAAACCGGGCTTTAATGCCAGGGCTTTTTCATACGCGGATACAGCCCCGAGGATATCCCCCTGATTTTTTAATGCAATTCCGAGATTATTATAGGCTTCGGCATAGGAAGGGTTCAGTGCAAGGGATTTTTCATAACATGCGACTGCCTCTTCGGTTCTTTCCAAATCCATGAGCACAACGCCCATATTGCTGTATGCCCTGGCATAATCCGGTTTTATTTCAACTGCCTTTCGGAAGCAGGAAAGTGCTTCTTTATACTCCCCTTTGTTCCGCAGTGTATTGGCCAGACTGTTTAATGCTTCGGGCCGGTCGGGATGGAGTGCCAATGCTTTTTGGTAACTCTCTATGGCTTCATCTGTTTTTCCCATCTTTTTTAACAGATTGGCCATATTGTACCAGGCATCGCTGTTATCCGGGCGCAAATCTGTTATTTTCCGGTAACATGCAAGGGATTCCTCCCTTTTATTCAAAAACTGCAGAACAGATGCAAGATTCAGATAATAAAAATGGTTTTCCGGAAAAACGCGAATCGCCCGGCGGATCAGTTCTTCGGCTTTTCCGTTCCGGCCTTCCTGATGATATACGACACCGAGCAGATGCAGCGCATCGGCATGTTCCGGATCCGCCGCAAGGATTTTCTGATATATTTCCTTTGCATCTCGGGCCTTTCCGGCCTGATGAAGGGAGAAGGCATTGGCAAGTGCGTTGTTTATGTCTGATATATTGTAAGTATTCATGTATAAAATTATCTGAAATTAAATCTGAGCGAAGAGAAACTGAATGTCAGCAGATCGAAAAGTTTCCGGAGGAGTGCAAAAATTGTATTTTTGCATGGGGCAGCCGGGAGATGCGGCGGTGCAAAGGCGGTGCAAAAATGCAATTTTTGCACTCCGGGGCAGCCGCAAAACTGTATCCGGGGGAAACTTTTCGATCTACCGAATGTGAGTCGCACTGGCGGGTTACGCTGTCGCCTCACCCACCCTGCCCTCTTACATGAATCAGTTGCGGTTCTTCTCCTTTTACAAATCTTTCCCACATTTTCTCATAGGCCCGCTCCAGATTTTCCGCATATCTTCTGGTGTCAAACAAAGGCATTGTCAGGCGATTTTCCCACAGTTTTTTTCGGATCCGCCCAAGTTCTCCGGGATTTCGGGCCAGTCTCACGGCAAGATTTTCATATTCTTCCAGACTGTGTGTAATCAGTTCGGACAGTCCCGCTGCTTTTAAAAGACTGGCCGACACACGGGAGGCAAAATGTTTTCCCAGAAGTGTTAAAACCGGAACACCGGACCAGAGCGCGTCGCTGGTCGTGGTATGCCCGTTGACAATACGCGTATCGAGAAAAAGATGGGCAATCTGTGTTCTTTTGAGATGCTCGGCTTTGGGCATTCTTCCGGCAAATATCACCCTGGCCGGACTCACCCCTCTTTTTCCGGCCTCATCTTTCAGTCTTTTTTCGGAAACCGCGCCCCCGCTCAGCAACCACAAAACACTTTCCGGAACTTTTTTAAGGATATTCATCCACACATCATACATGACAGATTCGATTTTATAGACCTGGTTAAAAGAGCAGAAAACAAAATCATTTTCCGGCAGTCCGAAATCCGAAGGACTGTATTTTTTATCCGAAATCTTCTGTCTGATGTCGTTTATCTGATAGGTATCCGGCATATACACAAATTTTTCACTGAAAAACCGGGCGTGTTCTTCCGGACTTATCACAGAATCGGTGATAATATAATCAAAATAATCCGCTCCGGAAGTTCCGGGATATCCGAGAAAAGAAACCTGCACAGGAGCGGGACGCACAGCGCATATTTCCATTCTGGCATCGGTTGTGTATCCCATGAGATCCAGCAGAATATCTGTCTGATTGTCATAGATAAGTTTGGCAGACTCCGCTGTGTTCATATCCCGCAGATCAATAAAATCATCACATTCCGATTTTATCCTGTTTCTGTAATCGCTCCCGTCATCTTCTCCGTAAGAATAACAGATGATTCTGAACCGCTCCCTGTTATGCATGGCAAACAGCCCGGCAATAAGATGGGCAACCGGATGATTGCGGTAATCATTGGAAAGATAACCGACAGTGAGTTTTTCTTTATCCCTTCTCCTGCTGTCAAAGGAAAAACGGAGATGATATTTTGCAACAGTCCTGCTGATCTCCTGAGCCCAGGTTCTCGCCAGTCTGTAATTATATGCACTGTCATCCACCCGGACAATGTTCATAAACGGGGCTTCATCGGGACGGATCTTTTTTTCCAGGGATTCCCGAACCCCTGAATCCAGTCCGGCAGAAAGTCTTTCCATCTCTTCCCATTCACACATATATTTCAGCAGAAAGACCAGACTGCTGCATGCGGTAATATTCTCCGGTTTCAGGGCAACTGCTTTTCTGTAAGCATTTACGGCCACATCATATTTTTTCTGTTCCTGCAGCGCCAGTCCCAGATTGCAGTATGCCTCGCCGTAATCAGGTTTAAGTTCAATGGCTCTGCGGTAAGAGCTGACGGCCTCTTCCTGCTGCCCTGATTCTTTCAGGGAATTCCCCATATTAAAATAGGCCGCTGCATGTTCCGGCTCAATTTCCGTTACTTTTTTGTAACAGTCAACAGATTCATTATATCTTCCCAGCTCCCGGAAAGCCTTGCCGAGATTAAACCAGGTTTTGGCAGAACCGGGCGACAGTTCCAGATTTTTTTGGAAACAGGAAACGGCTTCCGCTGTTTTTTTCTGCTGTGCCAGGGTATTGGCCAGATTGAACCAGGCTTCCGCATGATCCGGCTGCATCTGTGTTACCTTGCGGTAACTTTCAACTGCCCCGTCCGGATTTCCCTGTTTTTTCTGTATAATGGCCAGATTGAAATGATACACCGGGTTATGGGGATTGATCTCCACGGCCCGGCGGATCATCTCTTCGCCGGACTCATTTCTTCCCTGCTGATGCGCAATCAGTCCCAGCAGGTGCAGGGCATCGGAATTGTTGGGGGCATGGACAAGAATTTCATTATACAGTTTCCGGGCTTTTTCCATATCCCCCTGCTGATGGAATGCCACCGCTTTCTTAAGCAGCTCCCCTGTATCCGCTGCCGAAGGGGGTAAGGCATATGCAAAATCTTTCAGATACTTTTCATAGTTTCTCCATCGGCCTGCGGAACTTTTGTACACCGGCTCCCGGACCTGCTGAAAACTGGAAGTGATGACCGAGCGTTCTGATTTGTAAAATTCCAGACATTTTTCATCCCAGTCCAGTCCGATATAGGCAATGAGTTTCCGGCTCATCTCCTCCTGATTTTCCACCATTTCCTCATAGGAAAGATTAAAAAAGGAAATATAGGGAAGGGATTTCCAGTGGGCCATCAGCCGTTCATATTCCCGGTAATATATGCCGATGTCCTCCGGATGAAAGGCATAGGCATGACTGCCCAGAAAATTCTGAAAATAAACAGACAGTCCCGTATCTCTTGGATCCCGGATGCAGTGAATGATTTTTGCTTTGGGAAAAAGCTGTGAAATCAGACCGATATGGAGAAAATTCTGGGGCATCTTGTCGCTAATCCGCAAGGCATCCGCCGAATATTTTCTCACTTCCTTCATATACTGGGCGGAAAGCGTGTTCAGAATATGCCGTGACATAACAGGCAGGCATCCCGGATAGGGCGGCGCATCTTTGAGCAGTCTGACAAGTGATGCAGCAATATTTGAAATATAGGGCAGTTCCCCGGCCCCGCATACCTGCGGGTGCGCGGAAAGGATCTGCTCTGCCAGAGTGGTGCCGGAACGGGGCATTCCGAGAATAAAAACAGGGACCTGGGAGTTGTTGTCGGATTTTTCCATTACAGCATCCGGAGGATAGGCATGGATAAGACCCTTTATATATTTTTCATGCTGCAAAGCATCAAAGCGCCGGGGCCTGAGATTATTGGCTTTCTGGTAATGGGCAAACGCTGCATCATAGTCCCCGGCTTTGTCATAGAGATATCCGAGACTGAAACATATCTGCCGTAAAGAATCCGTATCCCCCACCCCTTTTTCCAGTCTGCTTTCCAGCAGTCCGAGGGCCTTTTCTGTTTTTCCGAAACGGGGGGCGATCTGCGCGAAACTGATGAGTACGTCCACATTGTCCGTGCCGGATTCCGCCAGGGGGGATAGGGCATCATAGGCCGCTTTGAAATCCCCTTTCCTCATGAAAACTTTTGCCTCTCCCGCGGCGGACCAGCGGGAATCCGGTTCTGTTTCCTTTACTTTCCGGAAGCAGGCCAGGGATTCCTCCAACTGCCCCAGATCATTTAAGGCATTGCCGAGATTGTTCAGGGCCTTTACATAATCCGGTTTTATCTCAACAGCTTTTCTGTAAGCTGCCACAGCATGGGCAAGTTCCCCTCTTTCCTTGAAAGCATTTCCCATATTATTGTATGCCTGCACATAAGCCGGATTGATTTCAAGAGCCTTTTGAAAACAGGCAAGGGCCTCATCCACTTTGCCCTGATCTTTGCGGACACTGCCCAGATTGGAATAGGCTTCGCAGTAATCGGGTTTCAGTGCAATGGCTTTCTGATAACAGTCCGCAGATTCTTCGGGTCTGCCCAGGGATTTCAGGGTAACTGCCAGATTGTACCAGGCATCGGCATAATCCGGACGGATTTCCAGTGCTTTCCGGTAAGAATCTGCGGCCGCCCCGTTTTTTCCGAGGCATTTATAAGCACTGCCGAGATTGGAATAATAAATTGTATTTCGGGGATTTATCCGGACGGCTTCGGAAATTTTTTCCACCGCGGCTTCATAATCTTCTTTCTGATAAAAAACCACACCAAGCAGGTGAAGGGCATCCGCATGTTCAGGATCTGCGGCAAGAATTTTTCTGTAAATTTCTTCGGCCGGATTCAGATTTCCGGACTGATGATACTGAAAGGCAGTTTTGAGGGCTTCTGCAATGCCGGACTGTGTATGGACTGAATTCACCGGATTATTTTGCGAATCTTTATTTTGATACATATTAAACGGTTATACCTGACGGTTGCAACAAAGCATGAAAGACGGAGTGCGAAAACAAAGCGAAGCGGTTTTTCGCAAACGGGACGCGGGAGCATCCGGAAATGCGCTCCCACACCGGAGCGCCAATGCTATTAAGTTAAGGAAAGCCCCGAAGGGGCGGTTTGATACAGCCCAGGCCAACGGCCTGGGAATACAGGATAAAAAATATCATAAGCCCTGAAAGGGCGGATTAGACAGAAAAACATACCTGAATCATTTTTAATACGCCCCTTCAGGGCTAATATCAATTTTTATCCAATTATCCCAGGGCTTTGCCCTGGGCTGTAATATAACGCCCTTTCAGGGCTTTTCGACAGTGCCTTCTCCTTAACTGAATGGCATTGACGCAGGATCGCTCAAAAACACAAGTGACTGATATTCCAGGTTTTATATCCCAAACATGGTACGCAGGGACATCAGGGGTTTTCTGAAAATCTGCAATCCCAGGTATGTTTTGGGCCCCTGTATTCTCGCGGCACCCCGCTGGCCCGGTGCCGCATTCACCTCATCTTCCCACAGCGCATCCACCAGCACCGAAGGAACCTGTTCATCAGACAGCCGCACATCAAAACCGATTCTTTCCACTTTCCCGCTGATGCGGCGGAGGGGATCGCTGTCCAGATGAATAAATACCGGTGCATCTTTATTCAGCAGTCCCGCATCCGTAACAGGAACCATCATTCTCGGTTTGGTATGTTCGGGATCGGCTATGCTCAGCACCATCTCGCCGGTTCTGAGGGAAGCGCCGATAAGGGCATCCGGCTCATCAATGACAACCACTCCGGCGGAAGCGGTTCTGACCTCGGAAAGCTCCAGCTGCTTCTCAATAAAGGCCACTTCCGATTCTTTGCGTTCAATTTCCAGTTTCTGCACCGGAATTTTGGCACGGGCATCCTCATCTTTATATGCGGCTCCTTCCAGTCGGGCCAGTTCGGCCCGTGCCACCGCAATCCCCTTTCGGGCCTCTTCCAACTGTTTTTCCAGAATCCGGGTGTCATAGCGGAAAATAATATCCCCTTCATTCACCTTTTCACCCGGCTGCACCATCAACTCTTCCACAATTCCGTCAAAGGGAGCGAAAACATAATAGGGATGGTCGGGAATAATCTGCACCGGCGCGCTGATGCGGGAATGCACGGGAAAACACATCAGGGCCCCAATCACAATCAGAATCAGAATAAAAATTCTTTTTTTATTGCTTTTTTTGACAGCTTTTTTCGGGGCGCTGAGTGCCTGTCCGAAAAAAACCGATGCATGGGTCAGCAGTTTTATCTCTTCCTGCCCCCAGGGCTTATTGTTCCACTTTTCCAGCCACAGGGCATAACGGCTTTCCTCCCCGCCCGAGGGGGAGGAAAGGGGCAGCCACAGGACACTGGTTCCGCCCATTGCTTCCAGAATTTTTTCCGTATTGGGGGCTTTTATTTCCTTTGGCAGTGTGTCTTTTGTGATAATCACCGCTTCGCCCTGTTTTTGAAAAAATTTCCGGACCTCATCCACTGCCTGGGCAAAAGGGTTATCCTGTACGGGTTCCAGATCTCCGGATATGGCCAGTATTCTTTTGATCCCCCCCACCGGCACCAGCACGGCTCTTTCGGTTTTCACCAATGTATGAATCTGGTTTACGATGGTTCGGGCGGCCTTTAGGAGTGAATCGGCTTTCAGCGCCGCAATTGCCACATGAATCAGCCGCGCCAGAACCGTATTGACGGCCTGGGGGGGCTGCTGCGCGCCGGGAGCGGGTCGGAACTGCACACCTCCCTGATTCGGATTTGCCGGTATCTGTCTGCTCAGTTCCAATGAAAAACCCCTTTCATACCGGGCAAAAGACCGCTTTTCCGGGAATCCACCGACCAATGCACTTTTCTGGTATTACTGCGCACATCCACCTGGGGAAAAACAAGCTTGAGTTTTGCACTCACCTCTTTTCCAATGTCGGAAAAGAAAAGCATATCCTCCTGCCCGATTTTCAGTTTTACGGCAATCTCCGCAGGAATATCGGCAACAACCCGCAAATGGCCCGGATCGTATAATTCCAGCACCGGCTGCCCCGGGCGGACCCATTCATGGGGCTGCACATGGCGGGCCACCACAATACCCGAAAAAGGGGAACGGATCCGGGAACGGGCAATCTGCGTATCCATCACTTTCAGCTGTGCATTGTTCACGGCCTTTTCCATTTTGGCCTTTTCCAGTTCCTCATCCGGCACCAGACCTTTTTCATTGAGTTTGCCCAGATTTTCAACCTGTACTCCCAGATATTTTTTTCTGGCTTCCAACTGCTGCCTTTCATACACAATATCCCGGTGATAGACCGTGGCAAGCGTTTCACCTTTTTTCACCCTTTCGCCCACATTGGTCTTGAGACTGGAAAGCACACCTTCTCTTTCCGCGGAAAGCACGGCTCTTACTTCCGCTTCCACCACAGTCGGAAACTGTTCGGTCGCAGCTGCATTACAGACAACAGAAAAGAAAATAAGCATATAAAAAAATTGTTTCATTGCATCTCCCTGTATCAGTGGTTTTTTATACGGGACGCGGAGCGTCCCCCATACATTCCCACGCGGAGCGTGGGAACGAGATAAAAATAATAAACGGTAAAAAAAAAAATTTCCAGTCAGCGGTCTTGATTTACATTCACAACTTTCCGTATTCGTTACGGGCCTCCGCGTCAATGCGGTTAAGTTAAGGAAAAGGCATTTTCAGTCCCGGAGTGCAAAAATTGTATTTTTGCACAGCCGCATCTCCCGGTTGCCCCATGCAAAAATACAATTTTTGCACTCCTCCCTAAAACTTTTCGATCTACTGATTTTGGGAAAGCCCTGAAAGGGCGCATTGGTATAGCCCATGGCAAAGCCCTGGGAATATTGAATAAAATATGATCCAAGCCCTGAAAGGGCGCATTAACAAATGCTTCCGGAATGTTACCGGTTTATCATCCGCCCTTTCAGGGCTTATGATTTTTTTATCCTGTATTCCCGGGGCTTCACCCCGGGCTGTATCAGTCCGCCCCTTCGGGGCTTTCCTTAACTTAATGCCATTGGGGCAGAGCCCGGGAACAAGTCAAAATGCCATACCGCAGAGAGACGCACACCGCAGAGACGCACGCCGTGCGTCTCTACAGTGTGTAAGCGTAACCCAACAATATCATATGTTTGTGTCGGGTTACGCTTCGCTGACCCGACCTGCGGTGAAACACTTTCATATAAACGCCCATGACTGACGGTCACAACGAAACATAAAAGCTGCGCGGAGTGCGAAAATTAAGGCGGAGGCCGGTTTTTCGCAAACACTTTCATATAAACGGCCATGACTGACGGTCACAACGAAGCATGAAAATACACCGTAGAGACGCACGGTGTGCGTCTCTGCAGAAGACGCACGCCCGCAGAGACGCACGCCCGCAGAGACGCACGCCCGCAGAGACGCACGCCCGCAGAGACGCACGCCGCAGAGACGCACGCCGTGCGTCTCTACA
>JAABRU010000118.1 GCA_011390755.1 Desulfobacteraceae bacterium | reverse complement strand
AACACATAAACTTCATATGTTTGTGTCGGGTTACGCTTCGCTGACCCGACCTGCGGTGAAGGACTTTCATATAAAAAATGTATTAATGCAGCACCCTTCCGGGAGCGGAAGAATGTATCGGCTGCATTTTTCCGGATTCGGCAAAGCGCAGCACCATATCCCACCCGGCTTTTGATACCGCATCGGCCAGAAGTTTGCAGAATGTATGCAAAAACACATTGTTCACCGGAAACTCCACCCCCTGCCCCTGCGAAGGAAAAAGGCAGAGAATATTACCACCGCCCTGCTGTTTTACCTTAATCTGCGTCAGCAGAATATTCTCCTTTCCCAGGGGATACTTCTGTATATCCCCGGCATATGACTGTCTGAAATCCGCCTGGGAAAGCACTTTTTCCCTTTCAAATTCCACAAGCTCTTTTACAGCATGGGATTTTGCAGGTTCCCGCGCCACATAATCTTTTTCCAAAAGCTGCAAAAGCACGGGCCAGAGGATTTTGACAAAACGCCGGGTCAGAAAAAATCTGAACTCTTCCCTGTTCACCGTGTTTAGGCGGAATATCAGGCGGTCTTCTTCCGGATGGAACTGTAAATTAAACTGGTGTATGGTCATAGCAATGATTCCGAATCAGATATTATAAAACAAAACAGAGATTATCGGATATATATTTCCAAAATTTACAGGGATATGCCCATGTAATTTCCGATAATGTCTATATATAGGCTTCCGAGGCCATAAAGCGCCATGCTTCATCTATCAGGTTCCCCACCACACTGGATGTTTTTCCTTCCATCAGAATAACACACCCGGTTCCGTGCCGGATAAAAGCTGGAAGGGGGGGAATATCAAAAATAATGGGATAATACGGCAGTTTTGATGTAACTTTTCCGGAAGCCGACTGAAAAGAGGGAATCTGCCCTCCGGCGTAGTCAAACATGGTTTTATTGGGAAATTCCATGACCGGAAAATCAAGCATCTCCCGGAATTCTGCCCGGACAGCAGATGTTTCCAGATTCTGAAAAACAACTTTCCCCCCGCGAATGTCTTCTTTTTTAAAATAACCGTACACGGTTTCTCCGGCATAGGCGCGGATTTCCCCGCTCTGTTTATCCCCGATTGTCAGAAGATAATTGTCTTTATATACATAGGCCCCTTTCCCCAGGGTTTCATTCACATCCAGTATCTGGCCGGAAACAGGGGCGCGGATTTCCATATGGGAAAGGGTCTGTCTGATTTTGTCACATGCCGCGGTCAGCCGCTGTTTTTCAGCCAGCAGCCATTTCCGGTATCCGCCCTGCTCTCCGCTGCTTCCCATAAATTTGATACTGGTTTCCGTCTGTGCCAGATCATAGCTGTATTTTTTCAGTTCCTGTTCCAGATATTCATTCTGCACTTTCAGCAGAATATCCCCTTCATTTACAAAGGTTCCGATTTCAGGGAAACCGTTCATAATTTTCCCGTCACTGACGGCATTTAAGGTGGCGACATCTTTGAGCATGAAA
This sequence comes from Desulfobacteraceae bacterium, assembly GCA_011390755.1. Taxonomy (GTDB): domain Bacteria; phylum Desulfobacterota; class Desulfobacteria; order Desulfobacterales; family Desulfococcaceae; genus JAABRU01. The sequence continues at coordinate 4,801 of JAABRU010000118.1, read as the reverse complement.
ACAGCAGGCAGTTTTTCCGTTTTCGGATAGGGATAAAACATATAAACGATCAGGGAAATAAAAATACATGCGGTCGTGGCAACTCTGAATTTTGATCCGACATGCTTCCGGTTTTTAATCATATACACAGTCTCTTTCCAGCTTGTGCCGCCGAAAAAGATAAAAAAACCGGAAACCAGCCCCCATAATCCGGCCAGTTTGGAAACCGTGTGATATATTGTCAGAGAAATACTGACGGTGATAAATATCAGATAGATATTCACAAAAAGGCCGAATACCACCATCTGGCGGTACAGGGGATGTTCTTCGGGTTTGGGTCCCCGCCAGTCAAAAAGAAGTTTTCTGATATAATATTTAAACATTTCACTGGAGCGGGAGCGGAGATTGCTGATGCGCAGATAATCCATCAGCAGATAATAACCGTCAAAACGCATAAAGGGGTTGATATTGACAAGAACCGTGGAAATAACAGAAATACCGGACATATAAAACATTATGCTGCGCAGCATTCCGTCCGGCAGTACGGACCAGAAAAAAAGGGAAACACAGGCCACATAAAATTCCACCAGCACCCCGGATGCCCCGATGATCAGGCGGGCTTTCCGGGAGGGGATCTTCCAGCCTTCGGTTGTATCCGTGTAAAGCATGGGCGTAAAAAGCATCATATAAATGCCCATCCTCCGCACAAAAATGCCATAGTGCTTTGCAGCCAGGGCATGACCGAATTCATGCATGGTTTTCAGGGTATAGAGGCAGACAAGAAAGGTCAGTGCCCCTGAAACCGTAAAAAGAAGGTTTACGCCGTGCAGATACAGCTCTATCTGCTGCATCACAGAGATGAATCCGACCAGTCCCAGTACGGCATAGAGATATAAAAAGGGTTTGGACCATAAGGGATTGAGCCAGGGGTAAATGGCATTGAGCAGATTATCGGGCCGGAGAACCGGAATCCGGAAGAACAGCACTTTCATCAGTGTAAATTTCTTCCGGGGGTTTTTCTTCATTTCTTTTTCCGCATCTCCGGCACCGGATTTGGGTAAAAGCGCCAGTTTTTCCAACTGCATCATTTTAACAAATTTTAAAATATCATCCACACTGGGACGCAGGGATGTGGTTTTCAGCAGTTTGTTGACAGCGGATTTGAGATCTTTTTCCGTGACCAGGCACAGGAAAAAGCGGGCTTCGGCTTCCCCCAGCTCAAAATGCGCACCGGACACCGGGTCTTCCAGTATGTAAGATTCGCCGCCTTCGGCTCGTAATGTTCCTTTATGCAGGAGAAGATCGGGCCGCACCCCCAGCCAGGGGATCTGCAATCCCTGTTCCAGGGCCTCGGCAATCCGGTCGGATTTGGGCCGGATGGCCTGCATTTTTGCTGTTTGTGTTTTTGCTAGTTCCAAAACAGTATCTCTTTCAAAAAAAATAAATTTGCCAAAAGTCAAAACAGAAGAAGGCGGAACATTTTCAGGGTTCCACCTTCTTCTGTTGCCAGTGGCCTATATCCGTTGATAAGGTATTCTCTTCCACAGGGGCGATGCTGCTCCCTCCCGCAAGGGCAAAAAGCCGGAGTGCTGAACTTACAGTTTAGCACGTCTTTTTCTGAATAATTTCAGACTGCCAAACTGTAAGTTTGGCACTCCTCCGACCTTACGTCAGCAGCATTGTCCCCTGAGGGAGGGGAATTTCCGAATCAGAAATTTGCCCCCCTGCAGCAGAAAATTCATTATTCAGCGGGATTTTCTGTCTGTACCGCCTTTTCCTCTCCTCTGAATTCGGCCTGGACCTGGGCCTCATCCAGCATTCTGTTGGCCAGTTCGTAGAGGTCTTCCCCTTCATCGGGCAGGGCGAAATCAAAATCCGGCAGTTCCATATCTTTGAGCACAAACACGGGCAGACCGTTGTCTGTATAATGACCGAACACGGTCGTCAGTCTGAAATCCTGCACACCGTAGGAATCAAAATCCAGCACAGAGGGGGACGGATCAATATACAGTCCCAGAATGTCGGACTCAAACATCACGGAATGGCTCGGTCCCCAGGGTGCGTCAATATCCCTGAAATATCCCCATTCCCATATATCGCCTCTGGCCCCCCAGGCCCAGGGTGTGTTTTTATAGCCCCATCGCCAGTATTCATCCGTATAGGAATCAAGCATCAGATACGGCAGAACACGCAGTGAGGATGAAACCTTTACTTCCTGCCCGTGATTGGACACAGATATGGTGAAATCAGTCTGCACAGAATTGAAGAAATCCTGTGCTTCCGCAGGGGTGAATACCATGCCTCTTATGGCATTCTGGGCATATTCGGTGTTTCCGCTAAAGGTATAGACACCGCCACCCATGTCGGTAAATCCGTTCGTATCACTGAAAAAACCGCTGTCAGGATTATCAATACGAATGGTAACAGTCTGTATTTCATCCGCCCCGTCCGGATCAGTGATTGTAACTTCTGCAAAGGGTTTGGCTGTCTGTCCTGCGGTGATGATCTGATCGGATGTTCCGTTTACTTCGGGCAGATCATTTACGCCGTTTACTCTCACAGTAACAGTGGCGGTATCTTCATTTCCGTCAGCATCTCTGACAGTATAGGTAAAGGTATCTGTTCTGCTTTCCCCCGGTGCAAGTGACTGCAGGGCCTCACTGTCTGCGGGCTGATATGTGATGGTATTATCCGCATTCAGTGTCACACTCCCCAGCGTACCGTCCGTGTCTGCGGATATCAGATGCAATGCTTCTCCGCTTTCGGAAACATCATTGTCCAGTACAGATATGCTTATACTGTGATCTTCATCTGTCACAGCACTGTCGTCAACAGCATTCACACCTTCCACATCGGTCAGACGGATGGTCACCTCTGCTGTATCTCCAAGATTCGGTTCCCCGTCGTCCTGTACCTGCACAGTAAACGTAAACTCTTCCGTGCTTTCATAATCCAAAGCAGAGGAGTCTGCGACAGTTAATCGGCCCGTTTCCGGATCAATAGCAAAAACGTTTCCGTCATTACCGTCAATAATAGAATAGGTCAGAATATCATTGTCCGGATCGGTTCCGGTCAGTGTTCCCACGGTCATTCCGTTCGGACTGTTTTCTTCAATGGTGAACGTAATATCATCCAGTGCCGGAGGGGAATTCTCTGACACCGGTTCCTCGGGTTCCACATCTGTCAGTGTAATCACGACAATGCCGGTATCCGACAGATTCGGAGAACCGTCATCCGTGGCCTGAACTGTAAGTGTGAATACCGGGTAGGTTTCATAATCCATCATTCCGGCATTGCTGACCGTAATCACACCGCTTTGAGGATCAATGGCAAAGGCATTGTTTTCATTTCCGGCAATAATGGAATATGTAATTTCATCCCCGTCCGGATCATATGCCACCTGCTGCCCGACAAAAGTTCCCTCGGGGCTGTTTTCCGGTATGGTGAATTCTGTATCATTGTATATGGGCGGTTCTTCAAGTACATCCAGAAGATTGATAATGACAATTCCTCTTCCGGTCAGGGAGGGATCACCGTCATCCTGTGCCTGAACCGTCAGTACAAATATCGGCATGGTTTCATAGTCAAGCACTGAGGGATTGTTCACCGTGATTATTCCGGTATCAGCATCAATTGCAAATGCCTCATCCACATTTCCGTCAATGATGGAAAAAGTAATATTATCATTTTCCGGATCAGCAGCTTCTGCCGGGCCGACTTCGGTATCCTGCGGACTGTTCTCCTCAATATAGTATTCCGCATCTGTGACTACCGGTGCCTCATTAATGTCTGTCAGATTGATGGTAACAAGCCCTGTATCCGAAAGCCCGCCCGTATCCGTCGCTCTGACTGTCAGTGTAAAAACCGGTGTGCTTTCATAATCCAGTACAGCCGGGTTGCTGACCGTAATCTGCCCTGTTACCGGATTAATGACAAAGGCATTGTCCGGATTGCCCGATACAATGGAATAACGCAGGGAGTCACCATCCGGGTCCGTGCCGGTGTGGGTTCCCACAGTTGTGTTCTCCGGGCTGTTTTCATCAATTGTAAAAGCAGCATTATTATAAACCGGCGGCCTGTTGCCGGCCGGGGGGCTATCATTATCAAGGATAGTTACAGAAACCTGATTCGGCACAGCTTCGCAGGCATTTACAACAGAGGCAATATCCACAATAACAGTTTCGTCAGCATAATCCAAATCATCCACACCTGTCAGTTTTATTGTGCCGCTTGTGTCTCCGGCTGCGATGACAATGCTGTTGCCGGATGCAATATAATCGCCGCTTTCCGCGCTGCCTCCGAAAGCGAGATTTACGGTAACGTCATCAGTTGCTGCCTGTCCCAGGGTGGCGGTGACAACTGCAACACCTCCGTTTTCGGAAATCGAGGTCGGAGAGACAGACAGTGTTACCGGGTTGCCTTTCAGCAAGGTGACAGACTGAACAGCCGTCACACCGCCCACGCCGTCGCTTACGATGAAATCAATATTATATTCGGCTCCGTCAGTAGGAACCGTTCCGGTCAGATTCCCGTTGGCATCAAGAGAAATCCATGTAGTATCGCCGCTGAAGGGATCTACTGCAAAAATATCATCAACACTGAATGTAAGGGCTTTTCCCTGTTCCAGATCGTTATAATGATCAATGAGAGAATAATTCAGTTGTCCGCCCGGAAAAATGCATATCTGAGATGGAAGTGGAACACTGACATAGGGTACCGTATTGGCAGGCAGTTTCAGAACAACACTCTGAACCGAGGTTACTCCGCCCGCGCCGTCGCTTACAGTGAAGTCAACATTATACTCCACTCCGTTGTCAGGAAC
>JAABRU010000117.1 GCA_011390755.1 Desulfobacteraceae bacterium | reverse complement strand
GGATACCCTAGCCCCTGAATTTCTGGATATTCTGACCGGGCAGTTCCGGGAACTGTATCTTGACCGGGAAAATAATTTCCTTCACGGACTGGCTTTGATCGGTGTCCGTGCCGTGCTCGGTGTGGAAAGCCTCCGGGGATCACCCTTTAATATACAAAGATCCCTGCATGTGCCCAACCTGACAAAAGCCGAAACGGAGGATATGTTCCGCCAGTACCGGGAGGAAAGCGGTCAGCAGGTCGAGGATGCTGTGATTGAAAAGCTGTATGAAAGCACAAAGGGGCAGCCCGGTCTGGTCGGATGGTTCGGTGAACTGCTGACGGAAAAATTCAATCCGGGGACGGACAGAAGCATCGGCACGGACACATGGGACTATGTGTACGGACGGGCCTGCCGTACCGAATGGAACAATACCCTGCTGAATATGATCGCAAAGGTCAGGGAAAAACATACTTCCCATGTGCTGGAACTTTTTGCAAACCCGGAAATCCCCTTCACACTCCGGGCGGACTGGTGCAACTATCTTTATCTCAACGGTATCATTGATGCCGAAGATATACCGGGTGATAACGGACATCCGGTACAGGTATGCCGTTTTTCCTCCCCCTTTGTGCAGCAGAATGTCTATGATGCATTCACCCATGATTTTGCCGGAAACCGTCTGCCCATCCTGGCCCTTGAGCCTCTGGACGATCTGTCCGATGTGCTGGAACAGGAAGAACTGAACCTGCCGCCCCTTATCCGCAGGTACAGGGATTACCTGAAACGCCTGAAAGCCAAAGGTCTGAATCCCTGGAAAGACCAGCCCCGCCGTGCTGACCTGCATCTCACCGAGGCAGCCGGGCATTTTCATCTTTATGCCTGGCTGCAGAATGCGCTTGGCAGAAGATGCACTGTCAGCCCCGAATTCCCCACGGGAAACGGAAAGGTGGATATCCGGATTCAGTGTCAGGGCAAACAGGGCATTATCGAAATCAAAAGTTTCACGGATTTTTCCGAATTACAGCACGCCCGGACACAGGCCGCCCGGTATGCAAAACAGATAAAACTGAAAACCGTCACCCTGGCCGTATTTGTCCCCACGGAAGATGAGGATGTTCTGCAAAAACTCTCTTCGGAAAATGAAACAGAAGGAGTGAAAGTTACGGTAACGGCCATCGGGTGGAGCTGACTGCCGTTTTCCGGATAAATCTTCTGGCTTTACCAAACTGTAAGTTTGGCACTCCCTTCATCCCTCACTGAATGCGTAAGGGGCTGCTTTGTCCTCCGTATTTTTTCAGAACTCAATGCTGTTGGGTGTCCGGGGAAAAGGGATCACATCCCGGATATTCCGGATGCCCGTGACCAGCATGATGAACCGCTCAAATCCCATACCAAAGCCGCTGTGGGGAACGCTGCCGTAGCGCCGGGAATCCAGGTACCACCAGTACTCCTCTTTGTTCAGTCCCCCTTCCTCCATACGGGATTCCAGAATCTCCAGACGTTCCTCCCGCTGACTGCCCCCGATAATCTCCCCGATACCGGGAACCAGTACATCCATTGCGGCCACAGTTTTTCCGTCCTCATTCACCCGCATGTAAAAGGGTTTGATTTCTTTGGGATAGTTATAAAGGATGACCGGCTTTTTAAAGTGATCTTCGGTGAGATAGCGTTCATGCTCGGATTGCAGGTCTTTTCCGTAGGTCACCGGATATTCAAATTTCTTTTTGGATTTTTGCAGGATTTCCACTGCCTCGGTATAGGGAAGTCGCACAAAATCACCCCGGACAATATTTTCCAGTGTTGCCATAAGGTTTTTATCCACAAAACGGGCGAAAAGTTCCATATCCTCCGTGCAGTTATCCAGCACATACCGCGTAAGATACCGGATCAGTTCTTCTCCCAGATCCATATTGCCTGTAAGATCGCAGAAGGCCATTTCCGGTTCCAGCATCCAGAATTCGGCTGCATGGCGGCTGGTATTGGAATTTTCCGCGCGGAAGGTCGGGCCGAAGGTGTAAACATCTCCTAAGGACAGGGCGAACATTTCCGCGGATAACTGACCGGATACCGTGAGATTGGCTTCTTTGCCGAAGAAATCCGCACTAAAATCCGTTTTCCCTTCCTTCCGGGGCAGATTGTCCAAAGGCAGGGACGTGACCCGGAACATTTCTCCCGCGCCTTCACAGTCCGAACCTGTAATAATGGGCGTATGAATATAGCGGAATTCCTTTTCCTTGAAAAATTTATGGATGGCCCAGGACAGTTCCGAGCGGATACGGAAGGCAGCGCCGTACTTATTGCTGCGGGGGCGCAGATGGGCGATGGTGCGGAGATATTCATCAGTATGCCGTTTTTTCTGCAGGGGATAGGTATCAGGCGCGATGCTGATGATTTCCACTTCATCGGCCCGGATTTCCCATTTCTGCCCGCCGCCTTCGGATTCCACCATTTTCCCCTTTATGACGACTGCCGAACCTGTGGAAAGTTTTTTCACTTCTTCATAATCGGGCAGGGAATCATCCGCGATGACCTGAATATTTTTCAGGCAGGACCCGTCATTGAGTTCGATAAAGGAAAAGGTTTTTGAATCCCGCCGGGTTCTGACCCATCCTTTTATGAGTACACTGCCGGGTGATCTGTCCGCAGCGATCAGTGCAGTAATTTTTGTTCTTTCCATTGCATTCTCCCTGAGATAATAGTATTTTTTGAATTATTACTGTATTTATTCTTCGTTTTCCTTTAAAATATACCCTTTCGCCCAAAACTGTTTTCACTTTTTTTCATCCGAAATACGCGAAACCGCCCGTTTCCGAAGGACAGAGTATAGTTTTTCATTCATGTAAAATCAATGGATATTCAGAAATCATATAAAATAATGGGACTGGAACCGGGAACTCCTTTTGCGGAGGTGAAACAGTGCTACCGGGATCTGGTCAATGTCTGGCATCCGGACCGTTTTGCCAGTAATCCCCGTTTGCAGAAAAAAGCCGAAGATCAGTTAAAGGCCATTAATGCGGCGTACGCTGTTTTAAAGGATGTACGTCCGGAGCAGACAGATTCCGGTTCCCGGCAAGGGGAATCCAGGCATAAGAGAGAAAAAAACGGTAAAGAAAAAACGTCTGTTTCCCCGGAAAAAAACACAGCAGAGATTTTTTCCATGCTGCGGAAACAGATGCGGAAATACGGAAAAACAGTCATTTTTTCCGCATGCGCCGGATGCATCTGCATTGTTCTTCTGATCCTGCTGCACTATGCCCTTACTATATCCGCTTCCGGGCCTGATACTTTCGGCCCAAGATGGGAAAATACCGGTTCGGAAACATCCGGCGATCTTTCCGCAGGCATGGAAACGGAAACAGAGCAGGAAAAACCGGAAATATCTTACGGTATCACAGATGCCTGGCTGGCTGATCTGAAAAAAAGAATTGCCTGGGAAAAAATACAGAAAAAGAAACAGGATGCGGAGGAAATGCCCCCCCCTGCCGCTTTGCAGACAAAAGCGGAAAAATCTGAAATACCAGGCGGAGAAGGGGAGAAGGACATTCCGGGAGAAAGTTTGGTGGATATGTTCGGGGACTTTGATGATGCAGACAAAAAAAGGATGCGGGTTTTGGGGAATGCCCACAGGGGAAGTCCTGCGGGAAAAGAAAAAAAAGAGGCAGTACCCCGAAATCATATTGCCGCTGTTGCCCCTGAAAACAGGGATGCTTTTCTGCTGAAAAAAAACGGGGAAAGAATCCGGCGCTACAGGGCGGAAATCCGGCAGGAGCTGCGTCAGTGCGGAAAGCGATTCCGTGCTCTCAAAGACGGAAATGTACTGGATACCCAAACCGGACTGATGTGGTGTATGCTGAATTCTTTTCAGGAAAAAGGCTGTTACCTGAGTTATGAGAACGCCCTGCGGTATGTAAAAAATCTGCAGACCGGCGGATACCGGGACTGGCGGATCCCCACATCTTCGGAACTGGCGGAAATCTATATCCGTGAACCGGTCTTTCCCGATATCGGGGCAGCCTGGTTCTGGACATCGGAAACCTACAGCAGGGGCTGGAACCGCATTGCCCGGATATTCAGACCGGGAAAGCGGACGCGTATCCGCAAAGAATATGCAAAATTATATGAAAAAGGCGTGGTACACGCAGTGCGGACACCCTGAATATTCAGTATAAAGCAGAAATATTTTCAGCCTCTTGCACCGAATACCATTGTGCCCACACGGATCATATTACTGCCTTCTTCAATAGCCACCCGGTAAGAATCCGACATGCCCATAGAAAGATATTTCATTTCCGTATCCGGCAGATGCAGTTTTTCCAGGCGGTCAAACATTTCCTTTGTTTTCCGGAAATAGGGGCGCAGGGCTTCGGCATCTCCCCAGAAAGGCCCCATGGTCATCAGCCCCTGCAGGCGGATATGTTCCAGGCCCGATATATGTTCTGCCAGAGATTTCAGGGTATCGTATTCGGGTGGCATACCGGCCTTGGAAGATTCTTCCCCGATATTGACTTCAATGAAAACCGATACTGTTTTCCCGATATTTCCGGCCCGCAAACTGATGGCATCGGCCTGTTCTGCCGAATGCACCGTCTGCACCGTATCAAAAATCCGCAGGGCCTTGTTGATTTTGTTTTTCTGAAGTGCGCCGATCATATGCCAGCGGACATGACGGGCCTTATCCCCAAGGGCATCAAAGAGTTTTTCCCCTTCCTGCACATAATTCTCTCCCAGATCCGAGGCCCCGGCTTCAATAACCTCCGCCACTTCTTCTGCTGTACGTTTTTTACAGGCCAGCACAATGGTTACATCATCCGCTGTTTCCTCTCTTAACTTTCGGTAATTTTCGTAAATGCTCATAATCATATATCCCTGTTTTTAATTAAAATTATCTCCCCCTCTGTCATCTTCCCATGGTTCGGTAATTGTTTCCGATTTACAGAGAATAAAAATGTAACTATCTGAAATTATTAAATCCGAATATTCCGTGTAAATTCCACAAACTGCTGAAATTATTCAGACTGATTTTTTTTACCGAACTGCTGATTTTCCGGATACAGGTTTTTCATTTTTCCGGCGCATCGCGCTCTGCGTATACTCAGCACCGGAATAAACCGGGCTTCTGAATTTCAGATTCCGTTTTCTGTATGCTGAAATCTGTCAATGTCAGAATTTATGAGTGTCGGGATTGTAGTGCATTGTTTCACTTAAAATTGTGAATTGAATTCCCGGCTTTTCAAGGAATTTAGTCATTTTGCATACACAATTTTAGCTGAAACAAAGCAGTAGTTGTCTGTCAAATAAATTTTTTACCCTTTTAAAAAGTCCGGACCGGGGAGTCCAAACTGAAAGTTTGGCAGTCTGCCAAACTTTCAGTCCCGCACTCCTCCGCAGCTTTTCTGCGTATACAGAAAAATATTTGACAGTCCAGTAATTATGGATCTATAAAATTATTATACATATTCTCCGAACAAAAGGAAAGCAAAAATGATAATTCCGGACAGAATATACCCTAAATTGAGCGATTCACAGACCTGAAAATGATTTTCAGGCGGAAATATCAGGTTCTGACTCTTCATTGGCAATTTTATACAGTGTTAGGACTTACGCAGTTGAAATATAATCTGCTGTTTTTATTGACTGTCAATTTTTAAGGCACATAATAAATTCAAACAGTTAAAATTCAACTGCGTAAGTCCTACAGTGTTTAAGAAAACAGATTTGTGGTTTTACACAGGTTGGGGTGAAAAACGGACCCCGGCAGATTGACAGTGCAACAGAGGAATGATTTATTTTGGGGAAAAATGATGGGAGAACATAAAGGATCCGCGGCAGGATCCATTATGCGTCTGTTGATCCCAAATGCCGAAAAAAAGACAGGGACACGCGATGACAGAATAAAAAAAGCCCTCTGCCGATACGGCAGAGGGCTTTGGGAATTTTTAATATGTCGGTAAAGTTATACTACGGTAACATTCACCGCGGAAGGACCTTTCTGGCCCTGCTCAATGTCAAAAGTTACCCGGTTGCCTTCATACAGGCATTTGAATCCGCTTCCGTTGATTCCGGTATGATGAACAAATACATCCGGTCCGTCATTCTGTTCAATAAAACCGTAACCTTTTTTCTCACTAAACCATTTTACAATACCATCTGCCATTGTGACACCCTCCTAAAATAAAAAAAAATAATCATAAGTTTCATCTCCGGGTCGCCACTTTCTAAAAACAAATGGTAATTCCCCTTCAGAACGAAACCGGTCCGCCAAATCGGCTGACCTTGTACATAATGCGGATATTATAATATGTTTCCGCTTTTTGTCAAGGAAATCATGAAAAAAAAAGAACAGAATGTTTTTTTTCTGATATTTTTGTGATTTGCCGAAAGAAAAATTATGTCATACATAAGCGGTTTCCTGTTCCCCCAGAAACACCTTATGCGATAAACAGCTTGGAAATCTATAAAAATTTCAGATTCTCTGCCATATCCCGGAAATCTTTTTCCGAAATCTGTTCCCAGGGAAGGGATGGAGAAAATTGAAGCCGGGAACTGACATCCGGGGAAAACACTTTTCCGGCCTGTAATTCCGGTTTTTGCATACGATACCTGAATTCCCCGCCCAGGTCAATAATCAAATCAATATGTTCATGCTCTTCATGCAGTTCCACCATCAGAAAAGGGCTGATCATTCCGCTCCCTTTTACCTGCCGCATCCCCTGCCGGTCTTTCCATACCTCGATAAATGATTTTTCAATCTCAAGGGCCTGATAATCCGGTGCGAGCAGAAAAGCCCGCACAACAATATATTCTCCTTCATCAAACGGCACCCACTGCTTTATCATGCAGTATTCCTCCCTTGTGCTTGGCAGTGGATCAAATCCCTTGATAACGGTCTCCCCTCCCGCCGGGGAGAGGGATTTCAGGGGATTTGGCCCACTATTGTTTTTTATTAGGACTTACGCAGTTGAAATATAATCTGCTGTTTTTATTGACTGTCAATTTTTAAGGCACATAATAAATTCAAACAGTTAAAATTCAACTGCGTAAGTCCTATTTTATAATGACGGGCATATGCAATACCCCAGTGCCCCCAGACTTTTTTCTCCCTCTCAGGAGTTACGCAGTTGAAACATAAACCACTGTTTTTATTGTATTTGAATATTTTTCACACATAATAAATTGATGATCTCGTAAAAAGTCCGAAAATCAGGTTTTGATACATATTAACACTCTGATTTTATTAATAGCGATTTTTGAAATTTGGACTTTTTGCCGATTCATCATAAATTCAAACAGTTAAAAATCAACTGCGTAACTCCTGCCTCTTTTGAAAAAAGGGACGGGGGGAACTGTCTGTTATTTAGCACTTCTGAGACGATCCGTACGCAGTCGCTGCCGTTCGTCAAAGAGATGCCGTGCCCCCAGCCAGACGGCTGTTATGGTTCCGAATCCGGTTCCGCCTGCCACCAGGAACATGATAAGAATCTGGTATTTTACAGCCTCCACCGGCACGGTTCCCGAAAGAATCTGGCCGGTCATGGTTCCCGGAAGACTGACCAGTCCCACCACATTCATGGAATTGATAATGGGGATCAGGCCGGAACGGATGCTCTCTTTTCGGACGTTTTCAATGGCTTCGGACCATTGCTGCCCCAGCATGAGCCGTCCTTCGATAATGCCTCTCTGATCCCAGGCCATCTGGGTCAGGCGGTCCAGACCGATGGAAATACCGCTCATGGTGTTGCCGATGAGCATTCCCAGAAGGGGAATGGCATACTGGGGTTCGTACCAGGGTTTGACACCGATGATAAGGGCCAGGGCAAGGAAAGTGACGGAAAACGCGGAGATGAACATGGAAAGGGTCCCCACCCCGAATCCCCACATACCTGCAAAACGGCGTTTCTGACGGCTCATCACCTCTCTTCCGGCAGTCAGGAGCATAACCGCTGCCACGGCTCCCATCCAGAGCAGATTTACATTTTCAAACAGGGCTTTGAGGACAAGTCCCACAAGAGAAAGCTGTATGGTGGTGCGCAGCCCCGCAATCAGCAGCTGCCGACTCAGATCCAGTTTCAGGGGAAAAGAAAGAAGGGAAAGGGCTATGACCAGCAAGGCGGCAATACAGAGATCCGGATAGGTCAGAGTGATAATTCCCATATTTCACTCCTCTGCTATTGCCGGACAAGGCTTCGGGATTGTGAAATCTTTTCCAGTCCCTTTTTGCCCAGCAGGAAGGTCTGATGCGCCACCCGCCTGACCTGCTCCCGGTTGTGGCTGACCCAAATCACTGCGGGCCGGAATTCTTTGCGGAATATTTCCAGCAGGTTTTCCACCCTCTCTTCATTCTCCGCGTCCAGATTGGCCGTGGGTTCATCCAGCAGCAGTACCTGCGGCCGGTTCATGAGAAGGCGGAGGAGAGCCAGTCGCTGGCGTTCACCGCTGGAAATCCGTGATACCTCCCGCTGCATAATTTCCCGCGGGCAGTTGAGTGTTTCCAGCCAGTCCTCCTGTATTTCGGAGAAATGCTCTGCAACAGTATCAAACCACCAGGCACTTTCTGCGGGTAAATATCCCACTTTTTTCCGCCATTCATGGGCAGGAAGGGCAGCAGAATCCCTTCCGTCCAGAAAAACACTGCCCGTATGGGGGTCCATATCCGCAACGGCACGAAGGAACAGGCTTTTCCCCATGCCCGAAGGTCCCACCAGCCCAGCGCATTCGCAGGTATCCACTTCCAGACTCAGCGGGCCGAGATCGTGGAAACAGAGATTTTCAATTCTCAGATGTTTCAAATGTCACCGTCAGTCAGAAATAATACTCTGTGTCAATCCCACCAGAAATACCAGGAACTGCTGCTGATTAAGACCCGCGCCAGTCTTTCCACTGTCATGGTTCCCTGGAATACAATATCATCGCAGTAGGCCATCTGCTCTTTTGCCAGAATATGGGCATGTTCATAGTCTGCGGGAGGATTTTTCACATATAATTCGAGAGTATCGTGCGTAAGCCCGAAAAGTCCGGCTCCGTATTTTTCATGCCAGTGTTTTAATACGGCAGCCTGTTCATCCGGATAGGGGCAGGCATTCCAGCCGCCGTACTGCATATATAAGGGAATCTCATGGCGCGGGATGCCGGTAAAATCCAGCAGCCACATTTTTTCATGGGCCTGTCCTGTTTCAGAAAGAATTTTATAAGGAATTGTAAAATGATGACAGGGCTGCGGTTCCGGCACCTCCCCGCCCGCTTCTTCCATTATTTCTTCAAGATCGTCTTCTTCATTTTCAAAATCATAGGCTCCCCAGCGTTCCTGCAGCCACTTCTGTAAATCCAAAGCAGGATAGGAACGCAGATCTTTTTCAATTTCGCCGGAATTGCCGCTGATAATATTACCTTCATTGATATTTTCCGGTACCGCGATTACAGTCCGGTCTGCTTTTTCCGAAAGTGTTTTCCATGCCCGGATGCAGTCTTCACCGGCAACAGCATAAAAACGGATTTCCAAATCCTTTATCCGGCCGCATCTGCCGGATTCGGAAACCTCTATTCCCGCATCTGATAATATTTTCATAATTTCCGGCATATTCTGTAATTCCTTATGATTGTTTTTTATCTGGGGATATGAAAGTATCTGCAAAAAACCGCCCTCCTCCTTCATTTTCACACTCCGCGCAGCTTTCATGCTTCGCTGTGACCCTGCGGTCATGGCCGTTTATATGAAAGTGTCTGCGAAAAACCGGCCTCCGCCTTCATTTTCACACTCCGCGCAGCTTTCATGCTTCGTTGTGACCCCGCGGTCATGGCCGTTTATATGAAAGTTCCCTGTAGAGACGCACGGTGTGCGTCTCTGCGGTATGGCACTTTCATGCTTCGTTGTGACCGTCGATCATGGCCGTTTATATGAAAAAGGGGTCAGGAAGCAGGGGACAGGGGATTTCCCTGCTCCCTGTGTCCTGACCCCAATCCCTTTTAAGAGAGATATTATCTGCCCTGAGGACAACCCCTCTCTTTTTTACCTTAGGAATGTGTTTGAAATAACCTGCTCATTTTATTCTGCATAACCGCTGAAAGACGGTTGTTCCGATTTTCAGATGGGAAAGTTATTTCGTACCGGTTCCTTAATACCTTCTTTTACTATAGGTTTTTTTCTTCCGTTTTCCCCCGGGATCCGCCGGATTGACTTTCATGTTCCTGCCGTCCACGGATTTACCGTTCAGGGTTTTGATTGCCTGGTCAGCTTCGGAATTGTCAGGCATTTCCACAAAGCCGAATCCTTTTGAGCGGCCGGTAAATCTGTCCATAATAATTTTTGCACTTTCCACTTTTCCGAATTCCGAAAACATACTTTGCAGACTTTCATCTGTAACATTGTAAGACAGATTGCCAACATAAATATTCATATACATCCTTTCTTTCATTTATGCTATTCCCTTATTGTGCACCTGTCCCTCAATGAATAGCATGAAATTGAGAAACGATGTATTTCTTCTCCGGGAGAACTGTCCAAAAACAAATATCTCCCGGATTCAGACTGTTAACAACTACTGCCGCATAATGGATTCGCCCTTTACCCCCTCATCCAGGATAATAATCTCCACCCGGCGGTTCTGCTGACGGCCGGCTGCGCTGCTGTTGCCGGCAACCGGATAGCTTTCACCGTAACCTCTGGTGATAATGCGATGATTATCAATACTTCTGGAAAGCAAAGCCATACGCACCGCATCTGCCCTGCGCTGGGAAAGCACCAGGTTGAAAGAATCGCTGCCCACATTATCGGTATGACCTTCAATCACAATATTGCGTTCGGGATTTTCCGCCAAAAACGCGGCCAGTTTGTCTATTGTTCTTGCCGCCCCCGGCATAAGTTGGGATTTTCCGCTGGCAAAAAGTACATCCCCCAACGTTAAGACCAGTCCCCTTTCGGTTTTCCGGGCTTTCATTTCCGACAGTTCTTTTTCCAGATTTTCAGCTTTCTGCCGGGCAAGTTCCGCTTCTTTTGCCTTTGCTTCGGCTTCCTTTCTGGCTGCTTCGGCCTCTTCTTTCATTTTCAGGGATTTGGCATGAGCATCCTCGGCCTGCTGCCGGGCCAGTTCAATTTCACGGGCTTTGACTTCCAGTTCCTGCTGTTTGGCCTTTGTTTCCTTTCTGGCTTTTTCAATCTGCTTTTGCCGTGTATCCAGCAGAACTTTCTGCTTTTCCTGCTCCAGTTCCGCCTGCGTTTTTTCAGCCATCTCTTTTTCCGCAACGGTTACCGCATATTCCACTCTTTTTTGCGCCAGAACTGCCAAATGGGTAATTTCATCCTCTTCTTCGGCATTCATGGCTTTTTTGAGGGATTTTTCTGCTTCATGCATGGGTACGGCGGCATTTTCCAATACACCCGGAGTGACTTTGGCCTGTTCATAGGCTGTTTTGGCACTTTCCAGCGCGGGATTGGGAGCAGATGCGCATCCCCAGACAAATGCTGCGGCAAAAACGGTTATCATGAGAAATGATAAGGTATCTGTATATCTTTTCATCAATATTTTTCTCCTTTTCATGCCAGTGAAGAGTTGCATTCAGAATTGTAAAATCAGCCGTTTATAAAGCAGTTTCAGTAGTTCTGATTTTATAATGGCCTGCTTTTACTGAATCCGGATTTCTGACTCTTCATTGCCATTTTTATTGCTGTTTTACAGCCCGGTTGATTTCATCGCGCAGTGTCTCCACATCTTTTTTTTCCTGCTGCACTTCTTTTTTGGCCCTGGCCGTTTCGGCTTTGGCATCTGCCAGCCGGGCCTGTTCCATTGCCATTTCCACATTGCGGCCCGCTTTTTCCAGTTCATTGTCTTTCAGAGCGGCTTTTGCTTCTTCCAACCGTTCCTCGGCCAGTTTCAGATCCAGGGGGGCATAGTCTTCCGCCTTATTCTGCCGGGCCTGACGGATCATCAGTTCCGCGTTGGAAATCTGCTTACCGACCGACTCTTTGGTAAAACCGTGGGATGCACATCCTGCCAGCAGCAATACAATGAAATACACACTCAGACATCGCCTCATTTACAACCTCCTTCATTATTTCTGTTTTGTTATTTTTGATAATCATGCCAAAAGTCCGTTTCCCGAAAGGCTGATTTTCCTCTGCAGAGGCCTTCAGACCATCCGCTCATCCTTCCTCACGGGTGTCAAATCCTTTCAGATATTCCTGCCATTCCATGGGCAGCAGCTGTTTTTTCTGATTATTGCATTCTTTGCAGCAGGGAAGCACGTTGCCTTTTGTACTTTTGCCGCCGCGGGAAATCGGGACAATATGATCCATTGTCAGTTCCTGCGCCGGGATTTTCCTTCCGCAGTAATAACAGATACCTTTGGCGCAGCGGCGTTTCCACCACTGACTGCCCCGCAAATCTCTGGCTTTCTGCCTTTCCCGCCGGATATCGGCCTCGTCAGTCTGAAAATCCGGAAAATTATTCATATCCCATTTTCTGCGCTGTCCTGTACCGGGCAGCACAGACCCAGTCCCTTTATCCATGTTTCAATTTCTGAAACCAGCAGGCAGTAATAATTTACCGAACCGCCCAGTCCCTCTCTGCCGAAATAATAATTGATCTCGAGAAAAAGAGCCTTTTGTTTTTCACCTGCTGCGGAAAAAAGAAAATCAAAACCTGCCAGGTTGATTCCCGTATCTTTGCAGAAAGATGCAAGCACCTGCAGCGCTGTTTCCTGCATCCGGGGATCGGAATCATAATCAATATACCCCCCCCTGCGGATATTGGCGCAGAAAATGTCCGAGTTTTTCTGCACACGCCAGTAGGAATACATCCGGCTTCCGATGACAACGACGCGGAGCGCACGGTTCTGGTCGGGAATATAGCGCTGCACCAGAAATCCTTTCTGTCCGGTGCGTTCATAATCTGTGGCCAGCTGCAGCACATTGCGCAGCTCGGACAGGGAGCGGATTAAAAACACATTTTCTCCCTCTCCGCCCCAGTTGAATTTGAAAACAAAGGGAAATCCCACATGGGGTCTGCAGATCAGTTTTCCGTAATGCTGAAAATAATCATCCACACACAGATAGGGTTCGCTTTCCGGATGGGAAACGCCGTGTTTACGGAACAGACTGATCTGCCTGATCTTGTCCGGATAGGAAAAACGGGCATCGTAGTTGGGAAAAACATGCGGGCAGTTTTCTTTTGCCATGCGGTACAAAGAGGCTTTGCATCCCTGGGGCAGAACCACGGCCTCGGCAGCCCGGATGAGGGCCATATCATCTTTGTCCGCTTCTCTGCCCGCGCAGAGAATATTGCGATCACCGACGAAACAGGGATGAAAAGATAAAATCATATCAATAACCGAACTTTCTCAGGGCTTTTGTATCCTTGCTCCAGTTTTTCTGCACCCGTACAAAAAGTTTGAGAAATACCTGCACTCCCAGCATTTTTTCAATATCTTTGCGTGCGGCTTCTCCGATTTGCCGGAGTTTCTGTCCCTTTTTTCCGATAATAATCCCCTTCTGGGAATCCCGTTCCACATGGATGCTGGCATGGATTTTTACCAGTTTGGCGCTTTCCGTAAAAGATTCCACGGTGACAGCAGTGGCATAGGGGATTTCCTGACCTGTGAGCCGGAATACTTTTTCCCGCACCATTTCTGCCGCAATAAAACGTTCGGGCAGGTCGGTCAGTGTGTCTTCGGGAAAATAGGGGGGGCCTTCCGGCAGTGCGGCTTCCATTTCCGCAATGAGACTGTCCACCTGATCCCCGTTTTCTGCGGATACCGGAATGACGGCCCTGAAGGGACAGACCGACCGCCATCTTTCCATCACCGGCAGTATGCTGTTCTTTTTTACCAGATCACTTTTGTTGAGTACCAGAATAACAGGTTTTTCCTGCTTCTGCAATTTTTCAGCAATCATATTTTCGGCTTTTTTATCCGGGCTGCTCAGATCAATCATAAAAACAATCAGATCCGCCTCGCCCATGGAAGTAAGGGCCGTATTTACCATACGGAGATTCAGTTCGTTTTTTGCCGGGTGTACGCCGGGCGTATCCAAAAAAATCAGCTGGGCCCCGGGCCGGTGCAGTATCCCCGTAATCCGGTTTCTTGTGGTCTGGGCTTTCTGGGAAGTGATGGAAATTTTTTCTCCCAGCATCCGGTTCAAAAGCGTGGATTTTCCGACATTGGGAGCACCTCCCAGCATAATAAAACCGGAACGGAAGTTTGAAAATGTATTTTTATGTCTCTGCATTCCTGCTGATAACCTTTTCTATGGATTGCCAAACTTCATCCAGCCCCTGCCGGGATTTGGATGAAAAAAGAAGAATATCGGATGATTTGAGTGACAGGGCTTTTGCAATCTGTGCCCGGTGCTGCATCTGCCTGTTTTTGGATAATTTATCCGCTTTGGTAATAACCGGTATGCAGCGGATTCCGTACTGCTGCAGCCAGGCCGTAAAACTGTGTTCCTCCGTGCCGGGTGTCCGCCGAATATCCAGCAGCAGCAGCACCGCCAGCAGGTTTTCCCTTTTGGAAAGATAGGTTTCAATCATCGGGCCCCAGTTTTTTTTCACGGCCCGGGGAACTTTGGCATAACCGTATCCTGGCAGATCCACAAATGAAATTTCATCATTGATCTGAAAAAAATTCACCAGTTGTGTTTTGCCGGGTGTGGAACTGGTTTTCACCAGTTTTTTCCGGTTTACCAGGGTGTTAATCAGGGAAGATTTGCCCACATTGGATCTTCCGGCAAAAGCCAGTTCCGGCAAATCTCCCGGCGGATACTGATCGGGTTTTACCGCACTGGTGATAAACTGAGCTGATTTTATTATCATGTTTTCCTGTTATAGGGATTTCCGGCTTTTTTCCGGTTCATGATTCGGGTTCACTGCTTTCTGCCAGATATTTTTCCACCAGATATTTTTCCAGACGATCCATACCCTCAGCAATGTTTTCCAAAGAACTGGCATAGGAAAAACGCAGATACCCTTCCCCGTGCTGACCGAAATCAATGCCGGGAGTTACGCCCACATGGGCATTTTCCAGAATATCAAAGGCCAGTCTGTAGGAATCATGGGAAATATGCTTTGCATTGGCAAAAACATAAAAGGCCCCGGTCGGTTCCACTGTAATGCCCAGTCCCATTTTCCGCAGACGGCGGATCATATAAATACGGCGCTCATTATAGATTTTTTTCATCCGCGCCACATCCGCTGATGCCTCCCGGAGTGCGGCGATTCCCGCACACTGCACAACTGCATTGGCGGAAATAAAGAAATTCTGCTGCATTTTCTGAATGGGCCGGATGAATTCTCTGGGTGCAATCAGATATCCGAGCCGAAGTCCCGTCATGGCGTGAAGTTTGGAAAATCCGTTAAGAACAAAGGCATTGGGCGTAAATTCCAGAATGGAATGTTCCTGCCCCTCATAGACCAGACCGTGATAAATTTCATCTGAAATAATAAAAGGGCCCTGATGACCGGACATCTGTGCAATGGCCTGCATCCTTTCTCTGGAAAGCAGATTGCCGGTGGGATTGGAAGGGGAATTGATAAAAATCCCCTTTGTCCGATCCGATATTTTTTCCCGGATGGCTTCGGGCCGGTACTGAAAACCGTCTTCTTCAAATACCGGAACCGTTACAGGCACACCGTCCGCAAATTTGATAAAATTGGGATAACAGGCATAATGGGGATCGGAGATAATCACCTCGTCCCCCGGATTGAGCAGTGCCCCGAAAAGGATAAACATGGCAGGGGATGTTCCCGAACCGATGACCACCTGATCCGGATGGATACGGACACCATAGGTCTTTTCATAATATTCACAGATGGCCTCCCGCAGATCCACGATTCCCATACTGTGGGTATAATGGGTATGCCCCTTTTCCAGGGCACTGCAGCATGCGGCCTTTATGCAGTCAGGTGTATCAAAATCCGGCTCTCCCACTTCCAGATGAATAATATGCGTACCCTGCCGTTCCATTTCATGCGCCCGTTCCAGCACATCCATAACAATAAAAGAAGTTATGCCATCCAGTCTTTTTGCGATCATATTGCGGCTTTTTTCTCCTGTGCAGACAATCAGAAATATAAGGTTTTCCCTTTCCGTTTCGGGGAAAAGGATTCATTTACTTTATCAAAGGCCCGGCAATTTTTCTGAGCAGGGCATAAAAATATAAATGACGGAAATCATCAAATCCGGATATTTTGTATGCCTTTTATAAGCTGCTGAAATTATTTATGCTGATTTTTTTAGCGAACCATTGCCTATACCGTGTTATAAAAATATACTATTAGCATATCTTTGTCATATATAAAAGAGAAGAATTGCAGTTGCATGATCAATGTTCTTCCTTTCAGGATGCCCGCACCCTGCAATCTCTCTTTTGTAAAGGGGGATTATTCTGTTACGGCAAAAACACTGCCTGTACGGCAGATTTTCAGATTTTCCGCATCTGTGTTCAGAAAAATCTTGACTTTTATCTTTTTACATTCTTATATCAGATTATGCTGACTGAACTGGAAAAAAAAATGATTGCGGCAATTCAGGGGGATATTCCGATTACGAAGCGCCCCTTTCTGGAAATTGCCCGGAATCTGGGGATTACTGAGGAAAAAGTCCTTGAAATTCTTCAGGATCTGTGCAACAGGGGCATTATCCGCCGATTCGGGGCCACCCTCCGTCACCAGAAATCCGGATTTCGTGCCAATGCCATGGTGGCCTGGAAGATAGATGAGGATCGGATTGAATCCGCAGGAGAGAAAATGGCGGCTTTCCGGGAAGTTACCCACTGTTACCGCAGAAATCCCAATCCGCAGTGGCCTTATAATCTTTATACCATGATTCATGCCCGAAGCGAGGAGGCCTGCCGGGAACTTGCCCGCAGAATGTCCGAAGCCGCGGGGGAAAATGACTACAACCTGCTTTTCAGCCGCCGGGAACTGAAAAAGACTTCCCTGAAGTATCTCACAGATGAAGATCTTTAGCGTATGAGCAATTCAGTTTTTATGTTTAAACAATCCCCGGTTCCGGATTCTCCGGACAAAAATGCACGGCAGTGCGTCTTTTCTGCGGTGCTGCCGGAGCGGATTGTCAGAAAACAGAGTTGCCCCTCTGCCGGATTCCGGAAATCTGCTTTCTGAAAATTCCTGTTTTTTCATGAAAAGAGATATTCCGAACATCCTCCTTATCAATCCCTGGATACATGATTTTGCCGCCTATGACTTCTGGGCAGGTCCGCTGGGACTTTTACAATTGGGAGCCCTGTTGCGGGAACAGGGGTTTGCCGTCACTTTTATTGACTGTCTGAACCGCTTTCATCCGGAAATGCCGCGCAAAAACGGGAGCACGCGCTGCGGCAGAGGCCCTTATCCCAAAAAACGGCTTCCCAGTCCCAAAGGACTGGAACATATTCCCCGGCAATATTCCCGTTACGGTATCCTTCCGGAACATTTTGAAAAATCGCTGCGGACGGCTCCCCCGCCGGATCTGATTCTGGTAACCTCCCTGATGACCTACTGGTATCCGGGCGTGCAGGAAAGTATCCGCCATGTGCGGAGTATTTTTCCCAAAGTCCCCCTGCTTCTGGGAGGTATCTATGCCACCCTATGCCATGCACATGCCTGCCGGTATTCCGGAGCAGATGCGGTGATTGCCGGGGAGGGCATTTCAAAAATTACCGGCCTTGCTGAACAATATACCGGATTTTCGGTAAAAGCAAAATTTGATCCTTCCGATATGAATACCTGGCCCTGTCCGGCCTGGGATCTCCGCTGCAAAAACCCCGCTGTTCCCCTTCTTACTTCCAAAGGCTGCCCTTTTTCCTGTGCATACTGCGCCTCCGGTTTTCTGGAACCGCAGCGGATGACAAGAAATGCCGGACATGTTGCCGAAGAAATTTTTTACTGGCACAAAGAACTCGGAGTCCGTGATTTTGCCTTCTATGATGATGCACTGCTGATCAGTGCGGAACAGCATGTCATCCCCATGCTGGAAGAAATATGCCGGGTTTGTCCGGGACTGCGTTTCCATACACCCAATGCGGTGCATATCCGGGAAATTACAAAAGAGACAGCGGAACTGATGTTCCGGGCCGGGTTCCGGACCCTGCGCCTGGGGCTGGAAACCACAGATTTTGCCAAACGCGGCCATCTGGATCATAAAGTCAAAGAAGAAGAATTCCGCAGGGCTGTTGACTGTCTGAAAAAAGCCGGATTTGAGAAAAATCAGTTGGGAGCCTATCTGCTGGTTGGTCTGCCCGGTCAGTCTTTGAATGATGCGGAGGCTTCCGTAAAAACAGTCAAAGAAAGCGGTATCACACCGATTCCGGCCTGGTACACACCGATTCCCCA
The DNA here is from genome assembly GCA_011390755.1 of Desulfobacteraceae bacterium. Classification (GTDB taxonomy): domain Bacteria; phylum Desulfobacterota; class Desulfobacteria; order Desulfobacterales; family Desulfococcaceae; genus JAABRU01. The sequence goes on along the minus strand of JAABRU010000117.1, from coordinate 3,514 downwards.
TACCGCCCTTTGGCAGGATGCTGTGGCTTCGTCCCCTTATGATTTGGAATCGGATCCGGTATTTTGCAATAATGCTGTCATGCCCTGTATGCCCGGAGGATTCTCCTGGGATCACATCAGTCGGTTAAAAAATCTTTTATAAATTTTTTTGCCAGTGGGTCAAATCCGCTGATGAATGGGATTTCCCGTTGTAAGGGCCTACTGCGCAGGCCCGTCAGCGGAGTGTCCGGGGCGTATGCAGTACGCCCTTGCAGAAAAATCAGCGGATTTGCCCCACTGCCATTTTTTTCATCCGGTCTGTGCATTCAATCTGTGCATCCGGCATTTTGTGCATCATAAAAATGTAAACCTTTTGCTTTCCCAATCGTCCAAAACAGCAGGCAGGAAAATAATGATCTTACGGCACTTGATTTTCAGGACGGCAGAGAGCGGTTCATCGCCCATAACTGATGAATCATTTACAGCAGATCCCACATTTCGCTCTTTGCGATCCAACAATCTGAATTAATTGAATCCGATTCTTTGGGTATGTAAAAAAAAAATTGAAAAATTCAGTTTAATTTTCAAAGTGTTATAAAGACAAGCGAAATGTGGGGCAGATCGGAAACTTCCTGAATTTCCCCCTCTCCCCAAGCGGGAGAGGGAGGGGACAGGGCTGATTTTCACCCTCCCCCGCCCCTCCCTCAGGGAGAGACATCTGAAAGCGGAGGCACTGCCCTGACCGGAAACAGAATCTTTTCGATCTGCTGATTTAGGGATTTCACAAAAAATAAACTGGCCGTTTTTCATCCTGAATGCCGGGGCAGGCCCGGTTATTGAGGGAAGCCGAAATATGCCAGTCCGACCTGATGTGGGCAGATTATTTCTTTTGAAGTCCCTTCCCCAACAGTTCGGCAAAAAATTCGTCCTGAATAATTTCAGTATGTTATTAACTATATAAGCATTTGATTTTATTTTAGCCATGAAAAACACGGACGGCTATCGGAAAATTTTTATATCCTATTGTTTTTTTTAAATATATTTTCGTGTATTTTGTGTGTTTCGTGGTTTTCTGTAAAAAATGCAAAAGTACAGTTATTACATACAACCGAAATATTCATATTTAATAATTTCAAGCAATTATATTTTATGCTCTGCAAATCAAAAGAAATTACCGAACCATTGTTACTGGAATCCCGCAAATTTCAAATGTCACAGAACAATAGTAAAAAGGAGGTTATCATGAAAACAGAAACAGCGAACAGAATCTCTGTATTATTTATCATTTTCATAATACTGTTTTTTTTCACAGGGGAAAAGGCCGGTGCATTCCGTCAGAATAATGGCGAAAGAAGTGAAGGGCGGGGATATCAACATAATTCCGGACAGAAACATCATCCCTCTTACAGACATCAGACCCGGCCGGAAAAACATTACAGACCGAAACACCGGCCGGAAAAACATTACAGACCGAAGCACCGGCCGGAAAAACATTACAGACCGGAACACCGGTCGGAAAGGTATTACAGACCGAAATATTACAGACCGAAATATTACAGACCAAAACATTACAGACCGCAGCCCCGGCATATTCCCCGTGATCGCCCGCGTTACCGGCATTACCGGAAACATCACCGCAACCGGCCGAATGTTCATTTTAACTTCGGGACGCTTTTTTTCCCCTGGGCCGGATTTGTGCCGGTGCCGGGAACTGTTGTTGTCAGTCTTCCCCCCGACTGTGCCCGTATATCCGTGGGAGACAGTTTCTACTATCAGCACGAGGGAACTTATTATAAACCGGTTCCTTCCGGTTACATAGTGGTTGATCCGCCTTTGCAGCCGGAGCCGGAGACTGCTGTAATGCCGCCTTCGGCTGCAGAAAATGAATATACTTCCGTTACGGCACAGCTGCTGAATGTCCGCACCGGTCCCGGTTTTCATTATCCGGTTCTTCAGCAGGTGCAGAGGGGAGATTTTCTGTATATAAAAGGAAAACAGAACGGCTGGCTTTATGTGCAGACTTCCGGGGGTGAATCCGGCTGGGTTGTCACCCGTTATACGGCAAAATGGGAGGGATGAAAAAGGCTGTTGCCGCTTTTCCCGGATGCTGATATGATGCAAAGGATGAATTTATCAGATACCATGCAATAAAACGGAGCAGATATTTAATGAAAAGCAAAACACTGGGAGAACTGGCAGAAGCCGTGGGAGGAAACATCAGCGGAGATCCCCGTATCCGCATCCATGCTGTTGCCACACTGGAAAATGCCGAAGAGGGGGAAATCACTTTTCTGGCAAACCGGAAATATAAAAAATTATGTGAAAACACAAAAGCTTCTGCAATCATTGTGCGGGAAAAACTGAAATCATCCGCGTCTCTGCTGCTGGCGGAAGATCCCTATTACGCCTTTTCACAGATTGTGGCGATTCTCCACGGGGAGCAGGATCACATGCAGGAGGGAATCAGCCGGAGAGCCTCCCTTGCGGAAACAGCAGCAATCGGTGAAAACGCTGCCATCGGCGATTTTGTCAGCATCGGACAGAATGCACATATCGGAAAAAGATGCCGGATTTATCCGGGGGTGTATATCGGAAATGAAGTCCGTATGGGAGATGACTGCGTACTTTTTCCCAATACAGTGATATATGATCGCTGTATCATCGGAAACCGGGTGCGGATTCATGCCAATTCCACAGTGGGGCAGGACGGATTCGGATATGCCAGCCATAAAGGCATTCACCACAAAATATTTCATACCGGCAGGGTAATTATCGAAGATGATGCGGAACTGGGAGCGGGATGCGCGATTGAACGGGGAGCATTGGATGATACTGTCATCGGCCGGGGATGCAAAGTGGGGGATCATGTGGTCATCGGTCACGGAACATGTATCGGTCCCCACTGCCTCCTGGTTCCCCAGGTGGGAATTGCCGGTTCCGTTATCATGGGGCATCATTGTGTCGTCGGCGGTCAGGTCGGGATTGCCGGACACCTGAAAATCGGAAACGGTGTGATGATCGGCGCGCAGTCGGGTGTCGGAGACGATATTCCGGACGGTGCAAAAATATTCGGTTCCCCCGCCTTTGAAGCCTTACAGGCAAAACGGGCCTACTCTTTGATAAAAAAACTGCCGGAAATGAAAAAAAGCATCCGGAAAATAGAATCCTTACTGGCAGATAAAGAAAAAAAGGAGTGAGTCCGGGTCTGCAGAAAGATCGGATTTTTCCGAAAAATCCGATCTTTCCGTTTCACAATTTCAATCCCCATAAAAACTGTAAAACAGTATAAGGCGATTTCCAAATATGAATGCAGCGCTTCTGCAGGAGTCACAAACGGAAAGTCTGTAAGCGGACTGCCGTCTGTCAGGCACTGCCGGACTTTCCGTTTGGCACTCCTCCGGTACATTTTTTTCAGGAAATCACCTAAAAGTGATGAACCCTCAAAAAATCAGATGATGAATGTGTATCACCTGAATTATTCACAAATCATTTTTTTGCAGTAAATACAGGAAGACACAAAAAACTGAGTTTTGAA
>JAABRU010000303.1 GCA_011390755.1 Desulfobacteraceae bacterium | reverse complement strand
TCTCTGAAGGAGTCACAGACGGAAAGTCTGTGAGCGGACTGTCATCTGCCGGACACTGCCGGACTTTCCGTCCGGCACTCCTCCGGTATCATTTTTTTCGGAAATCACCTATAGTGTGTCGCATATGAAGTGATACCCGGTTTGGCATAAAAGAAATATTGAAAATCAGTCTGTCAGGAACGGAATGAAGTATCAATCCACCTGCGACGCACTATAAGCAGTTTATTCATCCACATAAACAATTTCAACATTATTTACATAATTAATATAGGATTTTACCAGTTCTTTGATTTCATTCAGGCTTTTCTTTTCTTTGGCAGCATTTTCTATGGCCAGTCCGATGTCGCTCATTACCTGAAAACCCTCACTGCAGGTAACAGAAGAGCCTTTGATCTTATGACCAAAATCTTTCAGGGCCTTATAATCTCCTTTTTTCAGGGATTGTACAAGCTGACGGACTTCTTCCCGGCTTTCTTCCAGAAAAAAAGGGATGAACTCTTCCATATCTCTTTCCACATATGCCACGACTTTATTTTCGCTCATCATTTTTCTCCCTTTCAAATATCCCTCATTCGGGAATATACGCAGATATATATTCTGTCACCGTCTCATTTCATAATGGATAATTATCTGTATATACCATGCTTTTATTCCAAAGTCCATAGTCCGTATCATTCTTCCCTTTAAGAAGCTATCCGAAAACCTCCGAAGCGGATTTTTAAACCGGGTGGAGTAAGGATGTAATATAACATACCCTTTGAAAAAATTGTTTCATGCTGACTATATTCAGTATTTTATTCAGAGAAACCCGGAGCGCGAAAGCTGGGCGGCGCGGGCGAAAAATAATTTTCGCACTTCTTTCTCAATGACTATGCTGCATTCAGTAGATCGAAAACTTCCTGAATTTCCCCCTCTCCCCGGGCGGGAGAGGGCCGGGGAGAGGGGGGAAAGGCTGATTTTCACCCTCCCCCCGCCCCTCCCCCAGGGAGGGGAGTCTGAAAACGGAGGCTCTGCCGGCCGGAAACAGAATCTTTTCGGTCTACTGACATTACAAAGTAAGGATTTAAAACACCTGAAAACAGGTTTTCGGATAGACCCTATTGCTTTGTCAAAGCTGATGAGCCCGCCATACTTTTGCACTTTTTCATAAGTTGCTGATTATATTGAAATTAAGAAATTGGCCTCCATTTTTCTGTATCAATAATTTCAATATGTTATCATCTAAAATCAGCATATAATTCAAAAAGTGCAAAAGTATAGGATCTCGCAAAAAGTCAAAAAATCAGGTTTTGATACACATGAATCTGCTGATTTTATTAACAGTAATTTTCAGAAATCTGACTTTTTACGGGTTCATCAAAGTTAAACTGACGGCTTATGTCACTCCTGTAAGGCGTACTGCATAGGCCCCGAAGCCGCTCATACCGGGCGTATGCAATACGCCCCGCGGTTTAGGCAGATGTTCCGGATACCCGTCATTTTAATGTTGACAGCACACTATAACCTAATTGGCGGGTTACGCTATCGCTTCGCCCGCCCTGCATAATGTTTCGGCTGTCCCCGACGCATGTTTGCAAAACAGGCCCTTATACTTCAACTGCATCCGCCACCGGTTCGCGCAGTATCTGATCCACCGCTTTTTCCGCGGTCCGGGCCGCATAGGGGAAAACCTCCTGCAAGGCCATGATATGGCGCAGATGATCTGCGGTACGGAGAATCAGCATGGCCAGATCCCCTTCGGCAATACTGCTGATACGGATAATATTTTCCCAGGATGTAAGCCCCCCGGCCCACAGATAGAGGGCCAGCGCGGGCCGGATGTAAAGGGGGTGTCCTTCAAATCCCCTGTCTGCCATGCGCGAGCAGAAAGGATCAAGGGTCCGGATGATCTTCATAAATGTTTTTTTCAGGGGATTGGGAATAATTTCGTTCTGAATCCGTTCATCGTTTTCCCGGTCATTGACAAAAGCCGCCATAACAGCGGCCAGCATCACCGGATCCCTGTCCGGGAAAATTTGCGCGCGGAAACCTTCGGCAATGAGCAGGGGCTGATCCACCCGGAGCCGGGAAGCCCAGATACCGTCTTCGGTCAGTGCACCGTTTTCGCCGACATATCCGCATTCTTTGAGAAAATCAAAATGTCTTCGGAAATCAGTGCACAGGATTTCATGCGCCCGGTTTCCGCTTCCCGCGGCTTTTTTCTTTCCGTCGGCCAGCAGCCAGGCAGCGAAAGAACGCCGCAGCATGTTTTCAATTTCCGCGGCGGAATGGGACAGCAGCAGGTTTAAGGTCATGGAGAAATTGATACGGATCTGGCTGAGGACATCGGCAGGGGGAGCTTCCACCAGATGGGCAATGTGCCGGGTATCCATATATTTCCCCGGCAGCACAGCCGCAAATCCGATACGATCCATGCCCCTTCTGCCGGCCCGTCCGGTCATCTGGTGAAATTCCGTGGAACCGAGGGGCAGAAATTCCACTCCGTTGAATTTGTCGGAATTGAGGAAAACCACGGTCCTGGCCGGAAAATTTACCCCTGCGGCCACAGTGCTGGTGGCAAAAACCGCATCCAGCAGTCCTTCTGTCATGAGTTCTTCCAGAAGCAGTTTCCAGGCGGGCAGCTGCCCGCTGTGATGCGCGCCCAGCGCCAGATGTTCCAGATGCCATAACTGCCGGTGGCTGCGGATGCGGGGAATCCGGGCCGCATAATCCTCAATCTTAAGAGAAATCAAATCTTTCCGATGATTGCGCGGGACAGGATAATTTTCGCAGATTTCCAGTGCACTGTTGCAGTCCGCGCGGGATTTGAGGAAAAAAATGGCCGGCAGCAGGCGGTATTTGCGCAGAATGCGCAGAATATCCCCCAAAGGCGGCAGTTTTCCCGGACGGCCAAAACGCATGGGGCGGCGGCTTTTGTCGTATTCGGCCACTTTTTTATGGAGTTTTTTCCGTGCTTTCTTCTTTTCTTCCGCAAGCAGGGGGAAAAGCGTGCCCGAAGGATGGATAAAGAGCGGGAAGAGGGGAACCGGTCTCCGGTTTTCCCGCACCACACGGCAGGGATTATTCCGGATGGAAGTCAGCCAGGCCGCGATTTTTTCTGCATTGCCCACAGTGGCCGAAAGCATGAGTATCCGGATGCGGGAAGGCAGATAAATCAGGATCTCCTCCCACACCACCCCCCGTTCCGCATCTCCCAGAAAATGGGCCTCGTCTATAATCACCAGATCCGCCGCCATGCTTTCTCCCCGGTGCATGGCATCGTATAACTGATTGCGCAGAATCTCTGTTGTGCCCACAGTCACCGGGGCATCCGGGTTTTCCTTGCGGTCCCCGGTGAGGATACCCACATTCTGCGGGCCGAATGTTGCGGCAAACTCGGCATATTTGGAATTGCTCAAAGCCTTGAGGGGAGATGCATACCAGCCCCTTCCGCCTTTGTGAAGAACGGCCGCAAGGGCTTCCAGGGCAATCCAGGTTTTTCCTGAACCGGTGGGAGCGCTGACAAGGCAGTCGCTTTCCTCAATGGCCGAAACCGCTTCCTGCTGATAGGGATCGGGCCGGAAAGGCTCGGATTCCGGAACCCCGATGCGGGAAAATATTTTGTTCAGGGACTGCTCCGCACCGGGCCGGATCCTGGAAAATTTCTGCTTCTGCCGCTGTTTCTGGGGACTGCGCCTGCGCGCAGGGGAATTTTTCTGCATAAATTTTTATAACTTTCCGACCATTTCCGCAACCCTCTGTTTTGCAGGAGAATCACTGTCATAAGGGGAAATTCCCCTGAGATCGGCTTCAATAAGCTGATCGTCATAGGGAAGAAAGCCGAGGAATTCAAAATCCCGCAGATGTTTTTTCAAAAATTCCTCATCGGCGGGGCCGCGGATTTTATTGCCCACAACGGCAATGCGGGTCAGACCGATTTCCGCAGCCAGGCGGCGGATATGTTCGGCCGTATCAATGCTGCGCCGTCCCGGTTCCACCACCACCATGAGTCTGTCCACAGCCCTGGCCGTGCCCCGGCCCAGATGCTCAATACCGGCCTCCATGTCCATAACCACCACTTCATCCCGCAGCAGCACCACATGCATGACCAAAGCACGCAGCATGGTGCTTTCCGGGCAGATACAGCCGGCCCCGCCTTTTTTCACACCGCCCAGACGCATGAGTTTGATATTTTCCAGCCGGGCCGAAAGTTTTTCCGGCAGATCATCCACTTTGGGATTCAGTTTGAAAAAACCGCCCACCGTACCGGGCCGGGCCTCGGTTCTTTCAAAAATCAGTTCTTTCATTTCCGCAATGGGTGTAATTTTATCGGCATCGGCAATGCCCAGGGCCGCGGCCAGATTGGCATCCGGATCCGCATCAATGGCCAGCACCTTTTTTCCCTGCGCGCTCAGACTTCGGATCAGCAAAGAGGAAAACGTTGTTTTCCCCACCCCTCCCTTACCGCTGACAGCCAGTTTCATCGCATATTCCTTTCCTGCATATGGTTTTCCGGTAACGGGTCAAATCCCCTGATTTTTTCTGTAAGGGCGTACTGCACAGGCCCCTGCGTCAAAAAAAATGATACATCCGCGGATTTGCCACCGGCGTTTTTTTTTCAGATATAAAAGAAATAATATACAGCAGGATAACTGCCGGAACAAGAGAAAATCTCCCAAACCGTTTTTAATTTGACATCCGCTTTGCTTTTCTGTAGATATAACGGATAGAAATGAAGGCACAGAAAATACAGGAATGTATGTTCATTTACAATTTGATGCACCCGTAAAAAGTCAGATTTCTGAAACCGCTGTGAATAAAATCAGCAGATGCATGTGTATCAAAACCTGATTTTCCGGCTTTTTACGAAATCATCACAATTTGCTTTTCGCTTATATCGGCTTTTTATTTTATCAGGACGGAAATATGAATTTTCTGAAACAATACCCGGCCATCTGCATAGGAGCGGGTATAACGGTACTTTTTCTGGCACTGCATTTTGCCGGTGCGGGGTTTCTGGATAATCTGGAACTGGCCTTTTATGATCTTCGCATGAAATCCCGGACACTTCCCGGGGATTCGGACGAAATTGTTGTGGTGGATATAGATGACCGGTCCATCAAGGAACAGGGGCGGTGGCCCTGGCCCCGTGCGGTCATTGCCAAAGGACTGGCAAAAATCGCCCAGGGAAATCCCAAAATTATCGGTCTGAATGTGCTGTACACGGAAGAAGAGACCAGTTCGGATATCCGGCAGATCATGGATATGATGACCTGGATGAAAGAAAGCGGAAAAACATTTGAAGAGGCATGGAAAACACTCAGCAATGATACAAAACTGGAAAATGCACTGAAAACAGCGGGCAATGCGGTGCTTCCGGTTTCCATCCGTGAATCCAGCCGGCAGCTGGAAGGCAAAAAAGAGGAAATTGATGAACTCACGGAATTCTGTATCCGCAGTCAGTATGTGGAGAGGGCCGCGGGGGATTTCCGTTTTGCCGATGAAATTCTGCGCCCCATAGACAGGTTTCTGCAAAGCGCGGCCGGAATCGGTCATGTGAATCTGAAATATGACCGGGACGGAAAAGTCCGGGGCGATATTCTCATGTACCGCTACGGTGACATTTATATTCCCTCCTTTCCCCTCATGCTGGCGGCATTTTATCTGGATATTCCGGTGGAAGCCGTGCGCGCGGAATACGGCTCTGCGGTATCCCTGGGAGATGCCGTCCGTATTCCCATTGCCGGGGATACCATGCTGAGCGGTTTCAAATCCGAAGAAACACCCTTTAAAAAATATTCCTTTTCCGAGATCCTCACCTTTCAGGAAAACATTTCCCGCACCGCCTTTCAAAACCGTATTGTCCTGCTCACCCCGGCGGCCTCGGGTATTTTAAACCCCATCAGCACCCCGAATGCGGAAAGGATGAGTGTGGGGGAATTTACCGCGCATGTGATCTGGTCTGTTCTGCATAAACAGTTTATCCGGCAGCCCTCCTGGGACACTTATGCCGGGCCGGGCATGATCATTTTTGTGGGACTGCTCATCAGTCTGGTGCTTCCCCGTCTCCGTTCTGTTCCGGCCGGGCTGACCTTTGCCGGGATACTGGGTTTGCTCATCGGCATTTCTTTTTATCTTTTCCGCTCCCGGGGGATCTGGATGCAGGTGACATATCCGGTGCTGCAGCTGCTCATCGGCTATCTCGGTGTGGTT
>JAABRU010000302.1 GCA_011390755.1 Desulfobacteraceae bacterium | reverse complement strand
GGGTTGTGCAGGACTTTCATATAAACCCCCATGAGCCGTAACTCACAGCGAAATATGAAAATGAAGAACTGTTACATGCTGTAATAATTAAACATTCAGCATTTTCATATTCATATAAATATGGTGGCTGCATGAGTTTAAAAATACGGGGGACAAATTTTCTGTGGAATCACTGAAAACCGAACTTTTTTTGAAAGAGATATATTTTCGGATAAAATTGTAATCATTATGTTCCGTTTTGCTTCGCCATATTTTTTTCTGCTGCTGACAGTTATCCCCTTTGCCCTGTATTTCCGTTTCCGGAAGCAGATGTATCCGGTCATGGGGGTGTCTTCCACGCGTTCACTGCAAAAACTCCCCCCTTCCCCGCTGCTCCGTTTCCACTGGACAGTTCCGGCAATAAAATACATAGTCCTCTGTCTTCTGATAATTGCTTTGGCCCGTCCCCAGTGGGGAACGCGGAAGATGAATGTCATGACCGAGGGCATTAATATTATCCTGGCTGTGGATTTATCCCAAAGCATGGCCGCGCTGGACTTCAAACGCAAAGGGAAAATTGTCAACCGTCTGGAGGCCGTAAAAGGGGTGGTGCGGGATTTTGTGCCAAATCGCAGCGGGGACCGTATGGGCATGGTGGTTTTCGGAACCAATGCCTATACCCAGCTGCCCCTGACCAGGGATTATAACACCATTGTCTCCATTCTGGATCGTCTGGAAATCGGCGCGGCCGGAAACAGTACGGCCATTGGGGATGCTTTGGGAATTTCCCTGAAGCGGATTGAGGATATTGAAAGCAAGTCCAATATTATCATTCTGCTGACAGACGGCAGCAGCAATGCCGGGGAGCTGTCACCTGAAACCGCGGCGGAAATTGCCTTGCAGAAAAAAGTGAAAGTGTATACCATTGGCGTGGGGACCCGCGGCAAGGTCCCCTTTCTGGTGCGGGACCCTGTTTTCAGGGAACGGTATATTTACCGGGAAACAGAAATGGATGAGGAAATCCTGCGGCAGATTGCGGATAAAACCGGGGGACTGTATTTCCGGGCAGAAGATACGGAAGGACTGGAAAAGATATATGAAACCATAGATCATCTGGAAAAAACCGAGGTAAAAGTGCAGCATTTTGCCGAATACCGGGAATTTTATCCCTGGTTCCTGATCCCGGCCTTTGTGCTGCTCATATTCCAGATGATTCTTGCCAATACCCGATTTCTGAAAGTGCCATGAAATTTGCCAGAACTGAAATGCTGTTTCTCATCTGGGCGGTTCCCGTCTGCCTGCTGATATTTATCTACGGTACAAAAAAACGCCGGAGAATACTGGCGGATTTTTCCTCCCGCCGCGGTCTGAAATCCATTATTCCTTTCCGGGGGGACAGTCGGCGGAAAATCAGGGCAGGACTGCTTCTGACCTGCCTGGGCCTTCTGGCTTTGGCACTTTCCGGGCCCCAGTACGGGTACCGCTGGCAGGAAACCGAACAGCGGGGCGTGGATCTGATGATTGCCCTGGACTGCTCCCGCAGTATGCTGGCAGCAGATATCAAACCCACCCGTCTGGACAGGGCCAAACGCAAGATATATGATCTGCTGACCATAATGGAAGGCGACCGGGTCGCTTTGCTGGCCTTTGCGGGAACGGCCTTTCTGCAATGCCCCCTGACACTGGATTATGATGCCTTCCATATTTTTCTGCAAACCCTGAACCCGGATTATCTTCCCGTGGGCGGAACAGATATCAGCAATGCTGTATATACGGCCAGGGAAGCCTTTGATGAAAAGGTCAGTTCCGAAAAAGCCCTGATACTGATTACGGACGGGGAAAATACCGGGCAGGAGGATCCCCTTACAGCAGCGGAGGAGCTGCGGAAGGCCGGGATTAAACTTTTCTGCATCGGTGTGGGAAGTGAGGGCGGAGTGCCGGTTCCGGACAAAGAAGGGGGGCTGAAAAAAGATTCCAGAGGACAGATTATCGTAACCCGGCTGGATGAGGAAACATTGAAAAAAATGGCCCTGCTGACCGGTGGCGCTTATGTGCGTTCCGTGGCCGGAGATATGGATCTGGAGATGATTTATCAGCAGGAGATTCGGGAAAAGATGGAGCAGTCCGCGCTGACCGCAGGAAAAAGACAGGTTTGGGAAGACCGCTATCAGTGGGTGCTGATCTTTGCTTTTCTGGCACTTGCAGCGGAAATATTCCTGCCTTCGGTGAAAAAGGCAGCGGCGCTAATCCTGCTTCTGGCTTTCATTTCAATGCCGCGGCCAGCACTGGCAGATGCTTTCCGGGACGGCCTGGCGGCCTATGGAAAAGGGGAATACGAAAAAGCCCTGAAACTTTTTATTGATGCCCAGCTGGATGATCCGGAAAATTCCAAAATCAAATACAATATCGCCAACACTTATTACAAACTCGAAGATTATGAATCCGCAGCCCAAAATTACACGGAGGCCCTGAAAGACGAAAACAGCGGATTAAAAGAAAAGATTTTATACAATCTGGGCAATGCGCAGTTCCGCAGGCAGGAATATGACGAGGCCATTGAGAACTATGCAGCCGCGCTGAAAATTGCACCCGGTGATGCACACACGCAGCAGAATATGGAATTTGTGAAACAGATCAAAGAGCAGATGGAAAAACAGAAAGAGCAGCAGAAACAGGAATGCGATAAAGACGGGGATGAGGAAAAAACGGATCCGGACAATCCCGGCAATAAAGACGGTCAGGAGCAGAAGGAGGGGGAACAGAAACCGGAAAAACAGCCGGAAGACCCGGAGGGGCAGTCGCAGGATGCCGGCGAGAATGCTGAAAAAGAAGGAGAACAGCAGTCCGGGGAGAAAAAAGATTCAAAACAGCCTGCTCCGCAGCCCGGAGAGGAAAAAGAGGGGGCATCGCCGGGAAATCAGCCGGAAAATCAGAAAGAAGAAAAGCCCGGAGAACAGCAGGCCGCAACAGCCGGTGAAAAGGGAGAGGAGCAAAGCAGTGAACAGCAGCAGATGGAAAGAATGCTCAGGCGTCTGAAAGATGAACCGGGGAGGGCCATGATTCCAGCGTACCGGAAACAGGAGATTGAAAAGGACTGGTAATGAATGATTCTGTTTTGTGCCAATTCATGAAACGCCGGTGGCTGCCTGTCTTTTTAGTCTTTTTTCTGTGTTTCCCCCTCTGCGCGCAGGCTGCTCCGGAAGTAAGGGCCACGGTGGACAGGACAGAGCTCCGCATGGGGGAATCCCTTCATCTGAAAATCACTGTGAGCGGGGCAGAAGGGGAGGCAGATCTCAGCCCCATAAAAGATTTCAGGGTGGTTTCCAGGGGCACTTCCACCAGCATCAATATGGTCAACGGCAGTTTTTCACAGGAAGTCAGTTACACATATACCCTGATTCCCCTCAAACAGGGAAATCTGCTCATTCCTCCCCTGCGGGTGAAAACGGAGGGCGGAACTTTACAGACGGAACCTGTCCGTATCGGGGTGTCGGAAAAAGCAGGGAAAGGGACCGCCGACAAAGATATTTATGCTCAGGCCCATGTTTCGGAGACTTCTCCTTATGTCGGTCAGCAGTTTGTATACACATTCAAGCTCTTCCGGAGAGCAGAAATTGCCAATGCACAGCTCCGCACCCCGGATTTCAGCAGTTTTACCGTATCGGAAACAGAGGAACGCAAACAGTACCGGACAGTCATCGGAGGCCGGGAATTTCAGGTGACGGAGCTGTATTATATTCTTGTACCTCTGAAAGCCGGGGACTTTACCCTGGGGCCTGCTGTTCTCAACTGCGATATTGTACACCGTTCCGCCCGCAGACGCGGCTTTTTCAATGACCCGTTTTTCGGCCTGGGAACAAATCTGGAACCCGAAACTTTGCAGACCCGCAGTTTTAATCTGAAAGTCCGCCCGCTTCCCCCCTATGAGGGGGCCGGGACCTTTTCCGGTCTGGTGGGCGATTTTCATATCCGCACGACCATTGATCCCGTTTCCCTGAAAAGCGGAGAATCCGCCACCCTGTCTGTCATCATCTCGGGCCGGGGAAATGTTATGGATGCGGAACTGCCGGAAATCAAAATGCCGGAGGGATTCAAAATCTACAGGGACAGTCCCGAAGATGATGTAAAACTCAGCCCGCAGGGCTATTCCGGTCAGCGGGCCTTCCGTGCGGCCCTGGTTCCCACACAGCCCGGAGACTTTCGCATCCCTCCGATCCGTCTGACTTATTTTGATACAGCATCAGGAAAATATGTCAGCAAAAGCGCGCAGGAACTGACACTGCACATCCGTCCTTCGGAAGAAAAACAGGAAACGGATATTGTTTCCGCCCCCCTGCCGGAAAATGTTTCTTTAAAGAAAAAAGTGGAATTTACCGGGCGGGATATTCTGCCCCTAAAAGAAGAGCTGGATGCTTTGCAGAATGAAAACTCCGCTTCCCTTCTGCGTTTTCTGCTTTTTTTCTGTTCTCCCCTGCTGCTGATATTTCTGTGCAGAATTGCTCTGATCCTGGGCCGTAAAAAAGATGAACCTTCCCGCATCATGGCCCGGCGGGCGGGAAATGCACTGAAGCAGGCGGAGAACTCGCAGCAGGAAGCGGAAATATTTTTTTCGCATCTTTACCGGGCTGTTATTTTTGCGATTCTGTCCCAAAGCGGCAGCAGGGGGGAATCCCTGACCTATGCTGAAGCTGCGGATATTCTCCGTTCTGCCGGGTATTCAGAAGAAAATGCTGTGCAGGCTGCCGCTCTGCTGGAAAAGATTGAATCTGCCAAATTCAGCGGCCGCCTGACAGAAAAAGAATTCTGCCGGGAGCTGCTGAAAGAAACCCGGGAACTGTTTAGGCTTATATCTGTATAAAAAGGGGATAGTAAGCCCCATGCCCTATAACTCCCGGCACATGAAATGATACTGAATTTTTTATCCGGGTAACTGATACACAGAGGCAAAAAAAGATTATATTTGTACTAGGCCATTTGCGACAGGCTGTAAGGTGATTTCCTGAAAAAAATGTAGCGAAGGAGTGCCAGACTGAAAGTCCGGCAGTGTCTGACAGACGGCAGTCCGTTTACAGACTTTCCGTCTGTGACTCCTGCGGAAGCGGTTCATTCATATTTGGAAATCGCCTAAATCCTTTAAGACCGGAAACCATGAAAAAAATATCTTATACATGTATATTATTTTTCTGCCTTGCCGCGGCAGCTTTTGCGCAGACAAAGGAACGGACCCGCTTTTTTCTGGAAGGAATTGATTTTTACAAAGCCGGAAAATATTCAGAAGCATCCGAATCTTTTCAAAAAATTGCAGACAGCGGTGTGGAAAACGGAAAACTGTACTACAATCTTGGCAATGCATATCTGAAAAGCGGAAAACTGGGACCGGCCATCCTGTGCTATGAAAAAGCCCTGCGTCTTATCCCCCATGATCCGGATCTGAAATTCAACCATGCCTATGCTGTTTCCAAAGTCAAAGATGACAAAGGGGAAAAATCCGTGAATATTTTCCGGATTCTCTTTTTCTGGAAATTTTTGCTGGATGCCGCACTGATCCGCTGGCTGGCTTTGGGATTCAATGCCCTGTTCTGCATACTGGTCACGGCCCGTCTGCTCATGCGGAAAAAAATCATGAAAACCCCGGTGATTCTCAGTCTGATACTTTCCGCGGTCTTCACACTTACCGCCCTGTATCATTTTTATGAATCCGCTTATATCCGCCGGGCTGTTATCCTGCCGCCGGAAGCAGTGATCCGCTCCGGACTTTCCGGAAAAGCCACCGAACTCTTCCGCCTGCAAGAAGGGACAACCGTCCGCATTGAGCAGGAGAAAGAGGAATATTTCCGGATATATTTCAGTGAGGGAAAAATCGGCTGGATTCCCAAAAAAGACACAGGGGTGATATAGTTTCTGTTTTATTCAGGGACGTGGCAAATATTTGAAATAAAATTGATGAATCGGTAAAAAGTCAGATTTCCAAAAAATGATGTAAATAAAATCAGACTGTTAAAGTGTATCAAAATCTGATTTTCGGAATTTTTACGAGATCATCAAAATTAATTTTTCTTCAAAAAAAATTTTCCTTCCGTCTGTGAACTCCGCATCATTTCCTTTCCGTCCATTTCTTATCACGCCATATATTGATGAACCGGTAAAAAGTCATTTTTCCAGAATTCAGCTTTAGTAAAATCAGCATGCTAAACTGCT
>JAABRU010000301.1 GCA_011390755.1 Desulfobacteraceae bacterium | reverse complement strand
TGCGGTAATTGAAAAAACCTTACCGCCCGTTTCTTAATGCACTGATTCCGAAACAGATTACAGAATTTTCAGAATCACCTGCAAAAGCACAGTGAATAAGGATTTTCAATCAGAGCAGGACACCAGCGAAATTTGCAGGGGATGGTAAATACATTTCCGTTCTGATATTATCAGCAGATCGAAAAGTTTCCCCCGGATACGGTTTTACGGCTGTCCCGGAGTGCAAAAATACAATTTTTGCACTCCTCCGGAAACTTTCCGTTCTGCTGATTATCAAAAAACATGGAAGAACCCTATGGAAAAAACTGAGCAGACATTACTGAAAATGACTCTTTCCCATCATCTTTTTTTATGGGATCCGCCGGAATCCCTGGAAGCAATCCTCCGGCAGAAACTCCGTTTCCGCAATCCCAAATGGGAAGAGAACAACCGCCTGGGCCGCTGGAATAAAAACACCCCCGAATATCTCCGTTTTTACCATAAAAAGGGAAACCGGCTTCTTCTGCCCAGGGGGTATATCCGCCAGCTCATTCTGCTGTGCCGGCATGAAGGTATTTCTTATGAAATGGAAGATCAGCGGCGCACATTGCCGGAATGCGACTTTTCTTTCCGCGCTCAGCTCAAAGATTTTCAGCAGAAAGCAGCAGCAGCCATGCTGAAGAAGGAATTCGGCACCCTGAGCGCGCCTACCGGCAGCGGAAAAACCGTTATTGCCCTGTATATGATCGCACAGCGGAAACAGCCTGCGCTCATCGTTGTCCACACCAAAGAACTGGCCTTTCAGTGGCAGGAACGGATTCAGGATTTTCTGGGCATTCCCCCGGAAGAATGCGGTTTTATCGGAGCCGGAAAAAAAACAGTCGGGGAAAAAATAAGCGTGGCCATGGTGCAGTCCTTATACAAATGCGCCAAAGAAACAGCCGCCCGCATCGGATATATTATTGTGGATGAATGTCACAGAACCCCCAGTCGCACCTTTACAGAAGCCGTGTCCGCATTTGATGCCAGATATATGCTGGGACTGACGGCAACCCCCTGGCGGCGGGATAAATTATCCCAGCTGATTTTCTGGCATCTGGGGGATGTCCATTATTCCATCGACAAAAGCGGACTGGTGGATGAAGGGCATATTCTGGAAGCTGAAGTTGTTATCAGGGAAACCGGATTCAAACCCTGGTTTGATCCGGTGCGGGAATATTCCAAAATGCTTTCGGAACTGACAGCGGATGATGAACGCAATGAGCTGATTACCGCGGATGCTGCCAAAGAAGTCCGGGAAGGCGGGGGAATCTGCCTGCTGCTGTCGGATCGCAAAAAGCATTGCAAAAACCTGCAGGCCCTGATGAAATTCCGGCACGGCATTGATGCGGAACTTCTGATCGGAGATATGTCTGCGGCAGCACGGAAAGAAGTGCTGGACAAAATCGGCCGGGGAGAAGTCCGGGTGATTGTCGCGACCGGTCAGCTGATTGGGGAGGGGTTTGACTGCCGGGACCTTTCCACCCTTTTTATCTGCACTCCCATCCGTTTCAGCGGCCGTCTTCTGCAGTACCTGGGGCGTATTCTCCGTCCGGCCCCGGAAAAAACCACAGCAAGGGTATATGATTATGTGGACGTGCATGTAGGCCCTTTGCAGGCAGCGGCACTTGTCCGGCAGAGGGTTTACAACGCCCGGCAGAAATAAGGGGCGGAAAAAATATTTTCACAAATCAGAAAATCCTGCTTGACATTGTCTTTGCGACCTGCTAAATACCGCACATCTTTTTGGGGGAACAGCCCAGAGAATTTCTGAAGAATTTCTGGAATCAGAACCGCTCAGAAATAACGGGCGGATAGCTCAGTTGGGAGAGCATCGGCCTTACAAGCCGAGGGTCACAGGTTCAAGCCCTGTTCCGCCTACCAACAAAACAGATTCTGCGGGGGTGTAGTTCAGTTTGGTTAGAACGCCGGCCTGTCACGCCGGAGGTCGCGAGTTCGAGTCTCGTCGCTCCCGCCACCGAATACAGAGGGTTTAGCAAAAACTGCTAAACCCTTTTTTGTTTTGGCAGTGGGGCAAATCCCCTGATGACGCATAAAAAAATCTCCCTGCCCTCCCGCCGCGGGAGGGGAATATTCTGCTTAAGTCAATGACACTGACCCGCTGCCGGGAATATATAAGGAAGAAACATGTCAGAAATCAGACTCATCTCATGGAATGTCAACGGCCTGAGAGCCGTATGGAAAAAGGGTTTTACGGATTCTTTCCGAAAACTGGATGCGGATATTTTTGCCATTCAGGAAAGCAAACTGCAGGAAAAACAGCTCACAGATGAAATGCGGCATATGGAAGGATATGAATCCTTCTGGTCCTATGCCAGCACAAAAAAAGGATACAGCGGGGTCGGGGTATATACCCGTATCAAACCCAAATCCGTAAAAGAGGGCATCGGCATTCCGGAATATGATAATGAGGGGCGCATCCTGGAACTGGATTTCGGGGATTTTATTTTTTTCAATATCTATTTCCCCAACGGGGGCATGAGTGAGGAAAGACTGCAATACAAACTGAATTTTTACCGGGATTTTTTTGACTATGCGGAAGAATACAGAAAAAAAGGAAAAAATCTGGTCATCGCCGGGGATTATAATACGGCCCACAATGAAATAGACCTGAAAAACCCCAAAGCCAACGAAAACAGTTCCGGCTTTTTGCGCATAGAGCGGGACTGGCTGGACCGGATTATTGAAAAAGGATATACGGATACCTTCCGGCATTTCTTTCCCGAAGAGGTCAGATATTCCTGGTGGTCTTACCGCTCCAGAGCCAGAGAGCGGAATGCGGGCTGGCGGATTGATTATTTTTTCACCACAAAAGAGATGCCGGAAAAAGGTATGGTCAAAGCGGCCTTTATTGATAATGATATTATGGGATCGGATCACTGTCCGGTGGGACTGATAATGGAAATGCCGTAAAAAAAAACGGACGGCAGGCAGGGGCGCAGCATAAAGACTGCCCCTGCCCCCCGGAATACGGACAAAATTTGTCCCTGCCGCCCCCGTACCGGGGATTTTTCATAAACCGGATATCCGATTATGATTTCAGAATTTTCTTCGCGCTTTCATCATTGACATCCGAACAGTGGGGAATGCCGGTTTCCCTGGCGGTTTCCCGGTTTCCGGAGAAAATATCATAACGGCTGATCTGATTCATCTGAAATTTTCTGGCCCCGGCCATGAGCTGCTGAAGTCCGCAGGCCAGTTTGTCTGCCAGGGTATAGAAAGCAATCGCACCGTAAGGAATATTTTTCATCTCATCCCTGCCCACCTTTTTTTCCACGTCAAAATAGGATGCAAAGATTTCTTTGGCAGAATTGCCCACCCGCTGCACGGTTTTGGGCAGTTCCGCCCAGTGTCCGTTCACAGCTGCCCGTCTTTCCGGAAGCAGCGCGCCTTCAATATTGGAACCCACAAAACCCGGAATCATAATGCCCCGGCCCATGCAGATCAGTTTGGTGAAAGGCGCTCCCAGTGCCATGGCCTTGAAAATATGATCCTCCAAAGCAAAGCCCCCGGCAAAAGACAAATCCACCACATCCAGGCCGCGGGCCGCCAGCAGACTGGCATATTCGTAGGCTTTGGAATGAAGATTAATGGAAGGAACCCCCCAGCTCTGCATCATGTTCCAGGGACTCATGCCGGTACCGCCCCCGGACCCGTCAATGGTCAGCAGATCCAGTTTGGCATCGGTTGCGAATTTAATGGCCATGGCCAGCTCCTCCATGCCGTAGGAACCGGTTTTCAGGGTAATTCTGCTGAAACCGATGCTGCGCAGATATTCCACGGAACGCATAAAATCCCGGCGTACCTGATCCACGGTATCCATATTGGTGGCCCCCAGGCGGCTGTGGCGGGCAAAGGATTTGATGGAACCGTTTTCAAAGGCCTCCTTCACTTCCGGCAAAGAGGGATCCGGATCAACAATATATCCGCGGTCTTTCAGAAACTGGGCATAATCCAGACTTTTTACCTGAATTTCACCGCCGATATTTTTGGCACCCTGCCCCCATTTCAGCTCAATAATACATTTGTCACCGTATTTTTCGGCCACATATTCCGCCACACCGTTGCGGGTGTCTTCCACATTCAGCTGCACAATAATGGCCCCGTAACCGTCAAAATAACGGAGATAACCGTTGATTCGGCGTTCCAGTTCCGGAGCGCTGCTGATTTTGCCTTTGCGGACATCGCCGGGAGAAATCTCTGATTTCCGATCCACCCCCACAACATTTTCACCGATAACCACAGGAATTCCTATCAGCGCGCCGCCGATGGCAAAGGAGTCCCAGTATTTCTGGGCGACAAAAGTGGAACCGAGCGCGCCGGTCATCAGGGGCATACGGATTTTGGTTTTCACCTCTTTTCCGAATTCATTTTCCAGACTGACTCTGGGGAAAATACAGTCATCGGGATCATTGCTCATGCCTTCATTCAGGCCGTGGGCTCCGTAAGCATAGCCCTGAATCCGGAGAGAATTGTAGGAAACACCCACATGGGTGGTATTGTTCGCTCCTGCGGTAACAATCCCGAAACTTCTGGGATAAAGCAGTTTACGGCCCACCAGACTGGACAGCCAGGTTTCGCATTTGCCCTGGCAGTCTGCACGGCAGAGTGTACAAAGACTTGATTCTGTAGGATTTCCTCTGTTCGTAGTTCCCAATACATCATTGCTTTTTGTAAAACGCACGGTTTTGTTCCTCCTTGGTTTTCTCATAAAACAAAAAAGGTGTCTGTTATATATACTGCAGGCGCAGTAAATCCACAGACACCTTTGTCTTATTAGTTAAACTGAATAAAAATACCTGATTCCCAATATATCAACACACGCCGTTGTGCATCTTATATGGAAATCATATATTCATATAAATATTATCTTTCGTTAATTAGATGTACTAAAAACAAAAGTCAAGCAGAATTTTTTTATCTGCCAAGATTTTTTTCCATATCCCAGTTTTTCAGTTCCGAAAGCAGGCTGTGATCGGTCATGTCGCATGTGATGGGTGTGACAGAAATATAATTCCGGGCCAGGGCATCCCCGTCCACATCCGTATCCTGTCCATATATCCGGGGGTCTGCCCCCAGCCAGTGGTAATTCCGGTTCCGGGGATCAATCCGCTTTTCATAGTATTCATCTTCCAAAAGACGGATTCCCTGTCGGCAGATGCGCACCCCTGCGATTTTTTCCCGGGGGAGATCGGGAATATTGACATTGAGAACCGTTCCGAAGGGAAGTCCCCGGGGGACAATATCGCCGGCCAGTTTTTCTGTGAATGCCGCTGCATCCGCAAAATGTTTTCCTTCAAATCCCTGCAGGGATACGGCTATGGCCGGAATACCGTATAATGCGGCTTCCCTGGCCGCAGCCACAGTACCGGAATAGTTGACACTGACCCCCACATTGGCACCGCAGTTAATGCCGGAAAGCAGCAGATCCGGTTTCTGTTCCGAAAATTCCAGAATTCCCAGTTTTACGCAGTCCGCAGGTTTGCCGCTGACCGCAATGCCCTGCCGCCCGTTTACACTTATTTTTTCCGCGCGCAGCGGTTCCATCAAAGTTATGCCGTGGCTGACCCCGCTTCTTTCCCTGTCCGGAGCAATTACCGTGACAGCATATTTAGGGGAAAAAGACTTGTACAAAGCCCATAAACCGGGTGCATAAATCCCATCATCATTTGTTATCAGAATATTCATAAAATAACCTGTCATAATTACTTGACTTTTCCGTTAAATCGGTTTTATACTTCAAATTCACTTTGTGCATACTTTCTGATAAACCGCCATGAGGAATAACTCACAGCGAAGCATGAAAGCTGCGCGGAGTGCGAAAATGAAGGCCGAGGCCGGTTTTTCGCAGACACTTTCATATAAACGGCCATGAGTTATGACTCTCAGCGAAACATGAAAGTCTTTTTATACCGGACGCGGAGCGTCCCGCACGCAGCCCGTTCCCACGCGGAACGTGGGAACGAGGTGGGCGGAGAGACTTTCATATAAACCGCCATGAGTTATCACTCACAACGAAGCATGAAAATCTTTCCCGGGCTCGTTACGGGGCTCCGCCCCGTAACGCCGGAGGTGAGGCTCCGCCTCATACTGTGTACGGGGCGGAGCCCCGGAAAAATGCGTTACGGGGCAGAGCCCCGTAACGAGTTGTGCAGGACTTTCATAT
>JAABRU010000300.1 GCA_011390755.1 Desulfobacteraceae bacterium | reverse complement strand
CCTTTGCGGCCTTTTCCCATCTGCTGTTCGGCTTCCTGGGCTTTGATACGGTCTTCGGGGGGCAGTTTTGTCAGGTTTCTGTGAAACAATTCCTGAAAAGCATATTCGATCAGCATGACACATTCTCTGGCAGCGGATGTATAACGGATACCGCCCTCTGCCAAATCCTGCCGGATCAGTTCGATTCTTTGATCCATTTTTTTATTCCCATTCTTTGATGATCTCGTAAAAAGTCCGAAAATCAGGGTTTGCTACATATTAAAAATCTGATTTTATTAATAGCTATTTTTGAAATTTGGACTTTTTACCGATTCACCATTCTTTGGTCTGCATTATTCATAAATTTACTTTTTGCTGTAAATTCAGGATATGCCAAAAAAACGGGTGGTAAAGCCGTTTTTCCGAATTTTTTTATTTATCAGCAATATATCCTGATTTTAGCGGGATGTATGAATAATACAGCTTAGGTGATTTCCTGAAAAAAATGCAGCAAAGGAGTGCCGAACGGAAAGTCCGGCAGTGTCCGGCGGATGACAGTCCCGCTCACAGACGGCCCGACTGAGCCCGACGAAGTCTTTCCGTCTGTGAATCCTTCAGATTCGGTACATTCATATTCGGAAATCACCTAATGCAGACTAAGAGTCTATCCGAAAACCTGTTTCCCGATGTTCGGAACTCCTGTTTTTACCGGGTTTAAAAATCGGTTTCAAAGGTTTTCGGATAGGTTCTAAGGGCATTGACATGATGCTGTCGGCGTTTTTTTGCTGCCTTCGGCCATACGCCAGACAATCTGCCCACTGCCTTCCGCGTCACACAGACCGGCAAAAAGCTGTCTGACCAGCTCCTGTCTTTCTTCATAAGAGCGCCCGGGAAACAGAGAGGCCGACTGGGCCGGAATGGAAAAAAAATCCTGTAAAAAACCGATATCCAAAGGCTGTGTCCGGCGGTGATGACGTATATTGCCGCAGCGATCCGCCAGGGCTTTGCAGGCAACCGCATAATCTGTGATTACCCGGAAGCGGGGCAGCGGTTCTCCCAGCCTTTTGAAAGCAGTATCAAACAAATCGCTTCCGTTATCACCCACCAGCAGCGGATAGTAGGAAAATGCGATTTTACCTCCGGGACAAAGGCAGCGGAAGGCCTCATCAATGGCTTTGGCAGCATCGGGAAAAATAAAAATCGAGGCATTGTAGACAACATAATCAAATTGATCATCACCGACAATCGGTGACAGATTTTCGCCGTCTCCCACCACCAGGCGGATATTTTCATTTTTTTCCACCGCACGGCCCGCTGCAATCATTTCCCGCGACAAATCAATTCCCAAAACCCGGCAGCCGTACTGTCTGCTGAGAACTGCGGCAGACAGACCGTAACCGCATCCCACATCCAGAACCGATGATTTTTGGGTTAAACCGATGGTTTCTGCCAGTGCCAGTGCATAGGATGAAAAAAAACCGTGTTTTTTCTCAAATTCCTGATAAATCCGGATGCTCTGATCAAAATTATCCGCGACATTACGTTTGACCTTTTCTTTAAAATCCATTCTGATTCTCTCCGTATCATTGACAATACTGCAAAAAATCTGATTCTCCGTCCTTTTGGCCAGAGACGGAATCCGGTAATTTATGAAATAAATCAATGCGCTGTCAGGTTTTGCATGACGGGTTATACCAATCCCACTTGAAAATCTACCATCGGTTCTGCCGTTATTGAAGGTTTTTTGGGCTTTTTTATGGCAGTTTATTTGTTGGGATTGGTATTATTTACTCCTTGCAGGGGCGTATTGCATAGGCCCCTGCGATAATGTCACCCGTCATTTTCACATTGACAGAACACTGAAATCCCCGCCTTTGCTATATTCAGCAGATCGAAAAGTTTGCACCGGATACGGTTTTACGACTGTCCCGGAGTGCAAAATTATATTGCTGCACGGCAGCAGCGCCCGGCTGCCCCATGCAGAAATACAATTTTTGCACTCCTCCGGAAACTTTTCGATCTGCTGATATTTCATGGTTTTCGTGGTTTCATAACGTCATTTTCATGGTGGCAGAACACTGAAATCCCCGTACATTCCCTTTTTTTAAAAAAAGGGGACATTTATCATAATTTATGCGTAGGCAGTAAAATAAATATCTGATTATATAACATAATAAACTATATTTCCGAAAATGTAAACAGAGATTTTTCCCTTCCGATCTAAAACACACGAAGCCGCAGTGCCTTCAGGCTGAGCATTTTTTCATTGATTTATTTTTTATAACACAGTAAATATTTCGTTTTTTTCAAATCTTATGGAACCGGAGTCACATGAAAATACTGCTCATCAATCCGCCCAACAGCGGCAAAAGTATCCCGGAAGAAGAATACGGCATCCGGAATATGCGGATGATTTTCCGGGGGGAACCCCTGGCACTGGAGGTTCTTGCCGGAAATCTGGAAGGTCATGATGTCCGCATTGCGGATCTGAAAGCGGAACCGGACGCGCTGCAAAATATCTGCAATGACTTCCGGCCCGATATTGCGGGCATTACCGGTATGAGCTGTGAAGCCAATGCCGTGCTGCGGATTGCTGCGCAGATTAAAAAAGAAAGCGGTGCCCGCGTTGTTGTCGGCGGTTATCATGCATCCTGCGATCCTGCTTTTTTTAACCGGGAATACATTGATTATGTGGTCATCGGCATTGGGAAACAAAGTTTCCGGGAGCTGCTGGATGCCCTGGAGACCGGAGAAAAAGCAGAGCATATTCCGGGAATTGCCTGCTGCGATGTGCGGAAAGGACTCCGTTTTCAGACCAGAAACTATACTTCGGACGATCTTGCCGATCATCTTCCGCCCCGCTATGATCTGGTGGAAAAGCACCGGGAAAACTATGTCATGAGCGGTGTCGGGGGAAAAATGGGTTTTGTGGCCTCTGCTTTCGGATGCACCCATCACTGTTCTTTCTGCTGCGTCCCCAATCTCACCGGAGGCCGTTATCTGCATCACAGTGCGGACGCGGTGCTGCGGGATATGAAAATACTGGCAGAACTGCCGGTCATCCGGCTGGTGGATGCCAATACTTTCGGAAATCCCCGCATGGCCGAAGAGCTGGGACGCAAAATCCTGGAAGCCGGGCTGCAGAAGCAGATTGTGGCGGATGTGCGTTCCGATACTGTGGTTCATCACCCCGAACTCTTCCGTCTCTGGCGGGAGGCCGGACTGGCAACGGCCGTCATCGGCTTTGAGGAAATCAGTGACCAGCGCCTGCAGGATTATCATAAAAAAAATGCCGTGGAAATGAATATTGCCGCAATGGAAATCCTCAAAGAACTGGGTATCCGCATTATCGGTGATTTTATTGTATCCCCGGATTACCGCCCCGAAGATTTTGAAAATCTGGAAGCATTTGTCCGGCAGCATCCCATTGATCTGCCCCTGCCCTCCATTCTGACACCGATTCCCGGCACTCCTTTATATGCACAGATGAAAGATCGGATTGTCATTCATGATCTGGATTATTACACCTTTCTCAATGCGGTCTTCCCCACCCGGATGGAAGAAAAGGAATTTTACGAAACCTATTCGGCATTGCTGGAACGTTTTATCCGGCATGTGCATCCCAAAAACGGAAGCCGGACGAACCCATCAGGAAAATAAATCTTATGGATGTTTTTATCAACGATATAGCGGCATACCTGCCCAACGCTCCGGTCAGCAATGAGCAGATTGAAGACATTTTGGGCAAAATTGACGGCATCTCCTCCAAAACCAGGCGGATTGTTTTAAAAAACAATCAGATACGCACCCGTTACTATGCCATGGATCCGAAAACGGGGCATCTGACCCACAGCAACAGTCAGCTGACCGCGCAGGCCATCCGGAAACTGCACCCTTACCCCGGTTTTGACCTGCAGCAGATTCAGTGCATGGCCTGCGGCACATCCACCCCGGATCTTTTTCTGCCCGGCCATGCCCTCATGGTGCTGGGGGAGCTGGGACTTGGGCAGTGCGATGCGGTCAGCATGTCGGGAATCTGTATTTCCGGCATGTCCGCCCTGAAATACGCATGGATGCATGTGGCCGCGGGACTCTCCGAAAACGCCGTGGCCTGCGGCTCCGAGCTGGCCAGCTCTTTTACACGAAGTGCCTTCATGAATTCCTGTATCTCCGAAAAGGCGGGGAATGCAGATATTGAAGCGGAACCTGTCCGGGCCTTTGATGCGGATTTTCTCCGCTGGATGCTCTCGGACGGCGCAGGGGCGGTGTTTCTGTCCCCCCGCAGTAATCCGGACAGAATTTCTTTGAAAATAGACTGGATTGACCATATTTCCCTTGCCGGAAAACAGGAAACCTGCATGTACTGCGGCGGATATAAAAAGGATGACGGAACCGTCAGCGGCTGGCGGGAAACAGAATCTGTTCCCGCAGAACAGAGAAAACGGCTTTTTTCCATCCGCCAGGATATCCGGCTGCTGGATCGGGAAATTGTCGGCACAATGGGCCGTGTTTTATCCATAACCGCGGAAAAACGGAATCTGTCTCCCGAAGCCGTGGACTGGTTTCTTCCCCATTATTCCTCCCATTATTTCCGCCAGAAATTTTTTGATGAAATGGAGCGCATGGGTTTTTGCATTCCCTATGAAAAATGGTTCACCAATCTGAGCGAAAAAGGCAATACAGGCAGCGCGGCCATTTATATTATTCTGGAAGAAATTTTCCGCTCCGGCAAACTGAAACCGGGACAGAAACTGCTGTGCTTTATTCCGGAAAGCGGCCGTTTTTCCCACTGTTTCATGATGCTGCGGGTTGTGTAATTTGATTTCCGGAAAAAATGATACCAAAGGAGTGCCAAACTTACAGTTTGACATGCTGAAATTATTCAGAAAAAGACGTTCTAAACTGTAAGTTCGGCACTCCGGTTTTTCTTAAGGCAGCAGAATTACCCTCAGGGGAGGGGAGTCTTAAAAATTCCGGAAATTTGACCCCGAACCCCGACCCCGAACCCCGACCCCGAACCCCCGACACCGAACCCCGACACCGAACCCCGACACCGAACCCCGACACCGAACCCCTGACACCGAACACCTGACACCTGACACCGAACACCAGTTGCCTTAAAACTCCCCTCCCCTGAGGGAGGGGCAGGGGAATAATAAAAATATATTCCGTATGTGATAAAAGTTCTTGACTATCAGCATATTTATAGGTTATCAAGCAGTCAGGCATATTCAATGGGAATTCGGAAAGCGGACAGGCTGAAGTGAGAGCGGAATGCATGAAATGGGAATCGCAATGCAGGTGCTGGAAATTGCAACAGCAAGTCTGCAGGATGCAGTAAAAGAAAATCCGGAAAATATCCGGGTGGAAAAAGTAAACCTCCGGGTCGGAAAACTGTCTGCCGTCGTTCCTGAAAGTCTGCGTTTCTGTTTTGAAATCATCAGCAAAGATACAGTGCTTTCCGGTGCGAAACTGGAAATAGATGAAATCCCGGTGACAGCCCGCTGCAATGACTGTGGGGAAATATGGACCATTACCGGGCCTGTATTCAGATGCAGAAAATGCAACAGCGGTTCTCTGGAGATACTTTCCGGTCAGGAGCTGGACATTGTTTCTCTGGAAATTGCGGACTGACAGTTTATGATTATTTTCTGATCCCTTATCGGCCTACTGACATTTGTTTTTTCAAAATTCTGTGACAGTGTCACAGATTCCGATTGCCACAGAGACACCCAGGTTTGAACGGTTGCCTCCCGTTCCTGATTAACGATCCTCTCCTCCCGGGCTGTCTCTGTGGCTTTTTTTATTTTTACGGATATTTCATTTTTAGCTATAGTGCGTCGCAGGTGGATTGATACTTCATTCAGTTCCTGACAGACTGATTTTCAATATTTCTTTATCCCAAAACGGGTATCACTTCATATGCGACGCACTATAGTGGGTCAAATCCCTTGATGACGGCCTCCCTCCCCTGAGGGAAGGGTAAAAACTGTCATTATTTTCACGATGCCGCTTTCTCCCCCCGCCAGGGGGAGGAGAAAAATTCTTAAAGCAGCAGCATTGCTCCGGTTCCCAGCCCCCAGTTCCCAGCCCCCCAGTTCCCAGCCCCCCAGCCCCCAGTTCCCCAGTTCCCAGCCCCCCGGTTCCCAGCCCCCAGTTCCCCAGTTCCCAGCCCCCCGGTTCCCAGCCCCCAGTTCCCCAGTTCCCAGC
>JAABRU010000022.1 GCA_011390755.1 Desulfobacteraceae bacterium | reverse complement strand
AAACAGCGTCTTTGACAAGATGCAGGGTTACAGAAAGACCATCCTGGGAAATTTCCCATTTTTCAGCAAGATAGGGCCGGGGGTTCCATTTGTCGTCATATCTCAGGGGTGATGCAAAGAGCTGGTTGCCGGGCATACCTGTATAATTGCCGGAATGGATTGCAGGGTTCAGGTGAGCGGGAAAATTGACCATCCCGATTACCAGTTCCCCGCCGTGTTTGGGTTCATGTAAAGTGCTTTCATTTCCGGCCGCACATTCTGACAGCGTACCCCCCAGATTTCCTGCTGCAATAAGCATAAAAATCGTAAGCAGACATAACATTTTTTTGTTCATTTTGTTTTCTCCTTTTTTATTTTCTCAAAATCATAATTCCGGGCTGCTTTGCAACGTTTTGGAATGAAAAAATTTATTTAAAATGATTAAAGGGTGTTATTCCCAATAATACATACACAGTTTTAAATGAAACAGTGCAGTAAAAATAGTGAAAGGTAAGTAATTAACACCAAAAAGCAAAATAAATATTCATATGCAGGAAACGAAGCGGACATGAACCGTCATACTATTGCTTTGTCAATTTTAAACTGACGGGTTGCAGGTCCTGAATTTTCCGCAGGGCGGGCACATGCTTTTCCGTGCCCGCCGCCTGCACATGCGGTGGGCAGCGCTCCGCTTCTGCCCGCCCTGCGGAAAAAATCAGCCCGTCAGTTTAACTTTGACAAAGCACTGTCAGTAGATCGAAAAGTTTCCGGAGGAGTGCGGAAACTGTATTTCTGCATGGGCAGCCGGGAGATGCGGCGGTGCAGAAATACAGTTTCCGCACTCCGGGACAGCCGTAAAACCGTATCCGGGGGAAACTTTTCGATCTGCTGACTATATATTCATTTGCGTTTTTATGATATGTGAAAAAAACAGAACTGACAACACAGTACCCGGTCAATTTCGTATTTATATTTCAGAAACGTTTAAAAGCAATTCTCTGCGGTGTCAACGGAAGACTAAGGGAAAATATTTATATCAAGCTGTTTTTTTTATATTTTTTTGTATATTTCGTGTGTTTCGCGCTTTACTGTAAAAAAACACAAAAGTAAATTAAGTTCAAACAGTTACAGTTCAACAGCGTAAGTCCTGAAAATATAAAGTTGCCATTTTTTACTGAACAAAAGTATTATATTTAACCATTGCACTGAAAAACCGGTTTTTTTGGAAAAATCCGGTTTTTTAACGCATAATTTCAAAACTGACAGAGAACCGGAAACCCTGCGGGGTTATATCATGGGATTTCAAAGGACGGAATATGAATACAATTTCAAAAAGGGAATCCGCGCCTTTTTTAGCAGAACTGGAAAATATATATGCGGATATGGATGCAGTCTACGACAGAGTTGCACGGCAGTATGCTTTCCACTGCAGCGGCTGTGAAGACAACTGCTGCCTGACCCGCTTTTATCATCATACCCGGGCGGAATATTTCTATCTCCGGCAGGGCTTTTCCTCTCTGCCCCCGGATATGCGGAAATCATTGAAAAAAAAAGCGGCAGAAGTGCTGAAAAAGACACAGAGAGCCGAAGAAAAGGGACTTTCACCCCGTGTAATGTGCCCCCTGAACGCAGAAAACCTTTGCACCCTCTACAGATTCCGTCCGATGATCTGTCGTCTGCATGGTATGGCCCATGAACTGCATCCGCCCGGACGGAACACGGTCTACGGCCCGGGATGCGAAGCATTTACAAAACAGACGGAGGGAAAAAATTATATTCCTTTTGACCGGACCCCTTTTTATATCCGGCTGGCCAAACTGGAATCTGATCTAAAACAAGCCATTGAAATAAAAGAAAAAATCAAAATGACCGTTGCGGAGATGATCATCCATTTTTATGAAAGAAATCAAATCTGACAAAATTGGCAAACTCCCCGGCAGGAAACTGGAAGCAGGAGATACCTTCTTTTTCCGCTGTCATCCGGATATTGCCTGCTTTAATCTTTGCTGCCGGAACCTGAACCTTTTTCTTTATCCCTATGATGTCATCCGCCTGAAAAACCATCTGGGCATTTCCTCTGATCAGTTTCTGGAAGAATATACAGATGCGGTACTGCGGGAGGGTTCCTGGTTTCCCGAAGTGCTGCTGCGTATGGCGGAAAACAAAGAGAAAACCTGCCCTTTTCTCACAGATACGGGATGTTCCGTATATCCGGACCGGCCCGACAGCTGCCGTTCCTTTCCTGTGGAACACGGACTGTTTTTCAATGAAAAGGGCCAGTCCGAAACCCTGTCTTTCTACCGCCCCCCGGATTTCTGTCTGGGGCAGCATGAAGATCAGGAGCTGACACCGGAAAGCTGGCGCGCCGATCAGGAAGCACAGCGATACCATCAGATGACTGTGCGGTGGGCAGAAATCCGCAGTCTGTTCCAAAAAAATCCCTGGGGAACGGAAGGCCCGCAGGGACCCAAAGCAAAAATGGCTTTTATGGCAGTTTACAATATTGACAGTTTCCGGGATTTTGTATTCAACAGTTCTTTTCTCAAACGTTACAAAATCAAAAAAGACCTGCAGAAAAAATTCCGGCGCAAAGATGAACAGCTGCTGCAACTGTCTTTTGAATGGATTGCTTTTTATCTTTGGGGTATTCGGCCCCGGCTCTTCCGTATGTCCTGACGCATTGTTAATTTGATTTCAGCCGTTTCGCTACTCTTCAGAAAAGACGGTACAGCAGTTGCACTGACCCGCATACTCTTTTTTACGCTTTTATGCTTTTGCTGCGGCTCATACGTCCTCACATACCGGTGTAACTCTGATGCATTTTCCGGGTATCGGGAGAAAAGAAATCACAGGGAGAAATAAAATGGATATTCCCCGCGGGCGTATACTGGTTGTAGATGATGAACCGATTAATCTGCAGATTATGCGGCATATACTCAAAGATCGCTGCAATGCGGCCTATGCCAACAACGGCAGCAAAGCCCTTGAACTGGCAGAAAAAATAAAACCGGATCTCATTCTGCTGGATGTCCTGAGAT
>JAABRU010000021.1 GCA_011390755.1 Desulfobacteraceae bacterium | reverse complement strand
CATTGTTAGTGATGTCATGATGCCGGAAATAGACGGATTTGAAGTCTGCGCCCTTTTGAAAAAAAATCCGGAAACATCTGAAATACCGGTTATTTTTCTGACGGCAAAAGTGGAAACCGAAGATATGGTCAGAGGATTTGGGCTCGGCGCGGTAGATTATGTTGTCAAACCTTTCTGCAAAGAGGAACTGCTGGCCAGGGTGAAAACCCATATCAGACTGCGGCAGGCCGAAGAAGCCCTCCGCTGTGCCCTTTCGGAGGCAGAAGAAGCAAAAATGAAGGCCGAATCCGCATTGCAGCGGAATCTGCAGATGCAGGAAAAAATGCACCGGGATTTGGAAGCCGGCGCGCGTATGCAGAAAAAATTTCTGACAGGTCAGCAGGAGGCCCTTGCCTTACTGCAATCCCGCGGTTATCGGTTTTTTGTATATAATTCGCCTTTTACTTCGGTATCCGGGGATTTTTTTTATCCCAGGGATATGAAAGAGCATGGCGCGGGTTTCTTTTTTGCCGATACCTGCGGTCACGGACTCCCGGCAGCCCTGATCTCCATGCGGATACTGGGACTGCTGCAAAGTCTTGCCCACTGTGAAAGGTCCCCGCAGGCATATCTGGAGGCTGTCAATCAGGATATATGTGATGTAATGCCTCCCGGAAACTTTATCACAGCGGCCTACCTGATTTTTTCCGGGGATCGGGTCTGCATTTCCAATGCGGGAAATCCCCTGCCCATTATTCTCTCCCAGGGGAAAATCAGTGAAATAGATGTGAGAGGAATGCCGCTGGGGGTCATCACATCTCCCCCGCTTTCCGAACAGGAATGGAAAATGAAGACAGGGGACCGCCTGATTTTATACAGCGACGGCATTATCGAATCTAAAAATACGAAGGGGGAGATGCTGGGGAAAGAAGGTTTTCGGCATTTTTTAATGCAGAAAGCCGGACTTGACAGTAAAGCACTCAAAGATGCTGTTCCGGATATGCTCAGCAGATTTTCCGGGGGGGAAGCAGCCGAAGATGATATCACAATGATAATTATTGAAAAAAAATAAGTGGAATGTCAAATAAATTTTTCCCCTTTTAAAAAGTCCGGACCGGGGAATCCGAACTGAAAGTCCGGCACTCCTCCGCAGCTTTTCTGAGTGTACAGAAATATATTTGACAGTCCAATAAGTTGCCCCGAAACAAAAAAAACACACAGATTCAAAGTTTTCTGCGACACTTGCCCGGCGGATAAGTATTTTTTTCCGAATCCCCCCATCCGCATTTATGCATCCGCAAAAAGCGGCACAATCTCAAATTTTTTCACATCCACAAGCCCTTTGTCCGTAATTTTGAGTTCGGGAATCACCGGCAATGCCATAAAACCCAGTGTCATAAAAGGATCATGAAGACTGCCGCCGAGAGTCCGGGCGGCCCGGAGAACCTCATCCATGCCTTCCCGTATTACAGAAAGAGGCTCCGGAGACATGAGCCCCGCAATCGGCAGGGCAAGGGATGCAAGAATTTTTCCTTCACAGGCCACGGCAAAACCGCCTTTCATTTCCACCACCCGCTGCAACGCGCTTTTCATATCCCTGTCATCTGCTCCGGCAGCAATAATATTATGGGAATCATGGGCCACACTGGCGGCAATCGCGCCTTTTTTCAGCCCCAGTCCTTTGATAAAGCCTTTGCCGGTACGTCCCTGACCGGAATAGCGTTCTGTTACCGTGATTTTCAGAATATCCGCTTCGGGATCCGCCACTGCCACTCCTCCGGAAATTTTTACCGGCAGAATGCACTGCTGCGTGATCAGCTGATTGGGTATGATTTCAATGACATGGATATTGTTTCCCTGCGCGGGGATGGAAAAATCCACATCATCGGGCTGCAGATGCATGGCCTCGGGCGCAGACCGGGAAAGCGGGAGCTGAATATGCGGCAGCATTTCCCCATTCTCCGCACAGAGAATGCCTTTGCACCAGACCTGTTCGGCACGGGGCGCGTTGAGATCGGAGAAAAGGATGATGTCTGCCCGGTATCCGGGGGCAATGGCTCCGGCATCCCGGATACGGAAATAGCGCGCCGGATTGACGGTGGCCATCTGAATGGCCATGACCGGATCCAGTCCCAATGCAACAGCCCGGCGCACAATATAGTCAATATGCCCTTCATCCAGAATATCATGGGGATGCCGGTCATCGGTGCACCACATGATGCGGTGGAAATTTTTTTCATTTATCAGGGGAAACAGGGCATCCAGGTTCCGCGCGCCGGTTCCTTCCCGCACCATAATAAACATGCCTGCCCGGAGTTTTTCCCGCGCATCTTCCGCATCCGTGCATTCATGATCGCTGGAAATTCCCGCGGCCGCATAGGCGTTCAGTCCGTTTCCTGTCAGCCCGGGACAATGCCCGTCCACGGGTTTCCGGTGTTTCCGGGCCAGCTCAATTTTGGCCAGCACATCCGGATTTTCCCATATGACCCCCGGGTAATTCATCATTTCGGCCAAAGCCGGAATACGGTCTTTTCCCATAAAAGCAGCAAGCTCTTCGGCCCCCAGCCTGGCCCCGGATGTCTCCATATCGCTAGCGGGCACACAGGAAGGCAGACTGAATAATATGTTCATGGGCTGGTTTTCTGCAGAATGCAGCATGTATTCTATGCCTTTGCTGCCAAGCACATTGGCAATTTCATGGGGGTCGGCAACCACAGATGTGGTGCCGCAGGGAAGAAGGGCACGGACAAATTCACTGACCGAGGCCATGGAACTTTCAATATGCACATGGGAGTCTATAAATCCGGGCGCGGCAAAACGGCCGGCGGCATCCACTGTCTGTTCCGCGCTGTAATCCCCGGTGCCGACAATATATCCGGCTGTGACCGCGATATTTCCGGTGATAATCTCACCGGAAAACACATTGACAATCCGGGCATTTTTGAAAAGCAAATCGGCTTTTCCGCTCCGGGCCGATGAAATGATACGGTGCATATCCATTTATAACTCTCCTTTTATTGTGCCGGTTTTCCCATTCCGGAATCGGAAAAATTCCCTTAAAAACCGGCTGCTTTTCTCAGAATATAAATCACTTCCTCCATGCCCACCTGTGCATTTCTGTTCACATCCACATCCTCCCCGCCCCGGGCATATGGATAATCTGCGCATATTTCATTTGTATGAATACCGGCCAGTATCTGAAGGGCAGAAACCGCATCCCCCACATCCACA
The DNA here is from genome assembly GCA_011390755.1 of Desulfobacteraceae bacterium. Taxonomy (GTDB): domain Bacteria; phylum Desulfobacterota; class Desulfobacteria; order Desulfobacterales; family Desulfococcaceae; genus JAABRU01. The sequence continues at coordinate 47,801 of JAABRU010000021.1, read as the reverse complement.
CTGCCGCTGCAGTTTATATCACCGGTTTCTGTAACGGGGCGGCAAAAGGGGGTGCTGGCATTGACATTGAGGGATACAGAGGGATTCTGAAGATCATTGGAGGAGATGGTAATCTGTCCGTCCGCACCGGCTATGGGAATTGCCGACCAGTCCATTACGGAAACAATAACAGAGCGTGTTGCATTGGGAAAAATGGTCATTCCTGTTTTGGGAGAAACCCCCAGCCATCCCTTATTTGAATAAATCCGGCTGATTTCCAGATCCGCGTTTCCCCGGTTGGCAATGGTAAAAACAGTGGCCCGGTCTGCCATATAAGGGCCCGATGCGCTGCAGGCATAGCCGCCGAATTTCACATCATCCGTGACATCATCATAGGCAATGCGGAAATAACCGTTTTCCCCCCAATCCTCTCCCCAGCTGTTTTTTACCTTAAAAGACTGTTCCGCATCATTGTATCCCACCAGCAGCACAGCGTGTCCGTTTTTCAGCCAGTCAATTTCCCCCCCTTCGTAATTATACACCCCGCCCTGGTATCCGCTGCCTGCAAAGGCATTTCCGGGCGGCACACGCATGGAAACCACCAGGGGGCCGTCCTGAAGGGCCATGCGCAGGTCATCTGCGGAATGATTTTCGGCCCACAGACCGGGCGTGGGGGTAAAGTCTGCTATTTTTACCGTATACTCCGGATAATTACATTTATAATCACAGTCTTCGTCTTTGTTTATATAGGGATAGCAGTTATCTGAAATCGCCCCGAAATATTTGATATGATACAGAACATCCCAGTGCCATCCGCCGCCGCAGGTGATACCGTCCACACAGGACAGCAGTGCCTGTTCGGAAAGATCAGCATCCGGTATCAGGTTTTCCTGATTGACCAGGTTTTCAATCAGGGCAATACTTGCAAAGGCACCGCAGGAACCGCAGCTTTGCTGGGATTTCACCGGACTGTCATAAATACTCCAGTCCTTTTTTACCGGCAGACTTTCCAAAGAGGGCTGTCCCGTTTGTCCGGGCGCTTTCGGAGGGGGGGGGATGGGCAGATTGTTTTTCCAGTATTCCGACACTTCCGCCGGTATAATCAGCCCTCTTCCATAATCTTCAGGATCATCACTGATTCTTCCGGAGGAGGAAGGAGGCGCTGTTTCACTCTCCCGGCCTGCGCCCAGACAGCTGGTCAGATACAGTGTTTCCGTATCATAGGGAGAAATATCAATGACAGGGGAGCGTAAAGCCTCATTAGCGAAAAACCAGATATTTTCATCACTTCCGTCTGCGTCTGCCCCGGTGCCGGTGCTGCTGAGAGCGGTAAAATAGGGGGAGGAGGAACTGCTGACAGATACCGCGGCCCCCAGCCTCCCGCCACTGTCAGCGGAAGCGATGAGTTTTTCCTGCTGCCCCCATGAATTTCCGCTTTTTTTAAAAAGATACACCGCACCGTTTCCGCTGTCCGCTCCGTCTGCACCGACAGCGGCATATTCCCCGGAAAGCGAAACCGATCTCCCGAACATGGAAGGGATTTGAATATCACCGGCACTGAGACGGGCCGACGGTATCCAGCTGCCCCCGCTCATCTGAAAAATATAGGCCGCGCCGCCCTCCCCGGCTCCGGGCGCACCGATAATGGCGCAGTTTTCGGCAAGAGAGACGGAAAAACCGAAAAAAGCACGGGCCGCTCCGTCTGCGGCCGTCAGTTTGGCTTTCTGTATCCATGTCCCGCCGTTATTGTAAAAAACATAGGCTGCCCCGGAATCAGATCCTTTATCATCCCGGTGCATAGCACCGATGAGGGCATAATCCTTCCATACAGAAAGGGATCGTCCGAAATGATCTCCGGCGCTTCCGTCTGCGGCCGTCAGTTTTGCCTGCTGTTTCCACTGTGCCCCGTCTCTTTTGAAAACATAGGCCGCTCCCGCATCTTTTCCTCTGCTGTCATTCCGATAGGCTCCGATGAGGGCAATATCGCCCCAGACGGAAACACTGTAGCCGAAATAATCATTTTTTTTTCCATCCGCCGCCACAAGGGTGGATTTATGGGGCCAGTATGTGCCCTGCCGTCCGAAAACATATGCGGCCCCGCTGTGCAGGCTGTTTCCATCCGCATAATAGGCCCCGACAACAGCAAGTTCGTCAGAGGATACGGAAATATCATCAAACAGTGCAACACTGCATCCGAAACGGTCATGGGGCACGGCCCGGGGGGAGCGCAGGACAGTGTTTTGCTCCCAGCCTGTACCGGTATAACGGAAGATATATGCTGCTCCCGTATCTTTCCCCGCAAAATCGTCCCCGGCAGCCCCGGCAACCGCGTAGTCCCCTGAAATAAAAAGAGAACTGCCGAAAAGTTCTTTACTGCCGCTGCCGCTTATTTTTTTTATCTTTACATCCGAAGCATGCCCCCCGTGGCAAAGAATGCCTGTCAGAAATAAAAACAGTAAATAACATAGGATTTTTTTATTCATTCATTACCTCGAAACAGTGAAAAACCGGCTCCTGTCCGGTTCAGAAAAAAGAAAACACTGCTTCCGGCTCTCTGTAAAGGCCAAATCCCTTCCCGCATCATTCCGCTGTGTGTAAAAGCAGGTATTTTCGGTAAAAAAATGATGCTTCCGTAAAAAGTCGAAAATCAGCGGCACTGCCGGACTTTCCGTCCGGCACTCCTTTGCTATATTTTTTTCAGAAAATCACCTTACGGGTTCATCAAAAAAAATGATCGGAAAGCTCCGCTACTGCAATGTTTTGATAAAACAGGAACCGCCGTCATCCCCGGGACCGGGGCCCAGTGAACGGATATAAATATGCACTTCATCCGTATCTGTCATACCATTGCTGTCTTTTACCTGCAGCTGCAGAATAATTTCCGTATCATGCTGCACTCCGGGTGCAATGGCGGATGTTTTCTGCTGATGGGGTTCGGCAATATGGGCCGGAGGACCGGATAACTGAACCCAGCGGTATGCAGGAATAAGTCCATCCCCCGCCTTTGATCCCGATCCGTCCAGGAGTATGCTGCTGCCTTCATCCACAGTCTGATCGGCTCCGGCTGCGGCCACAGGGCCTGCCCCCCCTGCTGCGATGATCACCGTCACATAATCCGTATCACTGAGTCCTTCATTATCCACAACAGTCAGCTGGAAAATCAGGGGGGTACCGCCGGATGCCGGTGCAGTAAAAAAAGGATTCGGAAGGTTGGGATTTGAAAGACCGACGGGTGTGCCCTCCGCCTGTGTCCACAGATAAGAAGTAATCTGTCCGTCCGGGTCTGCCGAAGCCCTGCCGTCCAGATAAACAGTTTCCCCTGCGCGGACACTTTGATCCGGCCCGGCATCGGCAGAAGGGGGCTGTTCTGTATAAACAACGTTTATCATGACCGTATCGCTGTCCATAAGCCCACCGCTGTCTGTTACAGTCAGTTCAAAAGTAAGAATTCCGCCTCCCCGGCTCACATCCGGTGCGGTAAAAGAAGGTTTTGCATTTTTTGCATCGGAAAGGGTGACCGGAATACCGCCGATCTGCCGCCAGCGGAAAGTCAGATTCTGATTTTCCGGATCAGCAGATACAGATGCGTCCAGGGTGACAGAAGTTCCTTCTGCCACATTCTGATCTGCCCCGGCATCGGCGGAAGGGGGACTGTTGCTTTCGGAAATGACATTCACCGTAACCCGGGCAGAACTTTTCAATCCGCCTTTATCCGTAACTGTCAGTTCAAACTGCAGGGCAATCCCTCCGTTTCCGGTGGGCGGGGCTGTGAATACGGGCAGGATTGCATTTGCATCGGAAAGGGGGACAATGGGGCCCAGAATCTGCTGCCACCGGTATGCGGCAATATCATTATCACCGTCCGGGTCTGTGGAGGCCGAGCCGTCCAGAATCACTTCATCACCGGTCTGAACCGTCTGATTTGTTCCCGCGTCGGCAACAGGGGGCCTGTTGTCGGAAAAGATATTGATTCTGACACTGTCGGTGGCTTTGCTCCCTTCTTTGTCGCTAACGGTGAGTTCAAAAAGCAAAGATGCCCCGGCAGCCGGAACATCCGGAGCAGTAAAAGAGGCACGGGCCGTATCCGCACCGGAGAGACTTGCCCCCGGGCCCTCTGTCTGCCGCCATGTATAAGAAATGATTCCCTTTCCTTCACCGTTATCCGGATCCGTGGAATTGGAACCGTCCAGAATTACGGTCTGACCTTCGCTGACGGTCTGATCCGGCCCGGCATTGGCCTGGGGCGGCCGGTTATCATACGGCAGAATAACATCAATGTTTACGGAAGCTGCATCCCAAAGTCCTCCGGCATCTGTCACAGTAAGCCGGAATTCCAGACGGCTGCCCCCGGGACCGGGATCCGGCGCGATAAATACCGGTCTGAGGGAAGTGCTGTCGGAAAGAATGACAGGAATGCCGCCTGTCTGCTGCCACTGAAAGGTCAGAATTTCATCGGAATCCGGGTCGGCAGAGGCCGAAGCATCCAGTGTTACACCTGTCCCGGCATCCACGGTCATATCTTCCCCCGCATCCGCAACAGGCGGCCGATTTTCAGAAGGGCCTTTCACCATGATGCGGACCGTATCCGCATCCGATGCTGTATTCGTGTCAGTCACAGTCAGCTGAAATTCCAGTGTGATTTCCTGTCCGGCACTGACTGCGGGGGCGGTAAATACGGGTCTGATTCCATTGGGATCCGATAAACTGACGCTGCTGCCGGATGTCTGTGTCCAGGCATAGGTCAGAGTGCTTCCGGAAGTAGCGGGACTTGATCCCGAAGCATCCAGTGTAACCTGACTGCCGGATGAAACGGTCTGATCCGGCCCTGCATCCGCAGCGGGCAGGGAAGGAGCCGCCGCGGACTGTGCCTCCAGATGAATGATTGTCCGGCTTCCCTCTTCACCAACCTGAATCTGCCCCTGGGAGGGGGACAGAATATTCAGTTCCTGTCCGTTCTGATATACATGAATCACCGCGGTCTCACCGGTGCCGGCCCCGCCCGGCTGTTCGGCATGAAATAAAGGAATGGAAACCGTGTACCAGTCAGAGGAGGAGTCCAGTCCTGCGGATTCGGCTCCGGGGGTGTAAGAACTGCCATCCTGTTTTGTAATTTCAAAGGTATAGGCTGCACCCTCTTCATGGGTGATCTGCGTGCCGTTGACAGTCAGAGTTCCACCGACTTTTGCCGGTATGGGAATCTGGGCATGAAGCTGCATGGGAACAAAAAACAGAAAGAAGAACATGGTAGTAGCAGATGTTTTTTTCAACATGGGCGACCCTTCCGTACTGCCTTATCCGGGATGTTTTCTCAGATAAATGCTGTTAATTTTATATTATCAATTCTTCCGGCCAAAACAGTTCCTTTATAACGATTTCCGCTTTCAGTTCAAGATTTTTTTATCCGGAACATATCATCTATGGCAGAGTCCAGGTACAGTCTTCTTCTGCATAAACCCAATATCCGCAGGCCGGGGAGATGGAAAAGAGGTTGCTGAAAGGCGGTGTCACCGGATCAAAAAGTTGCCACTGGCCATTTATAAACGTCCAGACAGCGCTGACTTTACCGGATACGGAAGAAAAGGCGGTCTCAATATCCTGCGGTGTGCCGGAATTATAACCGACAAGGTTCCATTTTTTTGAAAGGCTGACTGATTTCGGCGGGGATGTTCCGGAAATGATCAGAGAGGCAGATTCCGACATTTTTATCCAGTATCCGGCCCCGGTCTCCATGGAAAAAAAATCACTGAAAGGCGGTGTCACCGGATCATAGCTTTTCCAATTTCCCTTCTGATATGTCCATACAACTTCATATTTACCGGCAATGGGAGCCAGGACAGAAGATATATCCGTATTGAGGGGACTGATCGGCAGGCAGATGAGATTCCACCCTTCCCGCAGACTGATGGAAAATACTTCTGCGGATGCATCATCATCCGGATTCAGGGGAGAAGCGGCACCGGCAGTTTCGTATCCGTCGGAATTGCCGCCCCTGTCGGTATCTTCCAGCAGGGGATCGGTAAAATACCTGTAAATTTCCTGATAATCGCTGAGACCGTCTTCGTCGCTGTCACTTTCCAGGGGATTGGTGCCGGATTGATATTCTTTTTTATTATTCAGTCCGTCACGATCCGGATCATCGGCAGGTCCCGGATTGGCGGAAGGAAAATAACGTGCCTCCCACCAGTCGGGCAGGCCGTCACCGTCGGAATCCGTATCGGAAACACCCGGAGCCGGAGGTATGACTGCCGAAAATGAGGTATCAGCAGTCAATCCTGCCGGAATGGCCCAAAAACAGAAAAGCAGACAGAATCCTGTGAATGCGGTAAGGATCGGGTGTATCAATTTTTCCATATGATTATCCTGAAAAAGATCAGTTTGCAACATACTGAATACATAAAAATTTTTGACAAAAATCAAAGGGGTTGATGCATCGGATTTATGAATCATACGCCCTTAATAACGATGAGTTACACTGTTGCTTCACCCACCCTTCGGTGACAGACTTTCATATAAACGGCCATGAGCCCTGACTCACAACGAAGCATGAAAGCTGCGCGGAGTGCGAAAATTAAGGCGGAGGCCGGTTTTTCGCAAACACTTTCGCATAAACGGCCATGACCGCGGGGTCACAACGAAACATGAAAATACACCGCAGAGACGCACGCCGTGCGTCTCTACAGAAGGACTTTCACATAAACGGCCATGAGCCATAACTCACAGCGAAACATGAAAGCTGCGCGGAGTGCGAAAATTAAGGCGGATGCCGGTTTTTCGCAAACACTTTCACATAAACGGCCATGACCGCGGGGTCACAACGAAACATGAAAATACACCGTAGAGACGCACGGTGTGCGTCTCTGCAGAAGACGCACGCCGCAGAGACGCACACCGCAGAGACGCACGCCGTGCGTCTCTGCAGAAAGACTTTCATATAAACCGCCATGACATATTAACACTCTGATTTTGTTAATAGCGATTTTTGAAATTTGGACTTTTTACTGATTCATCAAACAATAAGTCGCAGAAAATGCCAAGCATCTGAATGTATATAAACAAAAGACTATGTATAACAAGATTTATAAGAGAAGGCAAGATTTTATTTTTGATTTTTCTTTGTATTTATCTGCAGACAATAAACACTGTTCACTGAATATAGTCCGCCAGCAGGGGAGGCGTTGTCATATAACCGTAAACCGGCCGCCATTCACAGCGGGCTGTCAGCTCCAGACCACCCTGAATAACTGAAACCGGGCGATCCGCGGACACTACGACAGTAATAATCTGATCATGCATGGCCGTAAAACGCAGTGCGGAATTATAGCGAGCACCCCGTGCCCGATCCTCACCCTTCAGCGCATAACCGTCCAGCAGACAGGCGAAACCGTGCAGACGGATATCTTTCCCGATGTGCAGGGCACCATCCACTTTGGAGAGAGCCCTGGCCAGTTCCAGCATTCTTTCCTCCGACAGATCCGGCGATTCTTCCATATGCTGTCCGGAAATCAGGATGGGCTGCTGATTCAGATCCAGTACAAGAGTGCATCCGTGCCGCAGTTCCTGGGCAGAATGAACAATGGCCGAGGTGATTTTAAACAACAGTGACCGGTCACCGGAATCCATGCCCGATTCCAGCAGGGCCTCTTCCACCTGCACCAGTTTTGCTTTCCGGGTGGAAGAATGAAATTTGCCGTCAAAAAAACTGCACACCGGCTCCCCGTTCAGACGGAGATAACCGTGACCGCCTCTGAAATCCGCAAAAATACAGGCTTCCGGCATATCTCCTGTTGCAATCCCCACAATGGTTTTTCCGTCTGAGATCAGTTTTCTTTCCGAATTTTCAGTGGAGAGCAGCAATTTGCGCACATGTTTGAAATTCCGCAGACTGGGCTGTTCCAGATAAGGGAATTTTACCAGAAAGGAAATTTCACTGATCGCGCCCGGTTCGGCAAAAACCAGTTCCCCCCTGGGCCATACGCCCTCTTCAAAGGTTTCGGAAATCCCCAGTATGGCATCCAGTGTCGGGTAGATGCGGATCTGGGTATCCCATCCCATAAGGGCACTGCGTTCATCCACAATAAAATCCCGTACCGCATGGGTGGCATATTCCCGCAGCACATATCCGGCTGTGCCGATGCAGGGTACATCCGGATTGGACATGTCCTGGGAAAGCAGCCATACCGCATGTTCCAGCCATCTTTCCGTAGGCCCCGCAGAGCACATATCCGGATGATGCTCTGTAAACCACATCTGATAAGTCAGGGAGCGGGAACGTCCTCCGAAGGAAATCAGACCGGTCAGCTGCAGATTGTCTTCATTTTCCACTTCATAATACTGCATATTGGCGGCATAACAGCCTTTTTCCCTCCAGATTTCCGAATCCACATACAGTTCCCTGAGTTTGGGTTCATGTCCCTGAAGCAGATACTGGGGATCATAAATACGAACCGGTCCTTCCGGGCTGACGGCATAAATCAGCGCCACGCGGCTGGGTTGGGAAAAATGGGACAGACCTTCCCGAAGTCCGTCATAAATATGATAAATACACTGGTTCTGTCTCACACTGTCCGGCATTATTCCTCCGAATTGACCTGATTTCAGATACTGTGTCCGGTATATACCAGATTATGTTCCCCAAGTCATTTGTTTTCAGCAGATCGAAAACAGCCGCGGCAGTCGGAGGAAGAAAAAGTTCCCTGCTGCGGCACACTGCATTTGTTTTCAGCAGATTAAAAACAGCCGCGGCAGCGGGATGGATATTCGGAAAGGTTTATCCTTGACTATACAAAAATCAGGGGATAATATTCACAGATTTACGGGCAGGACAGATTCGCTGCGTCCCGGTTTTGTCTGTTTTTTTCTGAACGGAGCATGTAAGGGGCCTGTGTTTTTCGGGGCATATTGCAATAAACGGGGTAAACAGATATACAAATGAAACATACAAAAATTGCCGAAAATTTTAATATGGATGAAAAAGCAGTTGTTTATCATGGGAGCTGTTTACAATTATTACAGCAGATTCCCGATAAATCCATGCAGCTTATCGTGACATCCCCGCCATATAATATCGGAAAGGAATATGAAAAAAAACTTACACTGCATGATTATATTGCGCAGCAGGCGGAAGTAATAAAAGAATGCGCCCGTACTCTTTCAGAAAAAGGAAGTATCTGCTGGCAGGTCGGCAACTATGTTGACAAGGGATCAATTATTCCCCTTGATACAGTTCTGTATCCCATATTTAAAAATCTGGGACTGCTTATGCGCAACAGAATTATCTGGCATTTTGAACATGGTCTGCATTGTTCCAAAAGATTCTCCGGCCGTTATGAAACAATTATATGGTTTACCCGGAAAACAAAAAATTACACTTTCAATCTCGACCCTGTAAGGGTACCCCAGAAATATCCGGCAAAAAAATATTTCAAAGGCCCCAAAGCGGGTCAGTATTCATGTAATCCCCTTGGAAAAAATCCGGGAGACATTTGGAATATCCCAAATGTAAAAAGTAATCATATCGAAAAAACAGAGCATCCCTGCCAGTATCCGGTGGAACTGATGGAAAGGCTGGTTTTATCCATGTCAGATGAGGGGGACTGGATTCTTGACCCGTTTCTGGGAACCGGAAGTACGGTTATTGCAGCTGTCCGTCATAACAGGCGGGGTGCCGGTGCTGAAGTGATAAAAAAATATGTGGATATTGCCACGGAAAGAATCCATAAGGCGCTGGACGGCTCATTACAGACCCGCCCCATGAATAAACCTGTATATGACCCGAATAAAGATAACAATAAACTTACCATACCGCCCTGGGGAAAAGAAGATTACGGGCTAAATACATCAGGCACAGGAAAACAGTCATATGATACAGTTAATCAGAGGATGTAAGGATATACTGCCGGGGGAAACCGAACTCTGGCAGAAGATTGAGGAAACCGCCAAAGAAATCTTTGAGGATTTCGGTTTCCGGGAAATCCGTATCCCCATTATGGAAAAAACGGAACTTTTTGCCCGGAGTATCGGGGAACATACCGATATTGTGGAAAAAGAAATGTACACCTTTCCGGACCGGGGCGGTGAGATGCTCACCCTGCGGCCCGAAGCCACGGCTTCCATTGTCCGCTCCTATATTCAGCATAAAATGTATGCCCAGGATCCGGTGCGGAAATTCTATACCATCGGCCCCATGTTCCGGCGGGAAAGACCCCAGAAGGGCAGATACCGCCAGTTTTACCAGATCAATGCCGAAATTCTGGGTGTGGCCGCCCCTTTTGCGGATGCCCAGCTGATTTATATGCTGACCCTGCTCTTTTCCCGGCTGTCGGTAACAGATGTCACGGCCCATATCAATTCCCTGGGCTGCCCGGAATGCCGCCCGGATTTCCGGGAGGCCCTGCTGAACTATTTATCCGAACGGGAGGAGGAACTTTGCGCGGACTGCCGTCGGCGCAGCCGTATCAATCCCCTGCGCACTCTGGACTGCAAGGTTCCCAAATGCCGCGAACAGATGAAAGATGCACCGGCCATCACGGACCGGCTCTGCGGGGAATGCCGTACCCATTTTGAAAAGGTGCAGAAATTCCTTCATGCAATGCAGGTTTCCTTTGAAATTGACAAAAGGATGGTTCGGGGGCTGGATTATTACACCCGCACCACCTTTGAAATCCTGACCGGTTCCCTGGGCGCGCAGAGTGCGGTGGCCGGAGGCGGGCGGTATGACGGTCTGATTAAAATTCTCGGCGGCCCGGATATGCCGGCCATCGGTTTTGCCATCGGTCTGGACAGGCTGACGGAAATCTGCGGAATAAATGCCGAATCTTTGCAGCGGAAGCCGGCTCTCTACATTGCGGCTTTGGGGGAAAACTGCCAGGACAAAGCCTTTGAATGGATCTGCGCTTTGGGGCAGAAGGGAATCTGTGCGGAAAGCGATATGGAAGGCAAAAGCCTCAAAAGCCAGATGAAACGGGCAGACCGTCTCGGCTCCCCCTATGTGCTGATCCTGGGGGAGGATGAACTGTCATCCGGGCAGGCCCTGCTGCGGAATATGAAAACAAAAGAGCAGACAGCCGTCCCCATTGAAAATCTGCCGGAAAAAATTAAAGAAATAATAAAATAGAACAGACCGAAAGGAGTTCATCCATTGTCAGATATACTCGGAGATATGCGCCGGACCCATCATTGTTATATACTCGGCGCGGAAGATACAGGGAAAGAAGTGACCCTTATGGGTTGGGTACAGCGCCGCCGGGACCACGGCGGCGTGATATTTATTGATTTACGGGATCGGGAAGGCATCACCCAGGTGGTGTTCAACCCGGAAAGAAATCCGGAAGTCCATGCCAAAGCCCACGGACTGCGGGGGGAATTTGTCATCGGCGTAAGGGGAACCGTGGAACTGCGCCCCGAAGGCATGAGCAATCCCAACCTGAAAACCGGTGGGATTGAAGTCATGGTCAGCGAACTGAAAATTCTCAACAAGGCGGAAACACCGCCCTTTATGATTGAAGACCGGGTGGATGTTTCCGAAAATCTCCGCCTGAAATACCGGCACCTGGATCTGCGGCGGCCCAATATCCAGAAAAATATCATCCTCCGGCACAAGGCATCGGCCGCTGTGCGGGAGTTTCTGAACCGGGAAGGTTTCCTGGACCTGGAAACCCCTTTTCTGACCCGCAGCACGCCCGAAGGCGCAAGGGATTATCTGGTTCCCAGCCGTGTGAATCCGGGGAATTTTTACGCGCTGCCCCAGTCTCCCCAGCTCTTTAAACAGTTGTTCATGATTTCGGGTTTTGACAAATATTACCAGATTGCCCGCTGCTTCCGCGATGAGGATCTCCGGGCCGACCGTCAGCCGGAATTCACACAGATAGACATGGAAATGTCTTTTGTGGGGGAAGAGGATATTATGGGAATATCCGAAAAGATGATGCAGTATCTCTTCAAAAGCGTACTGGATACGGATATTGCTCCCCCCTTTCAGCGCCTGACCTATGACGAGGCCATTGACCGTTACGGACTGGACAAACCGGACATCCGTTTCGGCCTGGAACTGAAAGACCTGTCGGATATTGTGGAAAATTCCGATTTCAAGGTCTTCTCCTCCGTGGTGAAAAAGGGCGGAATTGTCAAAGCCATCAATGCCAAGGGATGTATTGATTTCTCCCGGAAGGAACTGGATGATCTCACGGACTTTGTGGCCATCTACCGGGCCAGGGGCATGGCATGGATCAAGGTGAAAGAGGATGGCTGGCAGTCTCCCATTGCCAAATTTTTTTCAGACGGGGAAAAACAGGCCATGGCCGAACGCCTGAATATGGAAGCGGGCGACCTGATTCTTTTCGGTGCGGATACGCCCAAAGTGGTCAATGAAAGCCTGGGGAATCTGCGGAACCATCTGGGAAAACGCCTGGGACTCATTGATGAATCCGCGTTTGCCTTCACCTGGGTTACGCATTTCCCCATGTTTGACTATGATGAAACGGAAAAACGCTATCAGGCCCTCCACCATCCCTTTACCTCTCCTTTGGAAGAGGATTTTGAGAGGCTGGAAAGCGAACCCCTTGCCGTGCGCTCCCGTGCCTATGACCTGGTACTCAACGGATTTGAACTGGGCGGCGGCAGTATCCGTGTGCATCGCACCGATCTGCAACGGAAAATCTTCAAATCCCTGGGCATGGAAGCTGAGGAATATGAGGAAAAATTCGGTTTCCTCCTCTCTGCCCTGGATTCGGGCGCACCGCCCCACGGCGGCATCGCCTTCGGCCTGGACCGGCTGGTCATGCTGCTCTGCCGGGAATCCTCCATCCGGGATGTCATCCCCTTCCCGAAAACCCAGAAGGCCGCCTGCCTGCTGACCAATGCACCGTCCGAAGTCAGCAAGGCCCAACTGATTGAACTGGCCCTGAAGCTCCGGAAAATAAAAACAGAAGACTGATTATTACAGCGGAAGCGGTCTTCTGTGCAGAAGGCCGTTTCCCTTTTCCAGGGAAAGCAGATAATTATCAGATGCAATATTCTTTCAAAACAGCTTCCTGCTATCCGCTTCTTCTGCATTTTTTACAAAAAATTCCTATCCTGAAAAAAATAAGCAAAACCGCACTCCCTCTTTTTGTCCGTATGCAGTTCGGAAAAGACTTCCGCCTGGATGCGGAACCGCTGAAATCAGCGCCCGGTTCTTTTATAAAAACCGTGAATCTGCTGAAGGAATTTGAAAACAGACCGCTTATATCCATACTGATTCCGGTATATAATACGGATGAAACCCTGTTAAAAAAATGTATTGATTCCGTTCTCTCGCAGGTATACAGGAAATGGGAACTCTGTATTGCGGATGACGCGTCCCGGCTCCCCCATGTGCGCGGGATTCTGACAGATTACGCGCGAAGGGACCAACGGATCAGGCTCGTTTTTTCTGAACAGAATCAGGGGATCGCCGGAAACATCCATAAAGCGGCCTGTATGGCATCCGGTGAATATATCGCCGTGCTGGATCATGATGATGAACTGGAACCAATGACACTTTTTGAGTATGTCCGCCTGCTGAATCTGCATCCGGATGCGGATGTCATCTACTGTGATGAGGATAAAATTGATGAAGGAGGAATATATTGTGATCCCTGGCACAAATCCGCATGGAATCCTGATCTTTCCCTGTCTTTCAATTATGTCATGCACTTTGTCATGCTCCGGCGCAGCCTGTATGAAAAAATCGGGGGTGTCCGCAGCGATTATGAAGGTTCCCAGGATTACGATCTTCTCTTACGGATTGCAGAGCATACGGACAGGATATACCATATACCGAAAATCCTTTACCACTGGCGCATGGGAAGCGGCTCCATTGCATCTGCCCCGGAAGCCAAACCGGGCGTTTTTGTCAGCGGACTGGCCGCCCTGAATGATGCTTTGAAACGGAGGGGCATCCGTGGCAGAGCCGAAGACGCACCGGATGCCTGGAAAGGCGTGTACCGGGTGATAAGGGAGATTCCCCGACCCCTCTCCTGTTCCATCCTCATCCACAGCAAAGGGGATGAAAAAAAACTGGAGCGGATTCTGGAAAGCCCTGCTTCTGCTGTACCTGGAAAAAATACGGAAATTCTGATCTCTTTCCATTCCTCCCTTTTCTGTGATATGGAAAAAATCTGCACAGAATCCGGCAGAAAGAATATCCGTCTCATCGAATACAGCGGAAAAGATTGTATCTCCCGTTCTTTGAATGCGGCTGCATGGGAAGCAAAAGGCGAAGTTCTTTTTTTTCTGGATGAAAGTATGGAAATTTCAGACCCGGAAAGCTATGACAGTCTGATGGAGCAGATACAGCGGGAAGAAGTCGGGGCTGTCGGCGGAAAGGTATATTATGCCGACGGGCTGGTGGAACATGCGGGCATCATTTTCGGTCCCTTCGGCATTATGGGGTATTCCCACAGGGCCACACCCGATGATCCGGGTTATGTGGGAATCAAAAACATGATCTGCAACTACAGCGCTGTTATGGGATTGGGCATGATGAGCCGGAAAGAGGTATTCCGGCAAGCCGGAGGATTTGACGAAAATTTCTGTCAGGCATACTGGGATGCGGATTACTGCCTCCGCCTGAGAGAAAAGGGATTTCTCATCACCTATACCCCTTATGCAAAAATGAAACATCATATCCCCATACCGCTTCCCGGTGAAATGATCCGGGAACCCGAAGCCTCCCTGTTCCGGGAACGCCGGCAGCATATCATTGACAATGACCCTTATTTCAACCCCAATTTTTCAAGAGATGTGGAATGTTTTTATACCAGTCAGAGCCGCGAGTCTCAGGGAGTGTTTCCCTGAGGGGACGCGGAGCGTCCGGGAAGCATTCCCACACAGAGCGTCAATGGCATTAGTGTTTTGTCAAGGTTAAAATGACGGGTACGGAAAACATCTGCTGCTGCAGGGGCGTATTGCATACGCCCGGTATAAAAGCTTTCGGGGCGTATGCAATACGCCCCTACAGGATCAGTATAACCCGTCATATAAATGTTGACAGACCATTAGTTAAGGAAAGGCATTTTTGGAAAGCCCTGAAAGGGCGCATTGGTATAGCCCAGGGCAAAGCCCTGGGAATATTTAATAAAATATAATTTAAGCCCTGAAAGGGCGCATTAAAAAATGATTCGGGTACATCATCCGCCCTTTCAGGGCTTATATTTTTTTTGTCCTGTATTCCCAGGGCTTTGCCCTGGGCTGTATCAATCCGCCCCTTCGGGGCTTTCCTTAACGCAACACACCGACGTTGATCATGGGAATAAGATATTGTTTTTAATGCAACAACATATTAAAAGGAGAAAATGAATGAAGAAAAATTTTTTTATCCGATTGTTTGTTTTTCTGGCTGTATTTTCATTTTCAACAGCCCGTGCCGCACAGTATGATTTCTTCGGCGGATTTATCCCCCAGGGAAGTCCTGTTATTGACGGGAAGATTACTCCGGGAGAATGGGATGAAAACGGGCATATTACCCTGTACAAATTTTTCGGGGAAGATGCCAAAATCGAAATCCATGTCATGTGGGATGCGGATTATCTTTACATGGCCGCGGATGTGGAGGATTTTGAACTCTGGGTGGATGATTATGATCCAAAAGCCCAATGGATCAGCACCTGGGATGATGACGCGATCAAATGGGAAATTGATCCGGATTACAGTCGCCATGAACTTCTCCAACCTGAAGACCGGGTTTTTGCCATCAATGCCGACGGTACTGCCACCCGTTTTGACAAAGGAAACGGCATCGGCGGAACCGACGGTATATGGATTGAAGACGGCAGTACGGATATCCGCAGTGCGGCCCGTATCGAAGGCACACCCAATGATTATACCTTCCATACCCTGACTTCGGAAAGTCAGAAAGACAGGGGATTTACGGTGGAAGTTGCCATTTCCTGGAAAAAAATCATGGGAAGCGATACCGCAACGGCCCCGGCAGACGGTTATTCCCTGGGAATGAATTTCACCAATATCGAAGACGATACCGGCGGTTCCCTGAATCCGGAATATGGCAGAGACTGGAAACGGGTATTTGACGAACTGACCCGCTTTATGGGAGAGGAGGATCATCCGGAAAACTGGGCGGAATTTGTCATTTCCGCCAAATCCGACCGGACTTCTCCCGCAACCATGAGCGATCTGGCGGCTTCCAATATCCGGGCTTTTGCTGCGGACATCACCTTCACAGCCACCGGGGACAACGGCAGTTCCGGCTATGCAAAATCCTACGATATCCGATATTCCGGTTCTGCCATCACCGCGGATAACTGGGACAATGCACAGGTGTATAAAAACAGCTTCCGTCCCCAAAAGGCCGGAAAAAAAGAATCCCTGCGCATTACCGGTCTGTCCCCCCGGACTTCCTATCATATCGGCATCCGTGCCCTTGACGAACAGGGCAATGCTTCCGGCATCGGCGTTGTCACTTTCACTACTGCGGCTCCGGATTCCGAAACAGACAAAGGTTTTCTGACCGCGGACGCAGGCGGGCGGTATTTCACATGGGAAAACGGGGAACCTTTTATTGTCATCGGCGATAATCAGGGCATGTCCTGGCCCCATATCCGCAGTTTTTATGACGGTCCCATGTGGAATGATGATCTGGGTCGCTATGAAAATTTTATGGAATGGGACACAGAAGGTATTGAAGACGGGCGGAGTTACCTGAAAATGCTGAGTGAGCATGGTGTCAACACCATCCGGATTATGGCCGAAAACCTGGAACCGGAAAACCCGGTGTATCTTTTTGATGACGTATCCCTCGGCCCGGATAAGATTTCCTTTCACCAGGATACCCTGAATTTTCTGGAAACCTTTCTGGATGAGTGCGCCAAAGTCAGTATCAATGTCATTATCGTCCCTTTTGACACATTTTATTATACACCCGAAACCCAATGGCAGTGGTGGAATACGGATACAGTGCCTTTTAACGAAAAAGTGCCTTTCAGTATCGCAATGGGCGGGCCCATGTACACAACAGATAAATTTTTTGAAGCGGAAAACAGAGCCTATATCAAGGCGATTCTGAAAAAACTGGTGGACACGGTGGGAGACCGGAAAAACCTGCTGGCCTGGGATATTCTCAACGAATTTGACAGTGATGAACCGGGTATCGGATGGAACCGGGCAACATTTGAGAACCGGGAAAAATTTGTAAATGATATTGCTGATTATCTTCGGTTTATTGATCCCAATCATATGGTGTTTCTGTCTTCGGTACGCTGGGATCCCAAATTCCTTGCACATCTCCCCACCAGACCGGACGCTTCCGTGACCGGCAATGATGCGGCCCTGGTTCTGAACAATTCCCGTTTTGATTTCAATTCCACCCATATGTATTATCATGACATCCGGGACCCCAATTACAACGACCGGAACAACCCCTATACCATCTACGAAGCGGAAGCCAATGATCTGGACAATACCATTGCACCGGCCGCACGGGTAAAACAGGGGCTGCAGTTTTACTATGCCTACAGCCTGACACCCAAACCCTATCTCTGCACAGAATACGGCCCCATAGAGTTTTATACGACCGAATATGATCCGTATTTTACGGAGCAGGATGATGAACAGATTTTCCATAATATGAGCTGGGCCTACCTGGCCTCAGGGGAAGCCGGTTCCGGCCTGCGATGGCCCGGGAAGGTGCTGGAAGACAGGAAGCTGAATCCGCAGATGCGGGATTACCAGCTGGCCATGAGGCATTTTCTGGACAGCGGAAATCTGGATTTTACGGGTTTTCAGCCAAAGCAGATCGGTCATTATATGAAAGTCGGCAATACAAACCGACCCGTCATCAAAACCGGTATCAGCGATGGAAAACAGGGAATCATCTTTCTGGTAAATGATGAACGGAAACAGGTTAACGGAAGCATTTCCGGGGCAAATCTGAGCATTCCGGAACTCTGGCCCGGCGGAACCTTTAATGTGGAATTCTGGGATAGCTATGATGAAACAAAAACAGCGCCGGTGAAGACGGTTTCCGTGACAGCGGACGCGTCCGGAAAAGCCGTTGTCTCCCTGCCGGATTTTTCCAAAACCCTGGCCATGCAGTTTTACTGTACGGAATGCAATGAACCCGAAGGCCCTGACACCGGTTATATGGTGACAGATGATCTGTGGATACGCTCGGTCATTCATACCGAGGACAAAGGACCGATTGAAGGGGTATGGCAGTTGGGAGGACAGGATACCACGGCACGGGGCGATATTGTGATCTGGGGATATTTTTATGCAAACCCGGACCAGGTTTCCTGGGGCAGTCCGGACAACCCCGATCTCTTTGTTAAAATCTGGATTGATGCATACGGTCCGGTCTATGTGGATTATTTCCATGTATCTGTCCCGGATATTACCGTATATACCGATTTCCCCTATGACGGAACTCCCGATGAACAGGGAACCGCCACCCTGACCAACCGCTTTGTGGAACATTTTTATATCAACGGAGTCAGCGACAGCAAAGTGCAGATTGAAGACGGCATTGCAGCCGCCGGGTACAATCCTGCAGGCAATCCCACCGGTTCCGCACTCATCAACAGCCTGCGCATCGGAAGCATGATCAATACCGATGACAAAGGTTCCATACCGGGCGTATGGCGGCAGGGCGGGCAGAATTCCACGGCCCGCGGGGATCAGGTGGTATGGGGATATTTTTATGCGGATCCCAATACCGTAAGCTGGGGCAGCCGGGAAAATCCCGATCTTTTTGTCAAAGTGTGGTTTGACGTGGGCGGGGCCGTATTTGTTGATTTCTTCCATGTCTCCGTACCCGATATCGAAGTCTATTCCGAACTGCCCAACAACAGCAGTTACGACAACCGGGGAACGGCCATACTGGCAGACCGCTTTATTGAGCATCGGTATTTCCGCTAAACCAAGTACAACTCGTTACGGGGCTCTGCCCCGTAACGCATGGGGAGAGGCTCTGCCTCATACTTTAGGGGGCAGAGCCCCGGAAACGGCGTTACGAGGCAGAGCCTCATAACGAGTAAAAAAAACCCCGGAGGGGTGTCAGACAATAGCCCGGCAATTTATTGCCGGGACCGGGATCCGCATAAACCGGAAAGTCCCGTAGGGACGGCAGAAAAGACAGGGGGTTCTTCCGTCCCTCCGGGACTATGAAATATTTACTCTGTGATTCCCGGCAGTAAACTGCCGGGCTATTATCTTTCTGTCCCTCCGGGACAGACTTTCGGAAATCTGCTGATCCTTCACTTAATTCCATTGACGCTCCTGCATCCTCTGACAAATTCACTGCAATATCAGAAAAAATTTTGACTTTTCCGATCAGGTATTATAAAAATGAATTATATATAAATATTTCTTTGTTTTATTTCAATTAAAAATCCGGACCAAAATTGCGGGAGAGTATATGAAACTGAAACAAGTGATTGAAGATATAAGTCTTATCGAAACCCGGCTTATACACTATGAAAAAAAATTCGGGGTCAGATCCCGGGAATTCTATCAGGCCATCACCAACGGCGAACTGGATGAATATGATGCCCTGGATGATTACCGGATGGAATTTATTGAATGGCTTTCTTTATATAAAAGTCTGGCAAGTCTGAAAGAAAGTTATCAGCAACTGATTACACGCCAGCCGGTGGCAATACAGATCAGAACGGCTCTTGCAGCGTGATGATATGAAAAATCCGCTTGTATCTCCCTATGAATACTCGCTTTTCATTCATCAATTACCGGATGATTATCCGCTAATCATACATTCTTCGCTGATTTATATTCCGATGGGTATAAAAATCGGCAGAACAGAAGGAATGATACTGTTTCCGGATGACATCATTCTCTGTGTGAAAGAGTTTCTGAATTTTGAGTTACAGGTTATCGAAGGTTACGGTTATGAAGTATCCCGTTCCCGTGTTCCGGATAGCAAACGACCGGGGACAGAAGAATATTGCCGGGCTTCATTTCCTGAAAAAGAAAAGCTGTGGTGGTATGATTCATTTCTCATCCGAATGATCTTTCTCTGTCACTGACGCATCCCCATCATAAGCATATTCACCCTGACATAAAGCATCTCAAGAGCATAATCAGGACGCGTTTCGGCAATCCCTTTTTCAGAAAAGAGAAAAATACAATGAACACCGTGGAAGAACTCAGATCAAAGGCCGTTCCCCTGCTCAGACCCTATGCCAGAAAAATTTCGCTGTTCGGTTCCTTTGCCCGGCAGGACAATAGCAGGGATAGCGATATTGACCTGCTGGTGGAACTGAAACATCCCGCACATCGTCCTGTTCTGGGGCTTCGCTGGTTCAGCCTGGAAGGAGAACTGGGGCGTATGATGGGGAGAAAAATCGAACTGTTCAGTGAAACGGAGCTCAGTCCGCATTTAAAAAATTCTGTTGATTGGGATACGGTGCTGCTGTATGAAGAAAACTGACAGTTTCTATCTGCTACTCGTTACGGGGCTCTGCCCCGTAACGCATGGGGAGAGGCTCTGCCTCATACTACGGGACAGAGCCTTGTAACATGCTATAATTTAAACAATATAAAGAGGGTTGAAAAATGCAGACCTATCATTTAAAAACAATTACTGACAGCAGCGGCAAATTGACCGTCACCGGCTTACCGCCATCTGAAGAATTCACGATTCTGATTTTACCTTCGGCTCAGCATAACTGGCAGGAAAGAATGAAACAGTGGATGAATGAGTTACGGGAAGAACATCCTTATTCCGGCATGGGCAAAGATGAAATTTTAAGACAATTGAAAGAAAGCCGTAAGCAGACCTGGAAAGCAGAATATGCTCATTAGTCTGGATACCAATTTACTTGGGAATAAAGTGTAAGAACAGAAAATTCGATTATGTACATTACAGTTGCTGAATTACCCGAATATATCAGACGTGCGGAACGTCTTTTAGACGAAGATGAAAGAAACAGAATCATTGATTACCTTGCTGCCCATCCCAAAAGCGGCAAAATTATACAGGGAACATGCGGAATAAGGAAAATCAGATGGGGCCGCAAAGGAAAAGGAAAAAGTGGAGGTGTCAGAGTAATATACTTTTTTTATGATAAAAATATCCCCTTGTTTTTGCTGACCATATTCGGTAAAAATGAAAAAGAGAATCTGAAGAAATCCGAACAGAATGAACTTTCCGCATTAACCAGGAAAATTATAGAACTGTATAAAAGGAGATAAAATGAACAACACTTTCAACAGCATAAAACAGGGACTTGAAGAAGCCGTAGAATACGCACAGGGAAATAAAAGCGGTGTCAGAGTTCATTATCCTTCGGCCCCGGATGTGAAAGCAATACGGAACAGAACCGGAATGAATCAGGACGAATTTGCATCCGCAATCGGAATCAGTCGGCAGACGCTCAGATATTGGGAAAAAGGCAAAAGAAAACCCAAAGGTCCCGGCCTGGTTTTACTGAATATCATAGAAAAGGCTCCTAATACCGTTATGGATATTTTATCGCGGTAAAAATGGCTGCCAAACAGAAAGTTTGACAGAACCCTCATAACAATTAACAAAGGAATAAAATCATGAAGAAAAAAATCAGAATTTCCCTTTGCAGTATTTTCCTGCTCTTACTGTCTTCGGGCCTTTTTGCCTATGACATGCCTTTGGGATATTTGGGGAAACCCGATGATTATGATCAGAATATCAAAAATTTTGCATGGTCATTTCCGGATACAGTTGAATATGGAGATTTTCTGGAACAGATGCCCGCGTACTTTAACTGGGCAGATGAAGGGGCCGTCACTCCGGCAAAAGATCAAGGACATTGTGGAAGCTGCTGGGCTTTTGCTTATGTAGGGGCATTTGAATCAAAAATACTGATAAACAAAAACGAGTTTTATGATCTCTCGGAACAGCAGCTTGTTTCCTGTTCCGGGTATGGCTGTGATGGGGGGACACTTTATGCGGTTAGATTCTGGCTTAATGAAGGTCCTATGGAGGAAAGCTGTACAGATTACGATTCTTGGGATCGTTCAGATGTTGCATGTGAGGTTTTAGATATTTGTAACAATCTGAACTATAATATAAAAGGTGATTATAATGTACCTACGGAAGATATAGATGAAATCAAAATATCTTTATATAAAGACGGCCCTGCATTTTTCACCTACAAGGTATATAAAGATTTCTTTATATTCTGGTATGAAGGTCGGTCAGATGAAGTATATACCCAAGCTCCATCTGATTATGTCAGTGCTCATGCGGTGCTACTTATCGGCTGGGATGATGCAAAACAGGCCTGGCTGTGCAAAAACAGTTGGGGAGAAAATGCAGGCCCAAACGGAGACGGTACCTTCTGGATTGCCTATACAGGGCATACAAATGATCTTGATTTCGGTATGACAAATTTCAAGGTGGTCGGTCATGCTGAACCCCAAAAACCCATTGCAGATGCAGGTTCACATCAGACCGTCAGAGACGGGGCTTCGGTGACGCTGAATGCTTCCGGTTCCAAAGACCTGGATGACGGCATTGTTTCCTATCGTTGGGAACAGACCGCCGGAACCGGTGTAAGACTTTCCGATACATCCGCAATCAGACCGACTTTTACGGCTCCTTCCGTGGGTACGGTCGGAATCACACTGACTTTTAAACTGACCGTTACAGACAACAGCAATCAGCAGGATACGGATACCTGCGATGTTTTTGTCATTCCGAAAGAATCCCCTTCTTTGGCGGTTTTCCCGTCTTCTCATGATGTCGGAGAATCCCAGACAACCGTCAGTTTTGCTGTGACAAATGCCGGAACCGGCACAATGTCATGGTCAGCCAAAGCCAATGTACCCTGGCTGCTCATTCAGAGCGGAAATTCCGGCACAAACAGCGGAACCGTATCCGTATATGCTCAATCCAACACCGGCGGCGCAAGAACCGGTATCATCACCGTTACAGCGCCCAATGCGGCAAATTCTCCTCTGAATGTGGAAGTAAGGCAGACTGCGGGAACTTCCGGAGTCTATACATATGAAAATATGTGGCCGACATTGGACCAACCGTGGTATTTTGATTGTCCCTGTGATGTAGCTGTAGGGAACAGCGGAAATGTTTATATTGCGGATTCAGGCAATAACTGTATTCAAAAATTTTCTGCTGATGGAAATTTTATTACAAAATGGGAGGTAGGAACATTTGGCTATCTTCTTGCTGTAGCAGTGGATAAACAGGAGAATGTTTATGTGGCCAATATTTATGGAGACTGTATCTATAAATATAGCTCTGACGGTAAAGATTTAATAACAAAATGGGGAACTCAGGGAAACGGTGACGGAGAATTTATACAACCTACTGGTTTAGCAATTGATAATGATGGGAATGTCTATGTGTCAGACAGAGGAAACAGCCGTATTCAAAAATTTACTCCAGACGGCGTTTTTATAAGTAAATGGAATGTCGAAGGACTTGGAGATTATGATTATGATAAACCTAATGTACTACTCATGTTTACAACAGGAATAGCAACTGATGTAAACAACAATGTTTATGTTTCCGATCTGAAGAATCAGAGAGTAAACAAATATTCGTCTAATGGAGCATTCATCGGCACTTTTGCTGAAATTGATAGTCCGCATGATATTGCCATAGATATAAACGGTGATGTATTTATTGCTGAATCTGCCAGATGGCTCAAAAAATTTAACTCCAGTGGTGAGATGATTCATAGTATAAATATAGCTTATCAAGCGAGAGGCATTGATATTTCTAATGGTTATTTATATACAGTTGATTGCAGTTATAACGGTGTGCAGAAATTCAGTTCAGATTTAAACGTATTGGATGTATGGGGGGTTTCAGGGCAGATAACATTTGACAGCCCCAAAGGAATAGTGACTGATAAGGAAGAAAATATTTACGTTGTTGATAATTTTTATGTAAAAAAATTCGATGCAGACGGAGCATTTATAGAACAATGGGGAGGATACGGCTCAGAAAATGGTAAATTTTATTATCCCTATGGAATAGCCATAGATAATATTGAGAAATTTTATATAGCAGATACATCCAACCATCGCATCCAGAAAATTGCATCAGACGGAACCTTTATTGCAAAATGGGGAAAAGAAGGTTCCGGTAACGGAGAATTTAAACATCCCAGAGGGATTGCAACAGATAAAGGCAATTATGTCTATGTTGCGGACAGCGGTAATGACCGTATTCAGAAATTTACATCAGACGGTACTTTTGTCACAAAATGGGGAAGTTCCGGCTCAGAAAACGGAAATTTTGATAATCCCCAGGATATATGTGTTGATATATTCGGAAATGTATATGTAACCGAACAATATCCCAATTACCGTGTTCAGAAATTCAGTTCTGACGGAGAATATATTACAAAATGGGATTCTGATGGTGCTGGGATAGCTGTTGACAAAAGCGGTAATATTTATGTTTCTGAAAGCTGGAATGACAGAATAGTTAAATATACATCGCAGGGGCTGTTTCTTACAGAATTCGGTGAAACCGGATATAAAGCCGGTGCCTTAAACAGCCCTTCCTTTCTTACTGTTAGTCCAAATGGCATGATTTATGTGGCAGATTCAGGTAACAACCGGATTCAGGTTTTTGAAGAAATTGATTATAGTGAAAAAATTGACATATCTCCCACAAACTTGAATTTCGGCCCCTTATACAAAGATGAATCTTTAAGCAAATCTTTTATCATCACAAATCAAAGTAACACTGCATTGAAAATTAATTCTGTAAAGATTACGGAAACAGATGATTTTAAAATAGAAAATGACAACTGTTCAAACATTTCCCTGAATCCTTCTGATTCATGTACATGTAGTGTCATCTTTTCTCCGGATTCATCAGATAAACATGAGGCAAATATTATAATTACTTATAATGGAAGCAATACTGAAAATATTACGATCAGCGGTTCAGAAAAAGATAAAATTATCGTAGAGCCGTCAAGTTATGATTTTGGTTCTTTTGATGTCGGAGAAATTTCCTACACAGATTTCGGGATGAATAATATTGATGCACAGAAAATTACAATAAACAGTATTTCTTTATCCGGAGTAAATGCAGATGAATTTAAAATAATAAGTGATTATTGCACGAATTGGACTATAGAAGGAGGCACAACAGTAGTATCAAATTTTACCTGTTGCCATATTGCTTTTGAACCGAAATCCGGGGGAGAGAAAAAAGCGGAGCTTGTCATAACCTACAATGACGTAGCAGAATACCGTGTGCCTCTCACCGGTACAGCAAAAGGATTCGGTTACTTCCCCGACAGCGATCTCTGGCTCAGAGCCGTCATCCACACCGAAGACAAAGGCCCCATAGAAGCCGTATGGAAAGAAGGCGGAAAAAGCATGACAGGCCGCGGGGATACGGTCATATGGGGCTATTTCTATGCCAGTCCTTCGGATGTTTCCTGGGGCAGTGCCAACAACCCCGACCTCTTTGTCAAAATCTGGAAAGACGTTTCCGGCCCGGTCTATGTGGATTATTTTCATGTATCTGTCCCGGATATTGATATATACACGGATTTTTCCTATGACGAAAAACCGGATGAACACAACAGGGCCACCCTCACCGACCGCTTTGTCGAACATTTTTATATCAACGGTGTCAGTGACAGCAAAGTGCAGACCGAAGACGGTATTCCGGCAGCCGGGTATAATCCGGCAGAAAATCCCGCCGGTTCCGAACTTATCAACAACCTGAGAATCGGAACCATGATAAACACCGCTGACAAAGGTTCCATACCGGGCGTATGGCGGCAGGGCGGAACAGACACCACTGCCCGCGGGGATCAGGTGGTATGGGGATATTTTTTCGCATCCGCCGATACCGTAAGCTGGGGCAGTCAGCAAAACCCCGACCTTTTTGTCAAAATCTGGTTTGATGTGGGCGGGGCCGTGTTTGTGGACTTCTTCCATGTCTCCGTACCGGATATCGAAGTCTATTCCGAACTGCCCAATGACGGATATTACGACAACCGGGGAACCACCATACTGCCCGACCGCTTTATTGAGCACCGGTATTACCGCTAAACCGAATACAACCCGTTACGGGGCTCTGCCCCGATGCCGTTAAGTGAAGGCGGAGGAGTCCCGAACTGAAAGTTTGGGACACTGAAATGATTGAGGAAAATCCTGCCAAAATTCCGTTTCACTTCATTTTGGCACTCCAAAAATTCCTTAACTTAATGCCATTGGGGCTTTGCCCCGTAACGGGGAGTGCCAAACTGAGAGTTTGGCAGAATAAAATAAATAAAAACCCTGCCTCAAACAGATTTCTGCGGATGGTGTACTGAAACAGTTGGAAACATGGACTTTGAATGGGATAAAAACAAAAATTCGATGAATATCCGAAAACATAAAATTGACTTTGCGGATATCCCCATGATGTTTGAAAAATCAATGCTGGTTCAATACGATAACAGACAGGATTACAGCGAGGACCGTTGGATCGGAATCGGTTTACTCCGTGACATTGTGGCAGTTGTTGTGTTTACAGAACGTGATAATAACACAATCCGCATCATTTCAGCACGTAAGGCAAATAAAAATGAAAAAAAACAATATTATGAAAAAATCATCCAAAACAGATTGGGGAAAACTGGCAGGGATGAGTGATGAGGAAATAGATTATTCGGATATTCCTGATCTGCCGGATTCTTTTTTGAGGAAGGCCAAAATATGGCATCCTCACTCCAAAGTCAGAATCACAATGGAATTGGATAAGGATGTATTGGAATGGTTTAAAGCAGAAAGTGAGGACTGGGAATCCCGAATACAGGCTGCCCTGCGTTTATATGCTGAAACCCATAAAGTATACCGGCAAACCCAGGCATAACACAGTGAGAAGATGCTATTAAGGCGTATGGTGCCAGGAAGGGGCGGATACCGCGAAACAGGTGGTATGGGGATATTTTTTCGCATCCGCCGATACCGTAAGCTGGGGCACAGTCAGGAAAACCCCGATCTCTTTGTCAAAATATGGTTCGATGTGGGCGGGGCCGTGTTTGTGGACTTCTTCCACGTCTCCGTACCGGATATAGAGGTCTATTCCGAACTGCCCAATGACGGATATTACGACAACCGGGGAACCACCATCCTCTCCGACCGTTTTATTGAGCACCGGTATTACCGCTAAACCGAATACAACTCGTTACGGGGCTCTGCCCCGTAACGCATGGGGAGAGGCTCTGCCTCATACTGCACGGGGCAGAGCCCCGGAAACGGCGTTACGAGGCAGAGCCCCGTAACGAGTAAAAAAAACCCCGGAGGGGTGTCAGACAATAGTCCGGCAATTTATTGCCGGGACCGGGATCCGCATAAACCGGAAAGTCCCGGAGGGACGGCAGAAAAGACAGGGTGTTTCTTCCGTCCCTATGAAATATTTACTCTGTGATTCCCGGCAGTAAACTGCCGGGCTATTATCTTTCTGTCCCTCCGGGACAGACTTTCGGAAATCTGCTGGTCCTTAACTGCACGGGGCAGAACCCCGGAAACTGCATTACGAGGCAGAGCCCCGTAACGAGTAATTTTTATTGCTCGTTCCCACGCTCCCGCGCGGGAACGCAGCCCCGGACGCTCCGCGTCCCGTTCTAAGGAATGTAATGGATAAAATCAAAGGACTTCTGATATGACAGGAAAAATATTTACAGAAGGAAAAAAATACAGTTTCAGTGATTACTGTGAAATGGGAAAACCTGAAGATGAAATCATAAACAGTCTGGGATATTCCTTTTCGGTACAGGAAATCCATCTTCCCCAAAGTACTGAAATTGATAGGGAAGTAACGGAAAATCTCCGCTCCTTATATTATGCGATAATCCCGAAAGTATCTGTCAGTTCGGAGTCCGCAAAAAGAGAACTGATGATTGCGCCGATACTTCACGGAATACTGAAAACAACCGATGCCAGACTGAATATGGAATATCCCGTTGAGGTGAATGAAAAGCTGGGCGGTGTCCTTGATTATTTATTACGTTCAAAACAGCAGATTATTGTAGTCGAAGCCAAAAAAGGGGATTTGGAAAAAGGTTTTAAGCAGCTGGCCGCAGAAATGATTGCTGTTGATATTTATAACGAAAGCGATTCTCCCGAACAGATTTACGGAGCAGTCAGTATCGGTGAAGTCTGGCGATTTGCTGTTCTGGAAAGAGAAAAAAAACATATGATGAAAGATATTCACACATTCCGATTCCCGGAAGATTTGGAAAGTATTTTTTCAATACTCAAAGGAATATTGGAAAAACAGTAATAGTCCGGAAAAGCCGTTCCGACCCTATGCCGGAAAAATTTCGCTGTTCGGTTCCTTTGCCCGGCAGGACAACAGCAGGGACAGCGATATTGACCTGCTGGTGGAACTGAAACCTCCCGCACATCGTCCTGTTCCGGGGCTTCGCCGGTTCAGCCCGGAGGGAGAACCGGGGCGTATGCCGGGAAGAAAAATCGAACTGTTCAGTGAAACGGAGCTCCGTCCGCATGTAAAATTTTTTGCTGAACGGGATACGGTGCTGCTGTATAAGGAAAACTGACAGTTTCTATCTGCTACCCGTTACGGGGCTCTGCCCCGATGCCGTTAAGTGAAGGCGGAGGAGTCCCGAACTGAAAGTTTGGGACACTGAAATGTTGAGGAAAATCCGGCCAAAATTCCGTTTCACTTCATTTTGGCACTCCAAAAATTCCTTAACTTAATGCCATTGGGCTCTGCCCCGTAACGCATGGGGAGAGGCTCTGCCCCATACTACGGGGCAGCGCCTTGTAACAAGTTTATAATGTAAACAATATAAAGAGGGTTGAATAATGCAGACCTATCATGTAAAAACAATTACTGACAGCAGCGGCAAATTGACCGTTACCGGCTTACCGCCATCTGAAGAATTCACGATTCTGATTTTACCTTCGGCTCAGCATAACTGGCAGGAAAGAATGAAACAGTGGATGAATGAGTTACGGGAAGAACATCCTTATTCCGGTATGGGCAAAGATGAAATTTTAAGACAATTGAAAGAAAGCCGTAGGCAGACCTGGGAATCAGAATATGCTCATTCGTCTGGACCTGATGTAAAAGCAAAAACGGCAGGGAGGAACAGACCTCCCCATTGTATTGACATTAGATAAAACAACAAAGAAAAGAGAAATATGAATTATTTACAAGCCTGGACAAATTCACTGCAATGCTCCGACTGCCACAAACCGCTGCACATTGCATCTTCCGATACCGTTTCCTGCAGCGGATGCGGCCGGAAGTTTGAACACGAAGAGAACATATGGAATATGCTGCCTTCCCGGATTGCACATCAGGAAGGCAAAGACAGAGAACAGGAAGGCTGGACCCAGAAAACAGAGAAAGATAAAAAAGCCGGATGGGAACCGCCGCCGGAGCATTATCTTTCCCTGCCGGATCATCCCCACCCCTATTATCAGTCGGCCTTATGGTATCTGAAAATTGTTCTGGAATGCGGAAAACCCTGGACGGATAAACGGGTGCTGGAACTCGGCGCAGCCGAATGCTGGGGAACCCGGCACTTTGCCGAAGCCGGGGCAGAGGCCGCTGCACTGGACTATGATCCGGAACGGATGAAAAAAGGCCGGATACTGCTGGATCATCTGCCTGTCCGCTTTGCCCGTTTCCGGGGAGATGCCGAATCCCTGCCCTTCAGGGACGGCAGTCTGGACCGGATATTCTGCTGTTCCGTACTGCACCATTTTTTCGATCTGCCCAAAGCCGTAAAGGAAATTTCCCGCACCCTGCGGCCCGGGGGTATCTTCTTCGGCATACATGAGGCATTCCATCCGCCCTATTATACCAAAGAACAGATTCTGAATATGAGTGAGGACAATCTGCCCAATATTTCCGAAGGTATCCATGAAGATTCCTACCCGCTCCATTTTTACCGGAAAGTCTTTTGCAAAGCCGGGATGACATTTGAACTAATCCACCCCCGCTGGGATGTGTCGGAAAAAGAGGGAAAACTGAAAGTATCCCCCGGGCATGTCCTGTACAACAATCCCGATTATATTCCGGAAATGTTCGGAAACCGAATCCACCGGCAGGATATTCCGGGGAAAATCGCCCGCCTGATATTAGGCACCGGTATCTGGCGCCTGGCCGCTCACCCGGCAGTATTTCCCCTGATCCGCTTTCAGCTTCTCAACTGGACACTCAGGGACAAAATCATTGTGGCACGAAAACCGGGGTAAAGGGAATTCAGATCCAACCGTTTAACAAACGGAGACAACAAACGGAAACCTGCCCCAAAACAATTATCTTAAACACTATATTACTTACACAGAGGCACCGCGTCCGCCTGAAACCCGGGCATGAGTGTCTGACGGATCTTACACGGAAGAGAGGAACCACCAGCATTGGTATTTGCCCCTGTACTGTTTTTGCTGTTTTCAAAAACAGGGGAAGCCGGTCTGCCAGTCATCAGGGGCATCCGGAATCCCGTCCTGTCCATGGATGACAAAAGAACTGGCATCACTGCCGCTTCTCCGGAAACAGGGGGTTAAGGCCCACCGCGCTGCATCCATCAGTGTGGCAGGCAGTGTCACCAGTCCCTGACTTACATCAGTCTCAGGGGATACAATGTTTACTGTGCCGTCTATGCCCAGTTTTGAAGACGCGTCCACCCGGCTGGTTCCGGATGAAATAAACTGATCGGTTTCAATACGGATATTTCCCCCTTTCCCCTCATAGGCATTGGCCAGCACCTCACTCCGGTTCAAAATTGCGAACTGCATCTGTTCATACCGGGGTGCAATGGAAATATCCCCGGCATCATCGGCCCCTTTGGCCACACTGGTGGCGACGCTGCTGTCAATGCAGTAAATCATATTTGCGGCCTCCAGGCTGATTTTCCCGCCGCCTGCATTAAGTGCCCCGGTGCTGATGCGGCTGTCCCGGAGGAAAAGGGAATCCCCTGACCATAGGGAAATATGACCGGCCTCCCCTCCGTTTTCGGTGGAAAGACTTTCGGAAGAAATATAGGCACCTTCTGTGAGTGCAAAACTGCTACCCACTTCGAGCCGGATATCCCCCCCGCGGCCGCTTCCCATGGTCTGACTGCCGATAATGCCTTTATTGTCAAAGCGGATATGATCCGCCTGAATCAGCACATCCCCGGCATTTCCGCTGCCGATTGTGCCTGCAAAAATCTGGCTGCCGGAAACAGTCACGGATTCCGCAGCACTTTCCCCGGCCCCGCCGATCCGCAGACGGCCCCCATCCCCTTCGTTTGTATCAATGGATATTTTACTGCCGCTGCTCAGCAGGGTTTTGGGGCTTTCAATACTGATTGCCCCGGAATCTCCGCTTGCCGTATGACTGCCCGATGAGGCAAATACTTCGCTCTGATCTGTAATGATAAGGGACTGCTCTGCCTGCAGGCGGATACTCCCGCTGCTGCCTCCGCCGTCCGTGGAAGAGGAGATACTGCTGCCGGAAAGAGTCAGATTCTTTGTATGAATATTCACATTCCCGGCATTCCCGGCATGGACCGCTGTGTTTGCGGCATTGGCAAAAACCCGGCCTCCCTCTGAAATCATGACCGATTCCGCACTGTTTCCGCCAATTCCGGAAATGGAAATATCGCCTCCTCTGCCGGTTCCGGTGGCATCGCTGAAAATATCACCGGAACGGATGGTCACCGTTTCTGCCTGAATATCGCTTATTCCCCCGGGATCATCCCCTTTGGTATCCATTTCCAGCACACTGTTGTTTTCCATAACAAACTGCCCGGCCCGGATAAAAATATTTCCCGAACCGGTTCCGGTGGCTTTGAGCAGTGAATGATCAGACAGGGTGATATTTCCCAGACTGCTGACAGAAGATGTATCCGGCCCGTTTCCGGAAAGCATGACTTCTCCCGGAGAAGCCGCACTGACCAGATGCAGACTGCCCCCGGGCGCACTCAGATTCCCCAGGGGTTTTTCGGCTGTGCCGTCCGTAAGGAATGTGCCGGTCAAAGATATATCCCCGCCGATCACGGAAATATTCTGCAAAGGGGCAACGGTCAGACCGGGAGCCATGTCCTCTCCGACCTCCCCCAGTCCTGTAAAACGGATTGGCGCGGGGGCTGCAAGAAAACCGAAGGCCGAAGGCGGTGCCGAAGACAGTATCTCGTTTTCCTGCACCGTGGTATAAAATCTTTCGGATTCGCCCATGCGCAGATAATCCGCTGTACTGACATGAAAGGAACCGCCCATGTCCAGGGCCGCATTGGGACCGAAGAGAATGCCGGAGGGATTGAGCAGATAGAGATTCGCAGCGGAAATATCCGCAGTATCCGAAATCAGACTGCGAATGGTTCCGTCAATAAAGGATTCACTCCCACCCGTTACCCGGCTGATGATATTCCGGATGGCGGCTGAAACCCCGAAAGTTGCTGTTTCCCCGGTGCCGATATTAAAGCGGCTGAAACTGTGAAAAAGATTTTCCCCGGCCTGATGCCCGTAATTCATTCTGATGTCATAATTCCCCTGGGCCGCCTCAATCTGACCGAGGGAACCTGTGGAACCGTCCGGCACAATTTCCGCATGAAGCGGGGAAAAGAACAGTATCAGACAACATATTGGAAAAACAGAGCGTTTCAAAATTTTTCCCATTCCACCCCCTCCTGTCAGTAAAAAGATATGAGTCTACTGGACTGTCAAATAAATTTTTTACCCTTTTAAAAAGTCCGGACCGGGGAGTCCAAACTGAAAGATTTCGGCGAGCTCAGTCGAGTCGTTTGGAAGTCTGCCAGACTTTCAGTTTTTCTGAGTATGCAGAAATATATTTGACAGTCCACTATCGTACAGATAAATATTCATTTTCTAATCACCTGATTAGATTTACTCCGAAACGGTTCATTTTTGCAAGTAAGAAATTCATAAAAAAAACGGCAGTGGGTCAAATCCGTTGAAAAAGACTCCCTCCCCTGAGGGAGGGGAGAAGGCAAGTCATAAAATTTTGACCCTGTTTTTGGAAAAAGCAAAATTGATGAACCGGTAAAAAGTCATTTTTCCAGAATTCAGCCTTAGTAAAATCAGCATGTTAAACTGCTGAAATACCCGGATTTCGGACTTTTTACATATTCATCAAAATTGGATCACTATAACAGTGTTGTGCCAGTTGAATAACTGTTCCGGAAATGTTATACATCAGAAAAAACACTCTGGTGCCCTGTCAACGTTTAAATGACGGGTTAAACTGCTCCTGTCAGGGCGTATTGCATACGCCCTGAATCCGCTCATACCGGACATATGCAATACGTCCCCGCAGTTCCGCATACCCATCAGTTCAACTTTGACAAAACAGTAACCTGGGGTTCAGAATATCCCCAGGGAAAGGAAAGGGTTATGGAAAAATTTTTACCTGTGGGGATTCAGGTTTTTGAGCAGATGATCACCGGCAATTTCTATTATGTGGATAAGACCCGGTATATCTATGAAATGGTCCGCCCGTCCCAGGGTTTTTATTTTCTTGCCAGACCCAGACGTTTCGGCAAATCCCTCACGGTTTCAACCCTGGAGAATCTTTTCAGGGGAAAGCGGGAACTGTTCAAAGACCTGTGGATAGGCAAAAGCGACTGGGAATGGAAAGAACACCCGGTGATTACCATTGATTTCAGTGCATTGGGGATGAGTACCTCCTATGAACTTGAAAACGATCTGCTTCTGTATATCCGGAATATGGCTGAAAAAAACGGGATCACCCTTCCTGACAAAGCCTCCCTCCCCTTTCTTTTTACAAACCTTATCGTGAATCTGTCCAAAAAATACGGGGAACGGGTTGTCGTGCTGATGGATGAATATGACAAACCCATCATTGAGCACATCGGAAAAGGGGAAGAGCACCTGAAGATTGCCAAAGCCAACAGGGACCTGCTCAAACCCTTTTTCGGGGTTCTGAAAGGAGCGGAGGTATCCTCTGCCCTGCGTTTTGTCTTTCTTACCGGCATTTCAAAATTTGCAAGAATCAGTATTTTTTCGGATCTGAACAACCTGGATGATATTTCCATGCAGGAAAGATATGATGCTGTTATGGGTTATACGGAAGAGGAACTGGAATCCTGCTTTACAGATCCCATCCGAAGGCTGAGTCACGAAGCAGAGATACCCGCAGACGGACTCAGACAGGATATGCGAAACTGGTATGACGGATACCGTTTTACGGAAAGTCAGACCAAAGTCTATAATCCCTTCTCAATCGTCAGATTTTTAAAAACGGGAAGATTTGAAAACCACTGGTTTGAAACCGCCACACCGACATTTCTGCTGAACCTGATACGGGAAAATGACTACCCTGTGGCCGATATTGAAAACATGGAGCTTCCCAAAGAACTGTTTTCCGTTTATGATCTGGACAACCTCCGGCTCGAACCCCTCCTTTTCCAGACCGGATATATAACGATCAGGGATTTTGACAGAAGGGTCGGAATCTACCGGATGGGATACCCCAACCAGGAAGTGAAAACCTCATTTCTCTCTTATCTGCTCAATGATTTCGCCGGTATCCGGGATCTGAGAATCATGGGGGCTTATAAAAACCTGTACCGGTACCTGGAGGAAAAAGATATGGAAAGCTTTATCCGGACCGTGAAAAGCATATATGCCTCTGTTCCCTACACACAGATTGCCAATCAGGGCGAATCTTATTACCATACCATGTTTTACCTCATGCTCTCGGCTTCGGGAGTGGATACGGATACGGAAGTGCTGAGCAGTATGGGCAGGCTGGATATGAAAGCCGAATTTTCCGATATAATTTACATCATCGAACTCAAATGCGATCAGGGTGCATCCGTGGCCATTGAACAGATACTGGAAAAACGATATTATGAACCTTATCTGACATCCGGGAAGGATATTTTCCTGATGGGAATCGCTTTTGACAGCACAGAACGCAGTATCAGTGATTATCAGTGGGGTACACTGGGCGATTTTCTGCCGGGCGGACCTGCAGATCATTCCTAAAGAAAACCGGCGAAGTGCGCCGGAGTGCGAAAGCAGAGCGGTCTTTCGCACTCCTTTTTCAAAGACGATGTTACATTAGACATTATCGGAAATAAGGTTTTCACCGCAAAGACGCAGAGGACGCAAAGAAAAACCCCTTTACATCTTTGCGTTCTCTGCGTCTTTGCGGTGAGATTTT
This sequence comes from Desulfobacteraceae bacterium, assembly GCA_011390755.1. Lineage (GTDB taxonomy): Bacteria > Desulfobacterota > Desulfobacteria > Desulfobacterales > Desulfococcaceae > JAABRU01. The sequence goes on along the minus strand of JAABRU010000021.1, from coordinate 12,709 downwards.
CTGTCATTTTTTTATTTCCGATAAGGTCTATTACACAGTTGCCAGTTAGCAGAACCCGATAAGGTGTAATGCTGATCGTTCCCACGCTCCCGCGCGGGAACGCCGCACCTGCCTGCCGTGCTATCGGAAGGTCACAGATATGGAATGATCCCCGGTCACATTGCGGAAGACAAAACCGCCGTCCGCGTCCGGAGTCACCGGTTGTCCGTCCGCCAGGACTTCCGCAATTCCGTACCCCTCCACCGGCACAATGGAAAATGCCTGATCCGCACCTTCGGGAACGGTGATTTTTCCGGAGGGGCTGATGCTGCCGTAAGGGCCTGCGGTGGCTGTGATGACATGGGTTTTTTCCGATGCCGGGGTGAAGGTCACGGCAAAGGTATGATCCGCGCGGATGCTGACCAGGGTGAACTGACTGTCATTATTGAGCCGCACGGGGATATTGTCCACCGTCACCGTTCCGGTTCCGTAGCCCGTATCCGGTGTGACCGCAAGTGTCAGGTCATCCCCGGAGTTGACAATGACTTCGCCTGCGGGGATAATTTTCCCTCCGGGGCCGGTTTCCACGGTGATTTTATGCTGGGTGTCCGGGTCGAAATCCGGTATTTTCTCCGTGGCGGCAAATGCGTTGACCGTGTTCCCGGCCCTGTCCCGGAAGCGGGCATATATCTTTTTCAGCCCGTCCCCTTCGGTCAGTTCCCATGTCCTCCGCTGTGTCAGGGATTCCCAGTTTCCGCCCTGTCCGTAGGTGATATTGCTCAGATATATTTCCACCGCACCTCCGGCCGCCAGTTCCAGGGAAACAGAAGGCAGGGTTGTTTTTGCCGGAACAGAGATTTTCGGGTTCAGGGGCGGAACCGTGTCGCTACGGAAGGTCACGGAACGGGTTTCGCCGATCTGCCCGCGCGCATCCACAGCCGCCACATAGCAGTGGAAATCCGTATTGTTTCCCCGCAGCCCGTTCTCCGTAACCCTGCGCACCGTGACAGGACGGCTGCGCGGGGCCGTGCGTTTTGTCACGGCGAAACCTGACTCCCTGCTGAATATATAATAGTATTTTTCCCCGGTTTCCGGGTCTTCCCCCTGCAATGAGGGATCCCATTTTGCGGTGACAGTGCCGTCTCTGTATATGAGTTCCCGCGGGACGGACCGGAGGTTGCGCACAGCGGTTTCACCGCTTCCGGATCTGTCCGCCCTGTGTACCGCATTTCTGCGCAAAGAGGAGGGAATCCGCACTGTTTCGCTGAAACGGAAATCCAGGGGTGTTCCGGAACTGTAAGCGACCGCGTCCGCACGGTCATTCACACCCATGCCACCCTTTCCGGCCCACCGGGCCAGGAGCAGGTTTTCTCCGGCATAGACCATGAATCTGAGTTCATACCCGGTATCCGGATCCAGGGATGCATTACGGAAAGTGCCGTCCGCCTCTGTGTCGGCCGTGAGTACAAATTCCCCCTGTATTTCAAAAATATCAATGAACAGATCCGCTCCTGTCAGGAGACTGCCGTCCGCATTGCGCACGGTTCCGCTGAATTCCTCTCCGGGGATCACGGTCAGATTCACGGTCTCCCCCGGTCTTATGTTTTCTGCTCCGGCCGGGGGGTATTCCTCCGGATACGCGGTCACGGTGTATTCCGCGGGACTTCCGTCATCATGGTATGCGCGCAGTCCTTTCAGGGCAAATTCCCCATCCGTACCGGTCAGCATGGCTGCGCCGAAATGCGGATCGGATTCTGTTTTCAAAGAGAATATCTCCACCGGAACCCCGGACAGGGGGGAACCGTTTTCATCCCTGACTGTGCCGGAAATGATGCCGGTGCGGTGCAGTTCCACGCGGATGTCTCCGGACGGGGAAAGGTCTGTCATTTCCGCGTCCGTGTATCCTTCGGCTGTCACTGTCAGCCGGTAATCCCGGATGTCCGGCATGTTGCCGATAACAAAGGTTCCGTCCGCAGGGGTGCGGGTTTCGGCACGGAACGCCCGCCGCTCGGAGGATGCAGTCACACGCGCATCCGCCACCGGGCTTCCGTCAGCCGCATCAGTCACCGTGCCGCTCATGGAAAGGGCCGGTGTGAGAACGATGTTCATGTCCGTGTCCTGCCGGATGGAAACATTACTGCGTACAAAGACTGCAAAGGGCGCATCCGCGGAAGGGCGGGCCGTGACGGTATAGTCATCTGCGGCCGGCAGTCCGTCAATTTTATATTCTTTGGGAATGTGCAGATCCTGCTTTCCGTTGAAATCATCCGCGGATGTCACGAAAATATCCAGGGAATCCGATGAGATTTCCACCCGCACATTGGGAACCGGTTCTCCGTCCGCATCCAGAATGTGACCGCTGATGCGGAACAGGGAACGGGGTTCAAGCACAAAATCCGCATTCCGGGCTCCGGCAGCAATGCCGGTTTTCTCCTGCGGGGCATAGGGACTGTGCCGGTCCGGACGGGCAGAAACACGGTAATCCGAACCAGGGACAAGTCCCTGTATTTCATAATTTCCGTTTTCAGGACTGAACGCACTGCCACCCGCGGTCTGCGAATCCGACTGCGCTTCCACCCATATGCCGGAAAGGGGATTTCCCGCCGCGTCCCGCACGGTTCCGGAAATGCTTTTTTCTTCGGGTACGCCTATGTCAATGCCGGACACGTTTCCGTTCCATGTGCTGACCGGGCCGGACGCGTTTCTGTCATACACGGCCCCGTCCGGATGATAATACAGGGGCGGACCTTCAGGACGGAGCACGGAAACTTTGAAATCCCCGGCAGATTCCAGGCCGGAAATGGCAAAGGTTCCGTCCGCGGAAACAAACGCGCCGCTGCCCGCATCCAGACTGTCGGACCAGGCTTCGGCCCGCAGTCCGCTGAGATCCGCAGCAGTCACGGTTCCGGAAATCATGACCCCGGCATCCGGAACAAAATTCACCTCCGGCCCGTCCGGAGTCCCTGTGCTGACCGGGAAGGCATCCTTTTCACGGGCAACCCCGGTTCCGCCGTCCCCGCTGAAATAACGGGTCAGATAGCTGTCGGAACTGAGGGAAACAGTATAGTCGTCCGCGGGAAGCAGACGGGTAATCCTGTAGAAAACATCCCAGGCACCGTTTTCCTCCAGGATGATTTCCGCTGCGCCCGAAGCCCCTGCGGAGGCCGAAGAGGCCCGCAGCAGCACAGACTGACCGGCTCTGGCCGTATCCGGTAAGAAAATGCGTCCGGAAATTTCCCCCACCGGCGGGGGGAGAACAAAATCAGCCCCGGCAAAATTTCTTTCGGAAATGTCAATGGCATCGGCTTCCTCCCAGCTCTCTTTGCCCCTGTAAACCTGGTATGGATAGTCCGTGGAACTGATTTCCACCCGGAAGTCATGGGAGGGTTTCAGATGCTCAATGATATAGGGAATCACCGGTTCCCCGGTTCCCCGGAGTATGATATATTCAAAATCATCCAGGCTGCGGGACACCGCGTTGATCCAGAGTTCCCTGTCCTTTTCCAGATTTGTGACGGTTCCGCTGATGCTGCGGATCTCCGGTCTTTCCGTGACTTCCACCTTCATATCATAGCGCGGACTTTCCGCATAACCGTCATTCACTGTGACCGGAACAGTGAGGGTTCCGGCAAATCCGGCCGGGGGAGTGACTGTCTGCCCCTCCAGACTGTAATTTTTCCCCGGATACAGGGTCAGGGTGAATTCCTCCGGATAGATGCTGTCCGGGTCCTCCACAATCAGATCATTGAAGGTCACGGTCAGCGGGGTCAGTTCTGTTGTGGTGCGTGTGTTGTTGGCAATAATCACAGGTGCATCGTTCACCGGCTCCACAGCAAGGGTAAAGGACTGCAGTGCCCTGCCGCCGTTCCCGTCACTGAGGGTCAGATTTATCTGATATTCGCCTGTGTCGTCATTTCCCGGTGTGCCGGAAAGGACAGTCCCCTCAATCCTCAGCCAGGGCGGCAGATTATCGGATGTGACCGTGAAACTGTCCTCCGGGTCCGGATCCGAGACTGTGATTTCATATCGCCAGGGTTCATCCTCCACGGCTTTTAAGACCGGTTCGCTGATGATAAGCGGCGGATCATTGACATTGCTGACGCTTACGGAAAGGATGAACACATTGCTGCTGCTTTTCCCGTCATTCACCGTGACCGGCACCCGCAGGCTTCCGTAAAAATCCTTAACCGGTGTGACCGTGTTTCCGGAAAGCGTGTAATTCTCCCCCGCCTGCAGGGTCAATGTGAATCCCGCGGGATAGGGGGTATCCGGATCATCCCCGGTGAGATCGTTCAGGGTGACCGTGAGTCCGGTCTCCTCCGCAGTGATCAGAACGCTTTGGGCCGTTATCACCGGTTGATCGTCTGTGAAAGACACCCGTACAGTGAGCATGAAAACATCACTGACCGCCTTTCCGTCACTCACTGTTACCGGAATGGTCAGCAGTCCGCTGAATTCCTTCGCGGGTGTCACCGTGTTTCCGGAAACTGTGTAATTCTGTCCCGGCATCACGGTCAGACTGAGGGGATCACCGTCCGGTTCATCAACAATCAGGTTGGCCGGGTGAACCGTGAAAGGTGTGTCCTCGGCTATGGAAAGCGCGGTCTGGCCGATGATGACAGGCACATCATTGACCGGGGTGACGCTTATCGTCAGGTTAAAAATATTGCTGTCCTGTGTCCCGTCATTCACCAGCGCCGGAACTGTGAGCGGGCCGTTGTAATTCTGTGCCGGTGTGAGGGTTGTTCCGGAAACCGTGTAATTGCTTCCGGGCTGCACGGTCAGACTGAAACCGGATGGATACATATTTTCCGGATCAGATACAATGATATCCGTCAGATGAATCACAATCGGAGTGTCCTCATTTACGGAAAGGGGATTCTGCCCGGTAATCAGCAGGGCATCATTTTCTCCGTTCACTGTAATCACAAAGGAGAAAACAGAACTGTCCGAAATTCCGTCATTCACCGTAAGCGGAACCGTCAGGGTTCCGGTAAAATCCAAAACCGGTGTGACAGTGGTTCCGGAAACCGTGTAAGCGGTTCCGGGCAGCACAGTGAGGGTGAAACCGTCCGGATACATGTTATCCGGATCTGTCACTGTCAGATGAGAGAGCAGAATCACAATGGCTGTGTTTTCAGACATGCTTACTTCAGTCTGTCCTGTAATGACCGGCGCATCATTGACCGGATTCACTGTTACGGTGAGATTGTAAACATTGCTGGCACTGATACCGTCATTCACCTGCACAGGGACAGTCAGACTTCCGCTGTAATCGGCTGCCGGAGTGATGAGATTTCCGGAAACCGTGTAAGCGGTTCCGGGCTGCACAGTCAGAGTGAAATCCGCAGGATATTCACTGTCCGCATCACTTACCGTCAAATCTGTGAGTTGAATTGCAAGCGGAACATCCTCATCTGTGGAAAGCGGATTCTGACCTGTGATAATCGGTGCATCATTGACAAAATCCACTGCCACACTCAGCGGATAAGACTCACTGTCAAGTTCGCCGTCATTCACCATGACCGAAACCCGAAGAATCCCGCTGAAACCCGGATCCGGCGTGACAGTTGTTCCGGAAACCGTGTAATTGTCTCCGGCCGGCACGGTCAGAATGAACCCGTCCGGCCAGGTGTTATCCGGATCCGTCACAGTCAGATGGGAGAGTGCAACCGTGATGGCTGTGTTCTCAGGTATGGAAAGAGAAGTCTGCCCAGTGATGACCGGCGCATCATTGACCGGATTCACCATGACAGATGCCGTTTCTGTTTCTGCACTGAAGGTTGTGATTCCGCCGTTTGCACTCACATCTGCCTGTATTCCCCCTGTGCCAAAGGTCTGATCCCAGGCACGGAAAACAATGCCGGGGCTGAGCAGTCCGCTGAAATCGGTATCCGGCACAAAGCGGATGACTGCTGTGTCCGGCAGCAGCAGAGCCGCGGTTTCCGTGACTGCCGGGAACGAGGTGAAACCTGCGCCGATGTCATACTGCCACTGTCCTGTGCTGTCCGCAGCAGATGTAACAGCAATGCCTTCCACAGCTCCGGCATCAGGATCAGTGATTCTGTCACCGCCCCCGCTCAGCAGAATATCCGCAACAGAGGTGCCGGGATTGTCCGCATCTGTTACGGCATCCTCGTCAATGGCAGTGAGTGCCATTTCACCGGTATTGTCCAGAAGCGGCGCATCATTGGCCGGGGTTACTGTGATACTGACATTGAAAACACTGCTGTCATTTGTTCCGTCATTGACCATCACAGAAACAGTCAGATTTCCGCTGAAGTCCGGTGCAGGTATGACAGTGGTTCCGGAAACCGTGTAACTGCTTCCGGTCTGCACGCTCAGGGTGAAATCATCAGGATATACACTGTCGGGATCTGAAACCGTGAGATCATCCAGTGTGAGTGTCAGCGGGGTGTCTTCCGCAGTTGTCAGGGAAGTCTGCCCTGTAATCACAGGAATGTTCAGCGCAGTCACTGTGATGACAAAGGGAAAGGGGATGCTGTCCGCAGTTCCGTCATTTACCGTCACGGGAACCGTCAGGGTTCCGGCAAAACCCGTATCCGCTGTGATGATATTGCCTGTGCGGGTGTAATTGGCCCCGTCTCCGGCTGTGACAGTGAAATCATCGGGCCAGAAACTGTCCGGGTCTGTCACAGAGAGAAAACCTGTCACAATGGTCAAAGAAGTGTTTGCCGGAATGCTGACGGCATTCTGACTGTCAATCACCGGTGCATCATTGACCGCATTCACCGTTACGGAAAGACTGAACACACTGCTGTCATCTGTTCCGTCATTTACCAGCACCGGAACTGTGAGCGTTCCGTTAAAATCCAAAACCGGTGTTACTGTGGTTCCGGAAACCGTGTAATTGCTTCCGGTCTGCACGGTCAGGGTGAATCCGGTGGGATAGGCATTGTCCGGATCAGTCACGGTCAGAGCCGTGAACTGAATTGTAAGAGCCGTATCCTCATCTGTGGAAAGCGGATTCTGGGATTCAATCACCGGCGCATCATTGACCGGAATCACGGTTACGGAGAGACTGAACACATTACTGTCAAGCCCGCCGTCATTCACCAGAACCGGAACCGTGAGCGGGCCGGTGTAATTCAGTGCAGGTGTGATCTGCGTTCCCGAAACCGTGTAATTCGTGCCGGACTGAACAGTGAGAGTGAACCCGGTGGGATACGCATTATCCGGATCAGTCACGAGAAGATCGGTGAACTGAATTGTAAGAGCCGTATCCTCATCTGTAGAAAGCGGATTCTGGGATTCAATCACCGGCGCATCATTGACCGGAATCACGGTTACGGAGAGACTGAACACATTACTGTCATCTGTTCCGTCATTTACCAGCACAGGAACAGTCAGCGTTCCGTTAAAATCCGGAATTGGCGTAACCGTTGTTCCGGAAACCGTGTAATCCGTGCCGCTCTGCACGGTCAGGGTGAATCCGGTGGGATAGGCATTGTCCGGATCAGTCACGGTCAGATCCGTGAACTGAATGGTAAGAGCCGTATCCTCATCTGTGGAAAGCGGATTCTGGGATGCAATCACCGGCGCATCATTGACCGGATTCACGGTTACGGAGAGACTGAACACACTGCTGTCATCTGTTCCGTCATTCACCAGCACCGGAACTGTGAGCGTTCCGTTAAAATCCAAAACCGGAGTGACAGTGGTTCCGGAAACCGTGTAATCCGTGCCGCTCTGCACGGTCAGGATGAACCCGGTGGGATAGGCATTATCCGGATCAGTCACGGTCAGATCCGTGAACTGAATGGTAAGAGCCGTATCCTCATTTGTGGAAAGCGGATTCTGGGATTCAATCACAGGCGCATCATTGACCGCATTCACTGTGATGACAGACTGAACACTCAGGGAATCGGCAAATCCGTCATTTGCCGTAAAAGCCAGAATCCGGTCTCCCGAAGTTGGATTTTCACTCATATTCACATAGGTGATGCCCCGTATCAGCAGATTCAGATCCGCCAGCGGCATTTCCGCACCGCCCTGTCCGGTAATCAGAAAAATGCCGGTGCTTTGTGTGTAAGCGAGTGTGAACACCGTCGAACCTGCATTTCCCCCTGTTGTTTTATCTGCATTCTGGGGAAAATCTGTTCCGCCGATGGTGATGATTTCATCCGTGCCATCTGCAATGCCGGTTACAGTGAGTGTCAGCGTCTGCATGACCGCATCTTCCGCGTCTGTGACTGCCGCGTCCATATCAGCCGCAGATACCGGAGAACCGCCCTCGGTGAATGTGATTTCATTGTTTCCGTCATCCGGACCGCCGAGACTGTTGTCCGGGTCAAGGTTTACAACCGGCGCGGTGTTGTCAAAAATCCAGTTCACATTGTTGCCGGAATCTGTGCAGCCCTGTCCTCTGACATCAATGAGCGTGACAGCGTTTGCATCCTGCACATCCAGCCCGGAAGCTGATACTGTTCCCTGTGCATCAATATTCCATTGCGTACCGGGCATTGTGCTTTTCTGCATCATATCCGACAGAATCAGTTCCCCGGTGACAGTCTGGGTGCTTCCGGCCGCAAATTTCAGAGTTTCTATTCCGGTTCCTGCTTTCTGCAGATTATAAAAGGTGTTTGATCCGTAAACAGCCTGATTCTGGCCGGACAGAATCACAGTTGAATTTCCCGCGTTACATGTGCCAAGATTGATCCAGTTTCCGTACACATTCAGAACCCCGGTTCCCGGAATATTCAGAGCCGCACCGCTTTGTATGACCAGATGCCCGCACTGTCCCGAAGTGCTGATTTCCGGAGAATACAGCGCACCTGCCGGAATACTCACATTGTCCGAAGCCGTGGGAACCCCGTCGCTCCAGTTGGCCGCATTGTTCCATTCTGTACTGACCGCACCTGTCCAGACGGTAAAGGCTTCCGAGTCTGTCCAGACCGGCCCGTTGACAAGCGTGCCGTTATTGGCATTGGCTGTGAGATCCGGCAGGGTTGTGCCACTCACATTGTCAAAACGGTAATAAGCTGTCAGACCGGGCGTTGCAGGATCAATGACATTGTTCATTCTGTTCTTAATCTGCGCCTGTGTGCGGGCAACATTCCAGATGCGGACTTCATCCAATACGCCGTTTAGTTGAGCAGTTGAACTGTTCCCTTCACTCCCCAGCGTAATCGTCGGCAGATAATCATAAGGCAGACCGGAAGTTACAACCGTGCTGTTCAATACTCCGTTGATATACAGGCGTAAGTTACTGCCGTCATACGAGGCTGCAATATGAACCCATTGCCCCACAGGCACAGGTTCAGTTGAGACTACTTCGGTATAATTCGTTTGCGGAAAGACATTATCACGGTTGATAATAAATACCGCCTTGCCCGTTTGCGTAGAATAAATGCTGCCGATGCCTAATGACCAACCCGGCCAACAATGCGATGCCCAGCCATTATTGGCGATATACTGCGTCGTTGAATTATCATTCAGATAAACCCATGACTCAACGGTAAAATTCGGGGTTGACAGTGTTAATAAGGGAGCGCTCGGAATGCTGACATAATCATCCGCCCCGCCAAAATCCAGGGCATTGCCGGGCGGGGGCATGACGGGCGTGAAAATATCTTGTTCACCGTAAACGGTTCCTCCCGTATTCACGGCGTAAGCCCGCACGTAGTAAGTTTCTCCGGCGGTCAATCCGGTCATGGAACCGGAAAACGGTCCGGGACCGGAGCCCATGGAAATGTTGGCATCCGAAATCGTGGGGTTTCCTGTGGTGTTCCAGCAGATACCTCGGGCTGTAACGGCGGAAGTTCCCTCATTCACTACATTTCCGCCCACAACAGCGTCCGCCCCGGTGATATTGGTCACGTTATCAGTGGTGACATACGGGTATCCGTAATTCCAGTCTGCGGTTGTCCAGTTGGAGCTGCAGTCAGGGGTTGAAAGGTCGAAATTATACAGTGTGCCATCATTACCGTTTGATGTCAGATCCGGCAGCGTATTGATGCCCGTGTTGTTTCCGCACGCTGTTCCCCGGTCAAATCGGTAATAAGCCACCAGACCGGCTTCATTACCAGTGAGAGTTGTGTTCATGTTGTTTTGAATATCGGCCTGGCTCCGGGGCGTATTCCATATGCGCACCTCATCCAGCTTCCCCTGATATGGTCTGTTATATCCGACCCAATCACCAAATCGGGCGGTGTTCGAGGTAACAGTCAAGTTCCTGACGAAGCTGTCGGTAGTCTGGTTATTTTGAACACCATCAATAAAAATGGTTATCATCGTACCATCTCTTGTTATGGCGACATGATGCCATACACCGGCCGGTATTGCGCCGTCTAAAGAATTTACGCCTCCACCTCCTCCCGAACCATCTGCGGCCATCCCGAAACCCATACTCTGGCTTGCTGAAAGATAGTTGCAAACAAACCAGTTTCCATTCGCATCCCCCTCTGATGTTCGATTGGTCAGCACATATTGATCGATACCTCCGGCAGTGCCGTTCATCCAGAATTCAATTGTAAAATCTGAAGTTCCCAACTGGAAATCATTCATTTCTACATAATTGTTCGATCCGGTGAAATCCAGGGCATTGCCGGGGGCGGTTATTATGTTTCCGCTTGCGGGAGTTGAAATCAGATAATTCTCTGTTCCTCCGGAGCCGTTGTATTCATACACTGCAACATGATAGGTTGTGCCTGCGGTCAGGCCGGTTACAGTGACCGTGCTTCCGGTTCCGCTGTAAACAACATAATTGCCGGTTCCGGTTTCCGAACCTGTGCCGAAAGCTGCATCTGCTGTGTAAGCAGTCAAATCAACGGGATCGGAATCCACTGCTGAACCGGATTTCATCACCACAATGCAGTTTGCACCGTCTCCCCGCGTCCATTCAAAGGTCATGGATGTGCCGGTTACAGATGTGAAATTCAGGGAGTTTGCCTGATTCTCAGGCTCATCGGTTATATACTTCATCACACTGGCTTTGTTGCTGTTTGCCCAATCCTGATAAGCCGCAACCGGCGTATTGCTGCTGTCTATGGCAAGGCTCATATAAGTTGCCGTACCTGCTGAAAACCCGGCAGTCCCGACCTGCACCCAGTTTGCGCCGTCAAACTTCATCACGCTGGCTTTGTTGCCGTTTGCATTATCCGTATAAGCCACAACCGGCGTATTGCCGCTGTCTATGGCAAGGCTGGTATAGTCTGCCCGATCTGCTGAAAATCCGGCAGCCCCGACCTGAACCCAATTTGTGCCGTCAAACTTCATCACGCTGGCTTTCTGGCTGTTTGCCCCATCCTGATAAGCCATAACCGGCGTATTGCTGCTGTCTATGGCAAGGCTGGTATAGCCTACCGGGGCTGCTGAAAACCCGGCAGTCCCGACCTGAACCCAGCTTGTGCCGTCAAACTTCATCACACTGGCTTTACCGGCGTTTGCCCCATCCTGATAAGCCACAACCGGCGTATTGCTGCTGTCTATGGCAAGGCTGTTGTAGCCTGCCCCGGCTGCTGAAAAACCGGCAGTCCCGACCTGAACCCAGCTTGCGCCGTCAAACTTCATCACACTGGCTTTACCTCCGTTTGCATTATCCGTATAAGCCACAACCGGCGTATTGCCGCCGTCTATGGCAAGGCTGATATAAGTTGCCGTACCTGCTGAAAACCCGGCAGCCCCGACCTGCACCCAGTTTGTGCCGTCAAACTTCATCACGCTGGCTTTCTGGCTGTTTGCCATATCCTGATAAGTCACATACGGCGTATTGCTGCTGTCTATGGCAAGGCTGATATAGTCTGCCTGACCTGCGGAAAACCCGGCAGTCCCGACCTGAACCCAGTTTGCGCCGTCAAACTTCATCACGCTGGCTTTCTGGCTGTTTGCCATATCCTGATAAGCCACATACGGCGTATTGCTGCTGTCTATGGCAAGGCTCATATAAGTTGCCGTACCTGCGGAAAATCCCGCAGTACCGACCTGCACCCATCCGGCGTAAAGATTTGAAGACACAAACAGCACCATGCACACAGCCAGAAGCAGGCGCACGGACTTCTGCACAGCATACGGTTTTTGGGAAAAATAAAACAGGGTTTTCATGGCGGGACTCCTTTTCTCGGTTCGGAGAAATGAAAAAAATGGGGGAAATTAACTTTATTATAAATTTTATTATGAGTAAATTTCTGTATGTTTCTGTCCTGATATTACGGATAATATTTTTTTTAAACCTCTATCATTTATATGCGGAAAAGGCAATGCCTGGTTTTTATAAATTTTATTATGGGTAAATTTCCCTCGTTCCCACGCTCCGCGTGGGAATGCACGGGGGACGGTCCGCGTCCCGCTGCAAATGAACCGGACGCGGAGCGTCCGCCTGACACTTCCGCGCGGAGCGTGGGAGCAAGATATGGTCCTCGTTTGACTTGTTCCCGGGCTCTGCCTCAACGGCATTATAGTGCGTCGCAGGTGGACTGATACTTCATTCAGTTCCTGACAGACTGATTTTCAATGTTTCTTTATGCCAAAACGGGTATCACTTCATATGCGACGCACTATAAGTTAAGGAAAAGGCATTTTTGGAAAGCCCTGAAAGGGCGCATTGGTATAGCCCGGGGCAAAGCCCTGGGAATATTGAATAAAAGACATTATCGGAAATAAGAAATGATGCCTCAGCAACCTTTATGTCCCGTAGGGACAACAGAAAACAGCCCGGCAGTTTACTGCCGGGATCGGGATTCCATATCTGAATCAGTCCCGCAGGGACGGC
>JAABRU010000299.1 GCA_011390755.1 Desulfobacteraceae bacterium | reverse complement strand
CCGGTCATTTTTCAGGGAAGCGCGGAATTTTTCGAAGAAAGTCGCTCAGAGACTGCAGGATAAGTGTTTTTTCACTCTGAGCATCTGTTTCCGGTCACTTTTTCTGCCGGATAATACACTGTAATTACTTGATTTATTGTAGAGTTTCATATAAACGGCCATGAGCCGTGACTCACAGCGAAGCATGAAAATCTCTCCCCGGACCCGTTACGGGGCTCCGCCCCGTAACGCCGGAGGTGAGGCTCCGCCTCATACTGTGTAGGGGGCGGAGCCCCGGAAAAATGCGTTACGGGGCAGAGCCCCGTAACGAGTTGTAAAGGACTTTCATATAAACGACCATGAGCCGTGACTCACAACGAAGCATAAAAGCTGCGCGGAGTGCGAAAATTAAGGCGGAGGCCGGTTTTTCGCAAACACTTTCATATAACCCACATTTCGCTCTTTGCGATCCAACAATCTGAATTTATTGAATCCGATTCTTTGGGTATGCAAAAAATTCTGGAAAATTCAGTTTAATTTTCAAAGTGTTGCAAAGACAAGCGAAAT
>JAABRU010000298.1 GCA_011390755.1 Desulfobacteraceae bacterium | reverse complement strand
AGGATAAGTGTTTTTTCACTCTGAGCATCTGTTTCCGGTCACTTTTTCTGCCGGATAATACACTGTAATTACTTGATTTATTGTAGAGTTTCATATAAAACGGCCATGAGTTATCACTCACAACGAAGCATGAAAATCTCTCCCCGGACTCGTTACGGGGCTCCGCCTCATACTGTGTACGGGGCGGAGCCCCGGAAAAATGTGTTACGGGGCAGAGCCCCGTAAGGAGTTGTGCGGGACTTTCATATAAACCGATAATAACTTTCCGAATATTATGCGTATGACGGGGAAAGTTCGGGAATAATAAATCCTTACCCCCGCTGATAGCCGTTCCGCCCTCTTTTGCCGTTCATGATTTCGCTGGTGGCCAGCCTGCAGGATGTTTCCACCGCGGGATAACCCAGAAAGGTTTCCACTTCCCGGTTCAGTTCCTCCCCGCATTTGATCTGTATATTTTCGGATACAGCGATAACGGTTTCGCTTTTTTCCGCTTCCCGCAGGTGGATATATCCCCGGCAGTTTCCCGGATGATTCCGGAATATGCCCATGAGTTTTTCCAGGGTTTCCCGGTCGGTGCGGCTCATGTCCAGATTGAAATGGATACTGGCCGTCCAGGTTTCCTCGGCCTCATTCATGGGCACAATGCGGTCGGCCAGTATTTTTACCGACTGCTCCTCCTTCTGCACAGCCCCTTCGATGAGAACAGAACGGTCTTCTGTCAGCACCTGACGGACCTGTTCATAAACAGAGGGGAAAACAACGGTTTCCACAGTGCCGGTTAAATCTTCCGTGGTGAGAAAAGCCATGTCCTCCCCTTTTCTGGTTTTGATGACTTTTACAGAAGTGATAATTCCGCCGATACGCACAGCCTGACTGTTGTTTTTCTCTTTCAGGGTCAGGGTGTCCGCACTGGAAAATTTTTCCAGAATTTTCTGATATCTTCCCAAAGGATGGCCCGTAACATAAAAACCCAGCACTTCTTTTTCCAGGGCCAGTTTTTCCTTTTCATCCCATTCGGCCACATCCGGAAGTTTCGGTATATTGATGGGTTCGGAAACACCGCCCGCGTCAAAAAGGCCCAGCTGGGGGCTGTTTTTTTCCCGCTGCACGCGCTGACCGTAGTCCAGGGACTCTTCCAGGGCCGCCATCAGCTGCGCACGGTTTTTGTTGAGGGAATCAAATGCCCCGCAGTATACCAGTCCTTCCAGCACCCGCTTGTTGACCCTGCGCAGATCCACCCGTTCGCAGAAATCATAAAGGGAAGTGAAAGGCCCTTCCTCCTGTCTTGCCGCAATAATGGATTCAATGGCCCCCTCCCCCACATTTTTCACAGCCAGCAGTCCGAAACGGATATTTCCTTCCACCACGTTGAATTCCTTAAAACTTTCATTCACATCGGGCGGCAGCACCTGAATACTGTGTACCCGGCATTCATCTATAAATTTGACCACACTGTCAATGGATCCCATTTCACTGGTGAGCAGGGAGGCCATGAATTCCACAGGGTAATGGGTTTTGAGCCAGGCTGTCTGAAATGCAATGAGTGCATAGGCCGCGCTGTGGGCCTTGTTGAATCCGTATCTCCCGAATTTTTCCATGAGATCAAAGAGCTGGGTGACTTTGTCTTTAGGATGTCCGTTTTCAACCGCACCGGAAATAAATCGCTCCCGGTGCTTTGCCATGAGTTCCACTATCTTTTTTCCCATGGCCTTGCGCAGTCCGTCCGCTTCGGCCATGCTGTAACTGGCCAGCACAGCCGCAATGCGCATGACCTGTTCCTGATAGAGAATGACACCGTAGGTTTCTTTGAGAATGGGCTCCAGTTCCGGCAGCAGGTACACGACTTTCCGGCGGCCGTGCTTCCGCTCCACATATTCATCGGCCATGCCGCTGTCCAGAGGGCCGGGCCGGTAGAGGGCCACCAGGGCCGTAATATCATCAAAACAGGCCGGCCGCAGGCGGCGGAGCAGTTCTTTCATGCCCGAACTTTCCAACTGGAATACCCCTGTGGTGTCCCCAATGGAAAGCAGTTTGAAGGTGCCGGGATCGGCAAAATCCAGATGGAGCAGATCCGGTCTTTCCCCGCCTCCCTGCACAATCAGTTTCAGGGTATTCTCAATGACCGTCAGGTTGCGCAGTCCCAGAAAATCAAATTTCACCAGACCGATCTGTTCCACCCGTTTCATGTCGAACTGGGTCACAACTTCGTCTTTTTTTCCTTTGAACAGGGGCAGATATTCCACCAGGGGTTTGTCGCCGATGACCACACCGGCCGCATGGGTGGAGGCATGGCGGGGCAGACCTTCCAGGGTTTTGGCAATGCGGATAAGTTCCCCTATACGGGCATCGCTTTCGGCCAGCCCTTTGAGCCGGGGTTCCTGTTCCAGCGCCTCATCCAGACTGATATTCAGCACATCCGGAACCATTTTGGCAATGGCATCCACTTCAGACAGGGGAATATCCAGAGCACGGCCCACATCCCGGATGACCGCGCGGCTTTTGAGTTTTCCAAAGGTAATAATCTGGGCCACATAGTCCCCGCCGCCGTATCGCTCCACCACATATCTGAAAACTTTTTCCCGTCCGTTAATGCAGAAATCCACGTCAATATCCGGCATACTGATGCGGGATGGATTCAAAAAGCGTTCAAAAATCAGACCGTGTTCAATGGGGTCCAGATCGGTAATGCCCATGGAATAGGCCACCATGCTTCCGGCCGCACTGCCCCGGCCCGGGCCCACGGGCACACCGTTTTCTTTTCCGTACTGAATAAAATCGGCCACAATGAGAAAATAACCCGGAAATCCCATCTTTTTAATCACACCCGATTCATATTCCAGGCGTTCATCATAAACCTTCCGGTCAGTATCCGGATTTTTGGCAAGCACCTCTTTCATGCGCCGGGCATATCCCTCCCGGACTTTTTCATCAAATATCTCATCGGCTGTTCTGCCGGAATCCGCATCAAACTGGGGAAAATGATAGGTATTGAAATCAAATTCGATTTCGCAGCGTTTGGCAAGTGCCACAGTATTTTCAATGGCTCCGGGAAAATGGCCCAGCTGTTCCTGCATTTCCTTTCCGGATTTAAAATAGAGCTGGTCTGTGGAAAAGCGGAAACGCCCGGCATCATTGACGGTTTTCCCGGTCTGGATGCAGAGCAGCACATCATGGGCCTTCACATCCCCGCGATCCAGATAATGGCAGTCATTGGTGGCGATGAGGGGAATGGAAAGGCGTTTGCTCATTTCCAGCAGTCCCTGATTTACAATTTCCTGATCCGGAATGCCATTGTGCTGCACTTCCAGGTAAAAATTGTCTTCTCCGAAAGTATCCAGATAAAATCGGGCGGCCTCGTCGGCCTCATCTGTCTTCCCGGCACGGATCAGCAGGGGAATTTCTCCGTGCAGGCAGGCTGATCCCGCAATCAGTCCTTTGCTGTGGGCTTTGAGCACTTCTTTGTCAATGCGGGGTTTATAGTAAAAGCCCTGCAGCTGGGCAATGGAAGCCATTTTACAAAGATTCCGGTAGCCTTCCATATTTTTTGCCAGCAGCAGCAGGTGCCGGGTTCCTTTATTTTCCGAAGTTTTGATACTCAGCCCTTTGGGGGCCAGGTAGCATTCACAGCCGATAATGGGTTTTATACCGGCCTTTTTGGCGTATTCATAAAAATCCACCGTACCGAACATGGTTCCGTGATCCGTAACGGCCACGGTATCCATGCCGTATTCTTTGGCCCGTCTGAACAGTGCATCCAGGCGGATGGCCCCGTCCAGCAGGCTGTACTGGGTGTGGAGGTGAAGATGGACAAAATCGGTATTGCTGTCAGTCATTTATCATTTTCCATTTTTGTAATTAGTTGAAAATATGTACATTATTAATTCCGATCCATTTCTGCCGGATGCCTGTGGTTCAGACATTGCTACCCTTTCCGGAAAAATATTTCAAGCAAAGGATCGGATAATTAAGGGATATATACCAAATAAAGGGCTAAGAGTTTGGAAATGAAAGATATAAAAAATCACTTTTGATTCATTCGTAAAAAATCCGATTTTCAAATTTTCGACTTTCTATAGGATTACGATAATTCGGGGGTAGAATTGAGATAAATATTTTTATGAGGGGGGAGAAAGTGGGGGCAAAAGAGAGGGGAGCGGTAAATTTTGTTTACCACTAGGACTTACGCTGTTGAATTTTAACTGTTTGAATTTATTATGTGCCTTAAAAATTGACAGTCAATAAACAATGGTTCGGTAATTTTTTCCGACTTACAGGGCATAAAACCATAACTGTCTGAAACCATTAAATGCGGATGTTCTGTATTCATTTCATAACCTGCTGAAATTATTCAGCCCGAATTTTTTTTACCGAACTGTTGAATAAAAACAGCAGATTATATTTCAACTGCGTAAGTCCTATACCACTTTGGATTATGTTTTTGTCCTGGTAAGTCATTCCGTGACTTTGAAGTCAAACCGATAGTGCTTTGTCAATCTTGTTCTGACGAGTTGTAAAAACCGGATTTTTCAAAAAAATCAGGTTTTTATCTACAGTGGATCTCACAAAAACAAAGTTGACAAAGCACTAGGGGTTGTCTTCGGTGCAGCGGAGGATGGTTTCACTGAAGGGATATTTTCCGCCTTTGTCTACGGCCTTCACCCATAAAATTTTATATAAGCCCTGAAAGGGCGCATTAGAAAAAGTTACCGGCATGTAATCCGCCTGCCGTTTTCACCCTCCCCCTGCCCCTCCCTCAGGGGAGGGGAGTCTTAATTTAAGGGCATTGAGGCGGAGCCTGGGAACGAGTTGAAAGCCCTGAAAGGGCGCATTGGTATAGCCCGGGGCAAAGCCATCATCGTTATACACAAATCAGGATTCATTTCCGGTCGGTTGTCGGCACAGTTTCCGGTAAACCTTTTTCTCTTCAGGTGTCCCTTCAGGACTCCGGTTCTGACAGGCCCGCACAATCCAATCAGCTTTACCGTTCTGTTCTTCCCGGTTCCCCTCTGCAAAGCATTCATAAAGGCACTCAGCAAAAAATAACTGCCCCGTTTCATCTGATTGGGGGACGGAATGCACAGTTTCTGTTTATCCGCAGGATATTTCCGGAGGATTTATTTCTTACCGAGTCCCAAATGTCTCCCTCACTGTCTGAAATACAGATAATGTCCGTAGTCGGTGACAATCTCCGCACTTCGCAGGCTTTCCTGAAAAACTGTAACCACCGGAAACTTTCTTTTTCTTCTACCGGTCTCTGTTTTTTCGCTTTTTCTTTGCTTCCTTTGCTTTTATTTCTGTTTTTTCCGAATTCTTCCGGATCACGGTTCCATATTTCGGTATCTGTCACCCCCGGAGGAATTCCGTCAGGTGTTACTGCCGGCATCACATGATTTAAAAAACCGATACGGGAACTGTCGTTCAGGGGACCGGAACCCGGCATCCGTTCTTCCGGACGTGTTACGTCTATTTCGGTTGTATCCTGAATCAGCAGAACTGTTTTCTGTTCCTGAATACGTTTCAGGGTCGCATCACGGTGAGGATTCAGAACTTCTTTTTCTGTCACTCTGTCATTATCAGAAAAGCGGTATGCTCCGGGTGTATCCTTCCATGAGTCACATGCGGCCGGTATGCTTAAAGAAGGTTTCCGGCTCAGTCTGTCTGTCAGAATAACACACCGTTTATTCAGACGGGTGTCTCCGAAATCCGATATTGCGAATTCTCCTTC
>JAABRU010000297.1 GCA_011390755.1 Desulfobacteraceae bacterium | reverse complement strand
CCCGTTTCTTAATGCACTGATTCCGAAACAGATTACAGAATTTTCAGAATCACCTGCAAAAGCACAGTGAATAAGGATTTTCAATCAGAGCAGGACACCAGCAAAAAAACGGAGAAAGGAAAAAAGGCCGGTGCCCTGTTCTGACTGAAATTCCTTATCTGCCTGTCTTTGGCAGATGAGCCCGGATATTCTGTGATTCATTTCAGAATCAGGACGTTGAGCAGCGGCCGGAGAACCTGTTTTAATTATCGCAGGACACAATAGAAAAAAGGGATTTTCTTAAAAAACTATACCCGGTGCCGTTTCCTTAAGCAGAAAGTCCCCCTCCCCGGCGGGAGGGGAGTCTTAAGGAAACGGCATTGAAACTATACCTTCAGCATTATCTCCTACCTTTGTTTCGCTGATAATACAGAAATATATATGCGGGACAATCAGCAGTATTCAAAAATCCCGTTTGTGATAACTTCTTCCCCGTTTTCTTCATTCACAGTTTTCCACAGGGCCTTTCCCTGGGCTGTTTTCCAGATCAGGTTGCGGATGGGAGTCCCCGGATACAGGGGCCGGGAAAAACGGCAGCTCATGCGTTTTGCCCGTTCCGGTTCTTTGGGAATCAGCGCTGCAATCAGGGCGCGGCAGGCAAATCCGTGGGTGCAGAGACCGTGCATGATGGGTTTTTCAAATCCGGCCATCCGGGCAAATTCCGGGTCCGCATGCAGTTCAAAGGTATCACCGGAAAGACGGTACAGAAGGGGCTGATCCGGAGACGGGGCGGACGCGATGCTGAAATCCGCTTTCCTGTCCGGAAAAATAATTTCTTTTTTCGGGGCGTTTTCTCCGCCGAATCCGCCGTCCAGACGGCAGAACACCGTGGATATGCCCGAAAAAAGTTTTGTCCCGTCAGAATAAAAGGTGTCACTTTCCGCAATCACCAGGGCTCCTTTGTCTTTTCCTTTATCATAAATATGGCTGACACGGCATTCGGTGGACAGTTTCCCTTCCGGCGGAATGGGATGATGAAAAATCAGCTCCTGCTCACCGTGCAGTATTCCGGCGAGGTTTACATTTGCCTCCCCTGCCACATGGAAAAAAATTTCAAAAACTGCGGCCATGGAAAAGCTGGGCAGCACTTTCAGATTTTTTTCATAACAGTATTCCAGTTCGGAAAAACCGGCTCCGACCCCCAGAGCATACAGCACCGCATCTTTCCAGTTATACTCCTTTTGAAAAGGTCCGATGGTTTTCCCGATTACATCCGGATTTAATGCCATTGTATCTCCTTTTTGTAATAGTGTATCGTCAGGGTAATATCAATGCCGTTTTCTTAAGAAAATAACGGAGTGCCAAACTGAAAGTTTGGCAGTATTTTCAATATCATTCAGTGGACTGTCAAATATATTTCTGCACACGCAGAAAAGCTGCGGAGGAGTGCCGGACGGAAAGTTTGGCAGACTTCCGGACTTTCCGTTCGGACTCCCCTGTCCGGACTTTTTTAAAAGATAAAAAATTTATTTGACAGACCATTCAGTGTCCCAAACTTTCAGTTCGGGACTCCGTCTCTTTTAAGGAAACGGCATTTACCGTCATTTGCAAAACCTGACAGAGCAATAGTTGTTTCTCATAAACTGACAGATTTTCAGAAAATCAACTGCACAGGACTTCGTTGCGGGTTCTGTAAAACGGCGGCGGGGATGAAGCATATTTCCCATCGCCGGTACAGTGAAATTATTTTTTCCGGAAGTCTGTATTCTGCAAAAAAAATGCATCTGTGAAGGGCATTATAAAATATTTTTGCCGGTTTGACCAATACTAAGGTGATTTCCTGAAAAAAAATGCAGCAGAGGAGTGCCAAACTGAAAGTTTGGCCGTGTCTGACATCTGACCGGATAAAATATTTTTGCCGGTTTGACCAATACTAAGTTGATTTCCTGAAAAAAATGCAGCAGAGGAGTGCCAAACTGAAAGTTTGGCCGTGTCTGACATCTGACCGGAAATATAATTTTTGGGTGGTGGGTCTAATCCGTTGATTTTTTTTCTGCAAGGGCCTACTGCACAGGCCCCGGAGCCGCCCATGCCGGGCCTGTGCAGTCAGATATTTAGGGACTCAGAAAAAAATAATTCCCCCGGTTCATCTCAGCAGCAGACAGCAGATCGGAAAGTTTCCGGAGGAGTGCAAAAATTGTATTTTTACATGAGTCGGAGGAGTGCAAAAATTGCATTTTTGCATGAGCCGGAGGAGTGCAAAAATTGCATTTTTGCATGAGCCGGAGCCCTGCAAAAATACAATTTTTGCACTCCGGGACAGCCCTAAAACCGTATCCGGGGGGAAACGTTTCGATCTGCTGCGTATGCAGAATATAAGCATCCGGAAATAATTAAAAAGCAGCATTCAGCCAGAAGGTAAGGGAAAAAGAGGATAAGAGAGTCGTCAGGGATATGGCGGCCACAGCAAAATCCGCATCTCCCCGCATTTCTTTTGCCATGACATAACTGATGGTGGCAGTGGGGGAGGCCAGCAGGATCAGACCCGGAATAAAATCTGCCGGAGAAATCCCCCATAAACGGTAAAGAGCAAAACCCAGTCCCGGCAGCAGAAGGAGTTTCATGACAGCAGAGACAGAAAGCAGATATTTCCGGGAGCGCAGCTGTGCAAAAGAAAGCGATGCACCGATGAGCAGAAGGGAAAGAGGCAGCGCCAGTCCCCTGAGTATGTCCAGGCTGCGTCCCAGCAGCAGGGGCATGGGCAGTCCGGAAAGAGAAAACAGGATACCGCACATGGCCGAAAGAATCACCGGATTGGCAATAATTTTCAGCAGTATTTCCCGGATTCTCTTATCCGGAGACAGTCCCTCCGCATGAAACTGCAGGACAGATACAGCCAGAAAATTCTGGACTACCATCAGAAATCCCGCCAGGATACCTGCCCGGGCAAGCCCCTGATCCCCCAGAAAATAATAGGCAACAGCCAGACCGATATACCCCAGATTGCCGTGGAAAGAAGTCTGCACAAAGGTGCCGGACTGCTGTTTTGGAATACCTGCGATCCGGCTGAAAAACCAGGTAAAAAAGAAAAAAAGCAGCAGGCTTCCCAGGGTAAAAAGCAGCACATCCGGCTGAAAATCCTTTTTCAGGGAGCCCTGGGAAATGGAGCGGAAAATCATGGCCGGAATTGCAAGATAATAGGTAATGCGGTTTGCCGGGTTCAGAAATTCCGGGGGAATCATTCCCTTCATTCGGGCGATCCATCCCAGAAATATAATGACAAATATGGGAATAATTGTTGTCAGAATCTGCGTCATGGGGAAATATTATACATTGCGGGCTGTGAGCGGAAATAAAAGTCGGCAAAACCGCAATGCCGTTAGGTTAAGAGCGGCGGAGTCCCGAACTGAAAGTTTGGAACACGGAAATGATTACGGATCACTTTGCCAAACTTTCCGTTTGGCACTCCGGAAATTCCGTAACTTAAAGGCATTGCGGCAAAGTCTGGCTGCAAATCCCCTGTCTGAATCCGGCAGATGTCTTTTTCCCTGAATCTGGCAATACTGCCGGTAGTGGGTCAGATGGGTTGATGAATCAGGTGTATGGCTGCAGGGGCGCACTGCATACGCCCCTGCAGAGAGAAATCAGGCTTTTCGACCCGCCACCAGTACTGCCTTCAAAGGGAAAGGGGGAAAAGCGGAACTGCTGTGCACAGGAGGAATATTTTTTTACAGTCCCTGGTTTGCCAGAAAGGTTTCAATGCCTTTGAGCAGAATATCGCTCAGACTGCTTTCAAATTTGATATGCGTGGAATATTCATTATCATGCTGATAGGCAATTCCGATGACAGTACCGGTAAGGGAAACGCTGATTTTGGATTCGTTGCCGGGAAATTTGATGCCCATATCCAGATCTTCCACCAGGGAAAGGGGAAAATCAAAGCTCATTTCCAAATCCCGGCCCAGCAGGGGACTGATTTTTTTGCGGTCGGAGCTGCGGATATAAAAACAGATTCCCCCGTCAGATATATCGGAAAGACTGCCTTTGAATATTTTTCCGGTGGGTTTGCCCGAAGAGCTGATGATATGGGCGGAAAGGATGCCGGAAATATTGAAACGTTTCCATGTTCTGCGTTCCAGTCCTTTGCCCCGTAGAATATCCTGCACCCGTTCCAGGCGGAGGCAGTAATCATGCAGTTTGGATTCCAGGGCAGGAAAATCATTTTCCCAGGCATCCAGTATCGAATGGTTCAGATAATTGATTTTAACATGGGAAAGTGCCACAAGGGATGTGGTGCAGAGAGAAAGACTGAAAAAAGTGTCTTCCCCGACAATTCCGCCGCCCTGTAAGATTTTCAGCAGGCTTTCCCGTTTTCCCTGCTCAAAAACCAGTTTCAGTTCTCCCTCCCGGATAAACCAGAGACAGTTATTGCGCTCTCCCTGCCGGAAAATGCTTTCATCGGCTTCAAAATCTTTTTCTTCCATTGCATAATACAGTGCATTGGCCTCTTCCTGCGTAAGTGCGTCATAAAGTTCCGGCCAGATTGCCAGATGGTCGCTTTCAATTTCCGCGCCGCCTTTCTTTTCCTGTTCGATAATTTCACCGGAGCGGATAATTTCGGTGATTGCCATGGAATCGGTTTCAATCAGTTTTTTCCGCAATTCCTCTGCTTTGGCAAAGTTTTTCTCTTTTGCATATTTGACAATGGATTCAAACAGAAGTGTGACGACCGTTTCCTCCAGGGTCTCATCATTGCGATCCGGCAGTTTTTCCTGTTCATCGGGCGGGCAGCTGAAATCGGGGGTCTTACATTCTTCTTTGCTTTCGGCTGCTTCACTTTCTTCTCCGCTCTCTCCGGATTCGATGTGCAGTATGGCTTCTGCTGCCGCATGTTTGATATTTTCCGGGCAGGCCTTGCGGAGAAGTCCCCGCCGTTCCACAATTTCCCGCAAAGCGGGCAGTGCCTCCTCCGCACCGATCCTGCCCAGGGCCGTGCAGATTTTTTCTTTGAGTTTGTCACTGATTTTTGAAGAAAAAAAGGACCTGTTTTCCAGCATTTCCAGAAGTGTCGGAACCGCCTCCTCATATTTCAGGGAGCCGAGCATATCCGTAATGGCGAGTTTCAGCCTTTCTTCGGCTTCGGGCAGTACGGAAAGCAGCAGTTCCCCTCTGTATTTTCCTCCGATATTGAAGACCGAGTTCAGGGTTTCCCGCTGTACCCGGAAATCTTCATGCTGCAGCAGGGGAATCAGGACCGGCAGATGATCTTCGGTGCCGGCTTTTCCCAGCATGAGAATCAGGTTCCGCAGATAATACCAGGGCCCGCCTTTGCTGATTTTTTCGCTCAGAATTTTGGGGGCCTGTTCTGTCAGGGAGATGATCTGCAGAATGCGCACCCGCTCGGTCATATCCCGGCTTTCCTGCAGGATGGAAAGAAGGTGTTCTATCCCCCCTTCCCCCAGCAGGGTCAGGCAGCGGCCCGCATCTTCGCGCTTGTTGTCCTCATTGTTTTTGATCCGTTCCAGCAGCAGGTCCGCAATCCTGTTCTGCGCGATTTCCCGGAGCATTTCACCGGCCAGCTCCCGGATTTCATCGTTTTTTCCGATTTTTCCGTAGTGGATATCATGAAAGGTTTCTATAATCGGGATACATTCTGCAAACCAGTCCCCTTCCATCAGACTGACCGCCAGCTCCTGCAGCTGAATGCTCATCCGCTCATAGGCGGGGCTGAAACTTTCCTCGCTTTTGATCCAGTTGAGACAGTGCGTGAGCATCCGGATCATAATATCCGTGTGACTGTGCCGGATCAGCATTCTGCTGATATGGGACAGGGCTTCGGAAACATTGTTGCGGATATCTTTGTCGTCACTGAACAGTCCGTCCGCAAGCCGCATGATAATGGCTTCGGCAGGCTGGTTTTTTCCGGCAAAAAAGAGCTGCTCGATATAGTCCGGCAGGGGCATCATGACTGTTTCGTCCAGAAAGGGCGTTTCGTCGCCTTTGAGAATACTGCCCAGGCCGGATTTCAGCACCTGCATCTGCCGGTTTTGGCGTTCTTTTTCCCTGGTAATCCGCTTGCCGATATGTTCCTGCAGGCGTTTTCCCCGGACCGAGTTCATCATAAAATCATAGGCCTGATTTACTGTGCCCGGCTGTCTGTCTTTTTCCTCTCCCTTTTCCTCACCGCTCTGTTTTTGCGCAAGTCTCCGAAAAGTAAAGGCCAGTTTTTCAAATTTTTTCTCATCCAGCAGATCAATGACCCGGTTAAACACTTTTTCATCCACCGCATCGGTGTCCTGCACCAGA
>JAABRU010000116.1 GCA_011390755.1 Desulfobacteraceae bacterium | reverse complement strand
GTCATAAAGCCGCTCATACCGGGCGTATGCAATACGCCCTTACGGTTTGGCAGATGTTCCGGATACCCGTCATTTTAATGTTGACAGAACAGTAGTGGGTCAAATCCGTTGAAAAAGACTCCCCTCCCCTGAGGGAGGGGGGGAGGGTGTAAACATCCCTTATTTCCCCCTCCCCTGACCGGGAATATTCGGATCAACGGATTTGACCCACCACCCCTTTTCTCATCCCTGATGAATCTGTAAAAAGTCCGGGATGCTGATTCTGCATCATTCGGGCAAAAGCAGGGCTGCGGTTTTTTTTCAGAATGTTTTGAACCGGATCCTTAATGCCATTAAGAACCTGTTCATCATCCTTATTTCTGAAGAAGAAAATACTTGCATATTCCTGGTATTTGTTATATAAATATCTGTTTATATGCGAAGATGAAAAATAACCACCGGAAAAGGCAGTCTTTCAGAAATAATATTTCCGGAAGCCTGTAAACAGATATATGCTGAAGTGGTGGAAAGAAAGGGGCGAAACTATTTGAAGGCTATTGAAGTGAAAGTGATTGACAATGACTTGGAAAAAGCCATGCGCATTCTGAAGAAAAAAATTCAGAATGACGGCCTTTTCAAGCGGCTGAAGCTGAAAAAAAGCTATGAAAAACCGAGCGAGTTCAAACGCCGGAAACAGCGTGAAGCTGCCAGACGGCAGCGCATTGCAGCCTCCAGACGAAGATACAGAAGATAGTGCGGTATTTTGCGGTTTGCCCGGCAGAACATGCCTTTGTTCTGCCGGGTTTTTTATTCTGTAAAAACGGAAATGAAACAGAGCAACAGTATCAATGCCGTTTCCTTAAGACTCCCCTCCCCTGAGGGAGGGGAAGGGGGAGGGAGTTTTTTGCTTAAGGAAACGGCATTGGCAATAGTATAACAGAATATAACGCTGCAATGTAAGATCCCTTTTGAGAAAAATCCGGAGCCGGAAAACTGAACCGCAGATTCACACAGATAAACCGGATTCCGTAATCCCTGCATATCTTCGGTTTTCAGAGGTTCCGGTGTTTTTCTCAGCAGGTATGTTACAGTATAACTCTCATCCAAATCCGAATATTTTCTCATGAGCGAAAAAGACTATTACAGGCGATGCCTGGAAAACATGTACGGCCTTCGCCGTTTCGGCATCAAACTGGGGCTGGATACCATCCGCAGCATTCTGGACGGTATCGGCAGGCCCCAGCAGCATTTCCGGACTGTCCATATTGCAGGAAGCAACGGAAAGGGTTCGGTTGCCTCCGCGCTTTCGACAATTCTGCATCTGTGCGGATATAAAACAGGTTTATACACATCCCCGCATCTGGTGCGCTTTAATGAAAGAATCTGTATCAATAACCGCCCGGTCAGCGACAGGGCCGTGCTGGAAGCCTATGAGGCAGTAAACCGTCTGCCGCCGGGAGAACGGGAGCCGACCTTTTTTGAATTTACAACGGCCATGGCCCTGTGGATTTTTGCCGAAGAAAAGGCCGACTGGGCTGTTATAGAAACCGGCATGGGCGGTCGCCTGGATGCCACCAATCTGCTTATCCCCGAAGTTTCTGTAATAACAAATATCTCTTTGGAACACCGGGAATATCTGGGAAACAGCATTGCAGAAATCAGCAGGGAAAAAGGCGGGATTATCAAACAGGGAAAACCGCTTGTCACAGGAGCACAGCAGGAAGAGGCCCTGGCTGTGCTGCGGGAAACCGCCGCGGAAAAAAACGCACCTTTTTTCCGCATGGGAGAGCATTTCCGTGCAAAAGCGCAGGATAAAAAAATATTCCATTATCAGGGGATTGAAAATCACTGGAAAGACATGCAGACCGGTCTTTCGGGCCGATATCAGATGGATAATGCAGCCCTGGTGCTGGCAGTCTGTGAAATCCTCATAGGTCAGGGGTACCCTGTTTCTTTGGATCAGATTCGGAAAGGGCTTTTGCATAACCGCTGGCCAGGGAGACTGGAAATCGTCTCCGAATCCCCCCGTGTGATCCTGGACGGCGCGCACAACCTGGATGCGGCCCGTGTACTGGGGGATTATCTGAAAGAAGAAACAGCAGATCGCAAAATGATCATGGTCATCGGTATCCTGGATGACAAACCCTACCGGGAAATGCTGGATTATCTGCTCCCGCACTGTGAAAAAGTGATTGTATGCAGTCCGAAAACCGGTCGGGCCCTGCCTGCAGAAAAACTGGCGGCGGTTTCCGAAGAGGCGGGAAAAGATACGGAAATTATCTCAGATGTCGGAAATGCCCTGGCCTCTGCCATGGAAAATGCTGCTGCGCGGGATGCGATCTGCGTGGCCGGTTCTTTGTATGTGGTGGGAGAAGCCAAAGAATACCTTGAAAAAAAAGGGATTCCTTCATTTCAGCGGGAAATCTGATACAGGGGTTCAGAAAAAAGAGTCTGCCCAATCCCTTTTGTACAGAAATCATGTCATCCGTCAGATCCGTGCTGACAGAATTATGGGTGTAATTCACAGTTGCTGGTGAAATTTTAGGCAGTATTTGCCATCCCTTATTGTTCCGGCATTGGCAAATGCCGCCTGCAGTCCGTCACCGGCACTCCTGAACTGCACCCCGGAATTATGAATAGGGCCGTGTACTGCAGGTGTCTGTGCAAAAACCGGTATACCGTAAGTCACTTTGGGACAGGACTTCCTCCACACTGCCGGCGGCAATTGATTTGCCCTGGGAAAGCAGGATGACTGTGCTGGCCAGATACAAAATTTCATCCACAGCATGACTGACATAAAGGATGGGAACAGCGAATTCAGCGGACAGTCGGGCAATAAAGGGAAGCACTTCGGTTTTGCGGGCAGTGTCCAGAGAGGCCAGGGGTTCATCCATCAGCAACATCACCGGACTGCTCAGCAGCGCACGTCCGATGGCCACCCGCTGTTTTTCTCCGCCCGACAGATTTGCCGGATAGCGTTTGAGCAGATGGCCGATGCTGAGCAGTTCCACTGCCTGATCAAATTCAATATAGCGGTCACGGGGGTGTATCCGTTTCATTCCGTATGTCAGATTGGAACGGACCGAAAGATGGGGAAAAAGTCGCCCCTCCTGAAACACATACGCGAAACGCCTTTTTTCCGGCGGAATATCAATTCCCTTCTCCCTGTCAAATACGCAGTGATCATTGACAGTAATATGACCGGTATCCGGGCGGTCAAGACCTGCAATCATACTGATAACCGATGTTTTCCCCGCACCGGAATGACCGAACAGGGCTGTAACACCGGAACCGTACACAGCAAAGGCCGTGTCCACAGTAAAATTCCCCTGCTTTTTTTTCAGACAGATATCCAGCATTTCAGATTTACCCTTTCATGCGCCGCTCCATCCGGCGGGCCAGCACTTCGGAAGTCACCAGGGCCATGAAGGCCACAATCACCGAAATGATGCACAGACGCATGGCCCCTGCCTCACCGTCCGGAACCTGGGTCAGCGTGTACAGCGCCAGGGGCAGGGTCCGGGTTTCTCCCGGAATATTGGAGACAAAGGTGATAGTGGCACCGAATTCACTCAGACTCCGGGCAAAAGCCAGGATGATACCTGTGAGAATGCCCGGAAAAATCAGGGGAAGGGTTATGGTAAAAAACACATCCGCAGGATTGGCCCCCAGTGTTCTGGCGGCCTGCTCCAGGCCCTGATCCACACTCTCAATGGAAAGCCGGACAGCCCGCACCAGCAGGGGAAAGGCCATGATAGCAGAAGCCAGGGCAGCTCCCTTCCAGTTAAAAGCGAAAGAGAAACCGGTGAGTTCATAAAGAGGGCCTCCCACCATGCCCCTTCTGCCCATGAGCAGCAGGAGCATATAACCGGTAACCACGGGCGGCAGCACCAGCGGCAGATGGACAACGCCGTCCACCAGGGACTTGCCCGGAAACTGCTTCCGGGCCAGCAGCGCGGCGAGCAAAACCCCCGGCACCAGACTGCCGATAACCGCCCAGCCGGATATCCACAGACTCAGACGGAGGGCGGCCCATTCCGCTGATGTCAGTGTGAAGATTTCCATTATCTGACCGAAAAGCCGTATTTTTCAAAAACCGTTTTGGCTTCGGGGCTTTTGAGAAATTCCAGAAATTTTTTGGCTGCGGCGGCGGATTTTCCCGCGACCAGGGCCACCGGATAGGTGATGGCCGGGTGAGAATCTTCGGGAAAAACAGCTGCCACTTTGACTTTTTTGGAAATGGCCGCATCTGTGGCATAGACAATCCCCAGCGGGGTTTCTCCCTGCGCCACCAAAGCCAGTGCAGCGCGCACATCTTTGCAGCGGGCCGCTTTGGGCGAAAGCGATTTCCATATGCCCAAAGATTCCAATGCCTGTTTACCGTAAATGCCCGCCGGAACATGATCCGGATCCCCCATCGCCAGTTTCTCTTCCCCCAGCATTCCCGTCAGATCAAAACCGGGACCGATTTTTACCTTTATGCCACTGTCCGGGGGCGCAATCAGCACAATCCGGTTGCCCAGCAGGTCAAAGCGGCTTCCTGCTTCCAGCATTTTTTTCTCTTCCAGATAATCCATCCATTTGGGATTGGCGGAAAGGAAGATATCCGCAGGAGCCCCCTGCTCAATCTGCTTGGCCAGCGTGGAAGAAGATGCAAAGGATGCGGTGATTTCCCCCATCTTTTTTTCCGAAAAAATTTTGATAATGTCTGTAAGGGCATTGGTGGCGGATGCCGCCGCATACACAGTGGCTTTGCCGTCTGCGCAGACCAGGGGCGGATTGATGCAAAACACTGCAATAAAAACAGCACTCAGGATTTTTACCATTTTCAGTTTTGTTACCATTCCTGCTTTCCTTTCATTTGAGTGTAAGCAAAATGGTGCAGAAAGTTATCCGGCGGATTTCCCGGCTCCCGGTTTTCATGAAGTCATAAAAGCCGGAATCCGGTGCATCGTTTTGCTTACGCACATTTTCTTTTTCCTGATCACCTGACGCATATATTTTTCAGTGACTGTCCGAAGTATCAAAGAACAGCAGTGTTTCCCCTTTCACTCCTGTTTTACATATGGTATGCATTTTATAAACGATATATTCGGAAGAGGGATTCATACACTATGTATATTATAAACGTCAATATATTTTTTAAAACGATATTCCTGATTCGGTATTCATCCGAAAGGGGGAAGCATGAAATTCCGGAAAGGTGATGATGATGCAGTCGTCTGCCGTCTGAAAGAAATCCGTACACAAAAAGGTCTGACACAGGCACATCTTGCCGAAGCGGCCGGCATAAAACGGCAGGCAGTTTATGATATTGAAAGCGGAAAATATCTCCCCAATACCGCTGTGGCCCTGAAACTGGCAAAATCCCTGAACTGCCGGGTGGAAGATATATTTTATGAAACATCACCGGAAAAAGACCCGCAGGTCACACTTGTTGCGGATAATCAGTCCGGAAAAGGAACAAGTCTGACACTTGTGAAGGTGCGGGATAAACTGTTGGGGTATCCGCTGGAAAACGGTATTTCCGCCGGGCAGGGCATACAGGCCGCTGACGGTCTGCTTTCCTCCTGCGGAGAAAAAGCCAGACTGCTGTGTGACAGAAAATATCTGGATAAAACCGTGCTGCTGCCGGGCTGCGATCCGGCTTTTTCCCTGCTCGCCTCATATGTGATGCGGATGCCGGGAGAGGAACGGCTTCTCTGGCGGTTTGCCTCCAGTTACCGCGCACTGACATATCTGGCATCCGGACAGGCCCATATTGCGGGGATTCATCTGCACAATACCGGATCCGGTGAATCCAATGCAGATGCCGCGCGGAAAATACTGTCCTGTTCCGGCCGTCTGATAGGGTTTACGGTGTTTGAGGAAGGTTTGATGGTGGCGCCCGGCAATCCGCTGAATATCCGCGGCATTGAGGATCTGGGCAGAAAAGATGTCCGGCTGGCAAACCGGGAACCGGGTGCCGCACTCCGGATCCTGCTGGATGACTGTCTGGAACGTGCCGGAATTCCTGCGGAAGCCGTCAGGGGGTATCATAACCGGGTCGGCAGCCATCTGGAAGGTGCGCAGCAGGTGATGTTCAAACGGGCTGATGCCGCCCTGGGGCTGCGCGCGGTTTCCCTGTCCTGCTGTCTGGATTTTGTGCCGCTGACGGCTGTACGATGTGATTTGGTAATTCCCGAAGATATGTTTGATTTGTCGGCAGTTCAGGTAATGATGGATGTTCTGCAAAGCAAATCTTTCCGTCATGAACTGGCTGTTCTTCCCGGATATGAAACAGGCTGCACCGGCAAAGTGATTGCAGAAATATAGTGCCGATGCTGACCTGGGACTTTCCCCCGGCCTCTCCCGCAGGGAAAGGGGGATTTTGAGATGAAGGGAAGGGGAGTCTGATTTGTCAGGCTATATCAAAATCAAAATTGCCGCGCTTTGGCTCCGGTTTCGGATCGGATTCCGGCCGGAGTTTCG
The DNA here is from genome assembly GCA_011390755.1 of Desulfobacteraceae bacterium. GTDB lineage: Bacteria > Desulfobacterota > Desulfobacteria > Desulfobacterales > Desulfococcaceae > JAABRU01. Next base: position 15,768 of record JAABRU010000116.1, on the reverse strand, counting down.
GATTATCCCGATGCCTTTTTTCATCCCGCTGTGTTTTTTTCTCAAAATTTTTTCTTACCGCCTTTGTCAGATCAACTCCTGTCTGGTTGGCAATGCAGGTCAGCACAAAAAAGACATCCGCCAGTTCATCTGCCAAATCCTGCTTTGCCTCCGAAGATTTGAAACTCTGATCTCCGTATGTGCGGGACATAATCCGGGCGACTTCCCCGACCTCTTCCACCAGCTGGGCCAGATTGCTTAGTTCGGAAAAATAACGGACCCCCACTGTCCGAATCCATTCATCCACCATTTCCTGATAATTCCGCAGACTGATTTCTTCTTTCATTTCTGTCATTCCCTGGTTTTTTGGCCACGAAAGGCACGAAAATTTTTGGGGTTTCCGGGCCACGAAAACACGAAAGGAACGAAGATTCAAAACCTTCCGGTCATTTGATATTATTCCCTTCTTTTTTCGTGAATTTTCGCGGCTTTTATGCTGGCGCAGGTAATTTTTCTCCCCCTTTCAAAGAAAGGGGGGATTTCTTTAACTGTCTGAATATCAAAAATTTAAATTGGTTATGTACTAGGGAAGCATGAGCAAATCTTCGGGGTTGGGTTCTTTACCGTTTTCCAGAGTGCAGAGAGCAAAATCTTCTCCGAATAACTGCCGGATTTTCAGCACTCCCCGCTTTTGTCCGGGAATCCATCCCGCAGGCAGTCCGATGGGACTTTGGATGACTTTGCCGGGGGAAATTACCGCCAGTTCCTGTCCGCGTTTCAGACCGCTTTTTTTTCCCGCGGAAACATACCATTCATCTTTATCCGAAGAAAAAGGGCGGCAGAACCAGGGCATGATTTCACTTTTTTTAACGGCAAAAGACAGCACCTGCCGCAGGACAGCGATGACGGCTCTCGGATTATCGGGAATGCGGATTTCCATAGTAGGATAACGGAAAAGAATCCCCGTATCCACCACACCGATTCTGGCCAGAATTTCACCCGAAGACTGCCGCCTGAATGTTTCGATGAGAATCAGCATCCGCACTCCCGGATAGGCACTCAGCATGGCGGAAATGCACTGCAGATCCCGCGGCGGGCATTCGGCCCCTGTCATGACTTCATCCACTTTTTCCTGCGATGCAAAAATCACAGGAAGATCCTGCGCGGCCGAAGGCAGGGCATTCAGAATCTGTTCCGCCCTGTCTGCATCCATATTGTCTTTATCCAGAATCAGACCGGTTTTTAAGGGCCCTCCCTTTGTTTCCGCAGTTTTCCCCGGTATTGGCACCGGGGGAGGCGATGCTGTTTCTGGCGCAGATTTTTCGGCATTCCCGCCTGCTGCCGCAGCAATTACCGTCCTTTTCTCTGCTTCTTCAGATGCTTCTTCAGAAGAGGGAACGGTATCCCCGTCTTTTTTTTCTTTTGAAAAAATTGTATTCAGATTCCGGGAAGGTTTCTCGTCTCTTTCCCGGAAATAATCCCCGGAAAGCTGGAAGGGCTGATCCACACTCATGCGCCGGACATCATCGGCCGAATATGTATTTCCGTTTTTCTCTGTACTGACCATATCCGGCAGGGGGGAACAGGAAAAAAAAATCAGGATCAGCAGGCAGGATATAATATTTTTCTGATTACAAATATCTTTTATCATAATACGGAAAACTCTTTGCTTTTGTCTGTGAAATTTTCAGAAATATCATTTCACAGGGAGAAAACATTTCCGGGCGGTGTCCCATGCCCTTCCTGTTTTTTTGCCCTTATGCAAAGGGGGGATTTTTTCAGGCGGATGAAAATCCCCCTTTACGGGGGATACGGTATCTGTTTCTCAGCCTGATCCCGTTGCAGGGAAATACCGGATTCAGTTCAGGGTGGGAGACTGATGCCCCTTTTTCTGCATCTCTTCCGCGGCTACGATTTCCAGGGGGATATCGTCTTTTTTTTCCGGAATGCCGTCATCAATGGCATGGGGCAGAAGAGAATGGAAAAGTACCTCATCCATATGTTCAACAGGGACAATTTCCACCTGTTTGGACACACTGTTGGGAATATCTTTGAGATCTTTTTCATTTTCCCTGGGGATCAGTACCTTTTTGATGCCGCCGCGGTGGGCAGCCAGAATTTTTTCCTTCAGACCGCCGATGGGCAGGACGCGTCCCCGCAGGGTAATTTCACCTGTCATGGCAATATCCCGGTAAACCGGCCGTTTGCTGATGGCCGAGACAATGGAAGCACACATGGCAATTCCCGCGGAAGGCCCGTCTTTGGGAATGGCTCCTTCGGGTACATGAATATGCATATCATACTCATGATAAAAATCCGGGCTGATGGAAAGCGTGGCAGAACGGGAGCGGGCATAGCTGAGGGCAGCCTGTGCGGATTCTTTCATTACATCCCCCAGTTTGCCGGTAACAGTCAGTTTGCCTTTGCCCGGCATCACCAGTGTTTCGATATTCAGCAGCTCACCGCCCACCTGGGTCCAGGCCAGTCCTGTAACCAGACCGACCTGATCTTTCTGCTCCACCTGGCCGAAACGGTATTTGGGAGGCCCCAGAAATTTTGCAATGGATTTTTCCGTAACCCGGAAGGTTTTCTGTGCTTTGTTTTTCAGGTATTCCCGTGCATTTTTCCGGCAGATGGATGAAATTTCCCGCTCCAGATTCCGCACCCCGGCTTCCCGTGTGTAATGCCGGATTACCGTATATACGGCATTCTGGGAAAACTGAAGATCTTTTCCGGCCATGCCGTTGGCACCGATCTGTTTGGGAATCAGAAAATCTTTGGCAATATTGTATTTTTCAAATTCCGTATAACCGGGCAGACGGATGATTTCCATACGGTCCTGCAGGGGCAGGGGAATATCCGGCAGGGTGTTGGCCGTGGTGATAAACAGAATTTCGGAAAGATCATAATCCAGATCCAGGTAATGATCGTTAAAACTGAAATTCTGTTCCGGGTCCAGCACTTCCAGCAGGGCAGCGGAGGGATCGCCCCGGAAGTCCATGCTCATTTTATCCACTTCATCCAGGCAGAGTACCGGATTGCTTACCCCCACCTTTTTTAAAGACTGGATAATCTTTCCGGGCATGGCCCCGATATAAGTACGCCGGTGCCCCCGGATTTCCGCCTCATCCCGTACACCGCCCAAAGAAAGCCGTACAAATTTCCGGCCCGTGGCCCGCGCAACGGATTTGGCGATGGATGTTTTCCCCACACCCGGAGGGCCGACCAGACAGAGGATGGGCCCCCGCAGTTTTTTCACAAGGGTTTGCACTGCAAGGTATTCCAGAATGCGTTCTTTGGGTTTTTCCAGGCCGAAATGATCCTCGTTGAGAATCTTTTCGGCTGTATCCAGATGATTACAGACTTTACTGCGGTTAAACCAGGGCAGGTCAATAATCCATTCAATATAATTGCGCACCACTGTCGCTTCCGCGGACATGGGGGTCATGAGCCTGAGTTTTTTGAATTCCTGACGGGCTTTGACCGCGGCCTCTTTGCTCATCCGTTTCCGCCGCATCCGCTTTTCCAGTTCCTTCAGCTCATCTCCGGGATCGTCTTCTGCCCCCATCTCCTTTTTGATGGCCCGCATCTGTTCGTTGAGATAATAATTCTTCTGGGTTTTTTCCATCTGCTCTTTGACGCGGCCTTTGATTTTCTGATCCACCTGAAAGACTTCGATTTCCATTTGGATCAGCCGGTTCAGAAGGCCCAGCCGCTTTGTGGGGGAAGCCGATTCCAGCAGTTTCTGTTTGTCTTCAATTTTAAAAGAAAAATGTGCGGCAACCGTATCGGAGAATTTGGAAATATCTGAAATGGAGGCAATATTGGCAATCAGATCTTTGGAGATGCTTTTATTGAGTTTGGCGTATTCCCTGAAACCCTGCATTACGGAACGGCTTAAGGCAAGGGTTTCGGCATCATCGCCCGGGGTTTCCTGCATCAGTTCGACTTCCACCTGGAAAAAATGTTCTTCCCGGCCAAAACCTGTAATGCGTCCGCGGGCTTTCCCTTCTACCAGTGCTTTGACGGTTCCGTCCGGAAGACGCAGCAACTGCAAAACGGTTCCGATGGTTCCCACAGGGTTGATGTCTCTTTCCCCGGGGTTGTCCACGGTGGATTTTTTTTGAGTGGAAAGAAAAACGCTTTTTTCGTGGTTCATGGCATCTGCCAGCGCGTTGACAGACTTGGCCCGGCCTACAAAGAGGGGAGCGACCATATACGGAAATACCACAATGTCCCGAAGGGGTAAAAGCGGAAGGAGCAGTCTTGACGGTTCATTACCGTCTTTTCGTAATATTTTCGGCAGAATCATTATTCCCGGATTATTATAAAGTTAAGGTTTCGTTCATGCCTGCTTTTTGGCAGGTTCGTATAAAAGAATCGGTTTGGCCCGGTTCAGAACAACATCCTCACCGATAACACATTCTTTCACATTCCCGATGGAAGGCAGTTCATACATAATATCCAGCATACTGTTTTCCATTATGGCCCGCAGCCCCCTGGCACCGGATTTGCGTTTCAGGGCCTCTTCCGAAATGGCCGACAGTGCGCTGTCGGTAAACCGCAGATTCACGCCTTCCATTTCAAAAAGTTTCTGGTACTGCTTCACCAGGGCATTTTTGGGTTCGGTCAGAATGCGTACCAGTGTATCCGCATTCAGTTCCTCCAAAGTCGCAACCACGGGCAGACGTCCCAGGAATTCCGGAATCAGTCCGTAACGGATCAGATCTTCGGGCTGCACTTCCTTGAGAATTTTACCGATATTTTCTTTGTCATGGGGATTCGCTATTTTCGCACCGAATCCCAAAGATTTGGAACCGATACGTCGGCGGATAACCCTGTCCAGTCCGTTGAATGTTCCCCCGCATATAAAGAGGATATTGGATGTATCCACTTTGACAAAATCCTGCTGGGGATGCTTGCGTCCGCCCTTGGGCGGCACACTGGCTGTTGTTCCTTCGATGATCTTCAGCAGGGCCTGCTGCACACCTTCTCCGGATACGTCACGGGTGATGGAGGGATTATCTGATTTTCCGGCAATTTTGTCAATTTCGTCAATATACACAATGCCCCGTCTGGCCCTCTCCACATCATAATCGGCATTCTGCAGCAGGGAAAGAATGATGTTTTCCACATCCTCCCCCACATAACCCGCCTCGGTCAGACTGGTGGCATCGGCAATGGTAAAGGGGACATTGAGAAATCTGGCCAGGGTCTGGGCCAGCAGTGTTTTGCCGCAGCCGGTAGGTCCGATGAGCAGAATATTGCTTTTCTGTATCTCAATATCCCCGTTGGTAACAAAAGAATCCATGCGTTTATAATGATTATACACGGCAACGGACAGCACTTTTTTGGCTGCATCCTGTTCAATGACATAGTCATCCAGAACGCCTTTGATTTCTCTGGGAATCAGGTTGATATCCTGTTCTTCGGTTTCTTTTTCATTCTCCTCGTCAATAATTTCGCTGCATAACTGTATGCATTCATCACAGATATATACAGCAGGACCTGCAATCAGTTTTCTGACTTCATTCTGATTTTTGCCGCAGAAGGAACAAAAAAGATTATCATGATCCTCTTTTTTTCTGCTCATCAGCTCTCCTTTTCTGCCAGATCATCCAGATCATCCCTGCTGGAAATCACATGATCCACAATTCCGTATTCTTGGGCATCCCGGCCGGACATGAAAAAATCCCGATCCGTATCTTTTTCAATCTGTGCCAGTTCTCTTCCGGTATGGAATGAAAGGATACGGTTCAGTGTTTCCCGCATCCGCAGAATTTCTTTGGCCTGAATGGCAATATCCGAGGCCTGGCCCTGGGAACCGCCCATGGGCTGATGAATCATAATCCGTGAATTGGGCAGAGAATAGCGTTTGCCTTCGGCCCCCGCAGCCAGAAGAACCGCTCCCATGCTGGCGGCCTGACCGATGCACAGGGTGGTGATATCCGGCTTGATATAGCGCATGGTATCATAGATTGCCATGCCTGCTGTGACATGCCCGCCCGGAGAATTGATATAAAAATTAATATCCTTATCGGGATCATCGGATTCCAGATAAAGAAACTGGGCAATCAGGAGGTTGGCGATATTATCGTCAACGGGGGTTCCCAGAAATACGATTCTGTCCATGAGAAGTCGGGAATAAATATCATAATACCGTTCTCCTCTGCTGCTTTGTTCAATGACATGCGGTACAAAATAGGTCACTGATAAATCTCCTTGCATTCAAAATTTTTTGTTCCTGCATACCGGAAATGTTTATTTTACCCGGGATAATGCCCTGAGGGATTCCCGTTTTTTTCCCTGCTGTTTCCGGGCAGAACCCCTTACAGATATCCCGGAATCCTGTCTGTAAATTTTCGGAACAGGAATTTTGCAACAGCCGGGAAATCCGTGAAAAAAGCGGAAATGCGGATTGCATGAAAGGGGATTTCACAGTATACAAAAATTCTGCAGCGCAGAATTCCGCTGCAGTGAAGTCTCCCTGAATCCGCAGTAATCTGTATCTGTTTTAACCGGCGGCAGATATGAATTATTCCGCGCTTTCTTCTGTTTCCCCGGTTTCATCCGGTTCGACTTCTTCGATGCTGCTACTGTCAATAATAAGGTTCATTGCTTTCTTTTCAAGCAGTGTATGGCGGAAATAATTCAGTTTGTCCGAATTTTCCTGATAGAATCTCTTTATTTCATCCACCGGCTGCTGAAAAGCCGCTGCCATTTCCTGCAGACCGGCCTCGGTTTCCTCATCGGAAAGGTCCAGTTTTTCCTGTTCTATGAGTTTGCCGAGTATCAGATGGCGTTTTACCTGTTTAACTGCCATGGGGCGGTATTTTTCCGCAAGACTGTCACGCGTAACACCGATGTCATCCATATTCACATTATGATAGGCAAATGACTGTTCGGCTTCGGAAACAATGCCCGCCAGCTCGTATTCAATCATTGTATCAGGCACTTCAAAATCCTTGCGTTCCAGCAGGGCGGTGAATATCTGTTCCCGGATTTCATGTTCCTGCCTGCGGCTGTATCCTTCTTCCAGGTTTTTCACAATATCGGTTTTCAGCTGATCCAGGGTTTCATATTTTTCACCGAAATTTTTGGCAAAGGCATCATCAATTTCCGGCACAATCTCTTCCCGTATTTCTTTCAGATTTACCTGAAACAGGATTTCTTTGCCCGCAAGATCCGCATTGGCATGAACCGGGGGAAAGGTGACGGGGATATCCCTGCTTTGGCCCGGAAACATCCCGATCAGCTGTTCGTCTATCTCTTCGGCAATCTGGGCAGAACCGATCTTCAGGGTGTAATTTTCGGTTTTCTGTGCGGCTTCAAAAGGCTGCCCCTTCAAAAAACCTTCATAGTCTATCAGTACGAAATCGCCGTCCTGCACCGGTCTTTCCTCTTCAACGGCTTTCTGCCGCACCAGATTTCTCCGGAGCATTTCCAGCTGGCCCTGCACCTCATGCTCTTTGGCCGTATACATATTTTTTTTCAGATGAAGCCCTTTGAAATCAATTTCCTCCAGTTCCGGGGCAACTTCCAGGGTGGCATCAAATGCATAGGCCGCTTTATATTTTAATTCCGGAGGTGAAATCTGCGGCTGGCCGACCATACTGATCTGATTTTCCCGGATGGCTTCTTCCAGAGATTCCTGTATCAGCTTTGCAGACACATCTGCATTGACATCTTTTTTATATAATCTTTCCAATACGGAGCGGGGCGCTTTTCCCGGGCGGAAGCCTTTGATTTTTGCATTTTTTTTGAGTTCATTGTAAGCATTGTCAATTTCACGGTTCACTTCTTTTTCCGGAATTTCGATATGAAGTGTTTTTTTGACACTGCTCAGATTTTCTACACGAACTTGCATGACAGTCCTTTCTGATAAATGAAATGCCTGAAGCATTTCTCCAGGCATTTGCTGATAACCGAATAATATTATTAAGTATGGTGCGAGAGGGGAGACTTGAACTCCCATTCCGTAGTCGGAGCCGGATCCTAAGTCCGGTGCGTCTGCCAATTCCGCCACTCTCGCAGATTTTCCGTATGCGGAAGGTATAAAATCTTCCGGTTCCCCTGTGCCGGAAGGCAGAAAAGAAACAGACTGCTAAATTAATATCAAATGTTTCTTATGTCAAGAGAAATTGGGAAAGTAAACCTTTACAGAAAATGCAAAACATTTTTCAGCGTCTTCTTTCCCGGATATAGACGGCAATGGCACGCAGCGGATCTGCCTTTTCATCAAAATCCGCCAGTGCGGATACCGCTTTTCCGATCAGTGCTGCGGCAAAGGTTTTGGATTCTTCCAGCCCCATAAGGGAAGGATAGGTGTTTTTATTTCTTTTTGCATCCGTACCGGCTGCCTTGCCCATGATTTCCGGGTCTCCTTCCACATTCAGAATATCATCTGCCACCTGAAATGCCAGTCCGATATTTCGGGCATACTGCCGCAGACATTCTGTCTGCGATTCTGTTCCCCTCCCGGAAACTGCACCGGTGAGGACCGCTGCCTCAATCAGGGCACCGGTTTTCAGTCGGTGCAGTTTTTCCAGTTCCGCAGGATTCCGCCGGATATTTTCAGATTCCATATCCCGCATCTGTCCTTCCACCATTCCCCGGTATCCTGCGGCCTTTGAAAGAATGCGGATAATTTCCATCTGCCGGGTGATTTCATCTTTTTCCGCAGCCTCTGCATCGGCCAGTATTTCAAAGGCAAAGGTAAGCAGTGCATCTCCGGCCAGGATGGCTGTGGCTTCATCAAATGCCTTATGGCAGGTGGGTCTGCCCCGCCGCATCTCATCATCATCCATGGCAGGCAGATCATCATGGATCAGGGAATAAGTATGGATCATTTCCAGCGCGCAGGCCGCAGACATGGCATCCGGAGCATTTCCGCCCACGGCTTCGGCCGCGGCCAGGCAGAGAACCGGGCGCAGGCGTTTACCTCCGGCCATCAGGGAATAGCGCATGGCAGAGACAATTCTGTCCGGGCTTTCCGGCAGCATTTTATTCAGGGCAGTTTCAATTTCTTCCCGTTTTTTGGCAAGATAATTCTTCAGGTCAGATTTCATATGCTTTTTTCCGGATTTATTTCTGTTTGCGGAAATTTTCTCCTTTGTATCTCCGTACCGCTTTTCCCCGTTCAAGCCGGTTGTGCTGTGACCACCGCTGCTGCTCATGCTGCTGTTTTGCCTTATCCGCCTCATTTTCCATCAGAGCTGCCAGCCGTGACATGGCCAGTTTCTGATTCATATGCAGGGAGCGTTCCTCCTGCGCTACAGCACTCAGTCCTGTCGGAATATGGGTAATGCGCACGGCCGTCTCTGTTTTGTTCACATGCTGTCCGCCCGGACCCGAAGCCCGCATCCGTTCCGTCCGCAGTTCTTTTTCCGACCAGCGGACAGTTTCCGGCGGTTTCAGGCACTGCACAGCAATAAACCAGTTTTTCCTTTTATGATGGGGCCGGAAAGGGCTTTGTCCTATCCACTGCACCGTACCTTCCCATTCCCGCATAAAACCGGAAAGATCATCCCCTTCCGCTGCCAGCAGCGCGGAGCGTAGACAGCCGGGCTTTTCCGAAGGGACTGTTTCAAGAACACGGATGCGGATTCCTTTTTCTTCGGCTTCCGCCATAATGCAGGGAAGCAGCCGGGCAAGCGCATAACAGCATTCCTCCGGACCCCGGCCCGAAGTGACCTGCATCCAGCGGATCATTTTGCTGTATCTCTCATTTTATAGGTAATCAGGGGCCGGAAGGTCGCGACAATCCGTATCAGTCCCTCATCTGCCATATCCTGTATGACCCGGTCAATATTTTTATAGGCCGGGGGGGCTTCTTCATACAGCAGGTTTTTATCTTCACAGATGACGATTCCGCCCATTTCCGTCTGCATCAGGGATTTGGCATGATAACGGTCTTTCAGGCGGTCTTTGACGCTGCGGCGGTTCCATTTGCGGCCCGCACCGTGGGCCAGGGACCGGAGATTGTTTTCCTGCTCCCCTTCGGGTTTCACCAGATAGCTCAGCGATCCGCGGGTTCCGGGAATAATTACCGGCCCCCGGTCAGAGACCACCACGCCTTTGCGGTGAAGCCAGCCCTCTTTTCCTTCGTATGTTACCCTTGAAATACTGTTATGGAATACATCAAGTATTTCCTTTGCCTCTGTCCCCAGAAGCGAAACAAAGCGATGTGCGATCAAAGCCCGGTTTGCTTTGGCCCAGCAAAGAGCCTCCTCATGTTTTTCCAGATAGATTCCGGCTTTTTCCGACCCTTCCTCCAGACTGCCTGCCCCGAATACATCGGTATGTTTCCGCAGCAGGGATGCACCCAAGCCCCGTGAGCCGCTGTGAACCAGCAGCATCAGTCTGTTTTTGTCCAGCCCCGGCGCAGCAAAACTTTCCGTATCCCGCACTTCTTCCACAATCTGCAGTTCTGCAAAATGATTTCCGCCGCCAATGGTTCCCAGTGCTTCGATATAATCCGTGGTTTGCAGGCTGTATTTCTGCAACCACCGGACAGGGTCCCCTTCCCAGATTTCTTCCAGTCCCCTGAGTTTTTTGGCCCATTTGTCCCGTTTCACTTTGTTTTTCCGCAGACCGGTCTGGTAAAAACCCATACCGCATCCCACATCACTGCCGATCAGGTGCGGATAAAAGACCTGCCGGGTCAGAAAGGCCGCTCCCACCGGCCCGCCTTTTCCCGGATGCAGATCCGGCATGGCCGCAACAGCTTCGGTTCCGGGAAGTTCTGCTGTTTTCAGCAACTGCTGAACCGCATCACCTTCCAGGCGGTTCTGATCCGGCACAAAAAGACGGATTCGGGGATTTTTTTCAGCAATTGTAATCATAATATAATAAACACCTTGGGATTTCATTCACAGCGGAGCATGAAAAAGGGGGTTCGGGGGGCCGGGGATCAGGGAAATCCCTGTCTCCCAACCCCTTTTCATATAAACGGGCATGAGCCGTGACTCACAGCGAAGCATGAAAATCTCTCCCCGGACTCGTTACGGAGCAGAGCCCCGTAACACCGGAGGTGAGACTCCGCCTCATACTGTGTACGGGGCGGAGCCCCGGAAAAATGCGTTACGGGGCAGAGCCCCGTAACGAGTTGTAAAAGACTTTCATATAAACGGCCATGACTGACGGTCACAGCGAAGCATGAAAGTTTCAACCCGTTCCCGGGCTCCGGCAGTGTGTGAGGCAGAGCCCGGGAACGGGTCAGGCTGCGCGGAGTGCGAAAATAAAGGCCGAAGCCTGTTTTTCGCAGACACTTTCATATAAATGTGTAAAGCACTGTCTGCAAACTATCCTGTGCTTTCCGAATGATGGACAGCATATGTCATTACGATGGAAAAAGCAAGGGACTGAATTCCCTTTTTCCAAAGGGGGACTTTCACCAGAATTTATGACTGCCGGGTCAATGCCATTAAGTTAAGACTCCCCTCCCCTGAGGGAGGGGCAGGGGATGGTGAAAAAAGCATTTGATTACAGATTGTTATCTTCTCCCTCCCCCTAACTCATCCCACCGGGGGAGGGGGATTTTTGGCTTAACTTAATGGCATTGACTGCCGGGTTCTTGAAAATGGTAGAAAATCGTGTGAGTCTGCTCAGGAATCTGAGACATTGCCTGTCTTTTTACTGTTTTTCCGAAGCGATTCAGATTTTTCAGTATATTTCTTTTTCAGATCACCGGGTATAATCCCTATTATTTTTTCAGAAAAAAGACTGATATGGGGGCGTAAGGCGGAATTTTTCAGTACGGGAGAGTCTGTGCGCAGAAATGCCACCAGTACGATCAGCAGTACTGAAGCGATCAGTAAACTTTTCAAAGCACCGGCAAAAACCCCGCTGAACCGGTCAAAACCTTTCCCGAATGCGGATTTGTTCTGTTTTTTTATCACAATCCCCAGCAACCAGGCAAAAGTGTAAACAAGAAAAAATATGATTAAAAAACTCAGAATATTCATATAAGCCGGATCGGAAAACCATCGGGACAGAAAAGCGGCTCCTTTTTTATAGCTCAGGCAGGCACAGAAAAAACCGCCCGCTGTACCGGCAATGGCCGTGATTTCCCGAATAAATCCCCGGAAAAAACCCAGCACCGTGCAATAGGAGAAAATGAGGATCAGGAGAATGTCCAGCGGATTCATATGTTTTCTTTTTCCTTTTTCTGATTTCAAAAGACTTGTTTTGACATTTTCATCCTGAATGAATATATAAAAATTTTCACCCGGATGTTTGTGATTATTTCCGAAATTTTTCATATTCCCTGTGACCGCCGGTCATGACCGTTTATCCGGCAGTGTTCAGGGCTGATTTGTAACAGAAGCCCGGAGAAAGGTCAAGAGGATTCTCCGGGTTATTATTGAATTAACAATTTGATATTAATATTAAAATTTATGGAGTTCCCATGCCGGTTTATGAATTTTACTGTGAAGACTGTCATACGGTATTCAGTTTTTTTTCCAAAAGAATTGATACCGAAACATGCCCGAAATGTCCGAAGTGCAAAAACAAAACCTTAGACCGTCAGGTATCTCTTTTTTCTTTTACCGGAAAAGCAAAAGAGGAAGGGGATATGGAAGACCTGCCTTTTGACGAAAGTAAAATGGAAAAAGCCATGCAGATGCTCACAAAAGAAGCGGACAGTATCAATAATGAAGATGATCCCCGGCAGGCTGCCAATCTGATGCGGAAACTGACGGATATGACCGGTATGCAGCTGGGTCAGGGTATGGAAGAGGCACTGAAGCGGATGGAAAGAGGAGAAGACCCGGATCAGATTGAAGCAGAAATGGGTGATCTGCTGGAAGGAGAAGAGCCTTTTCTGCTGCCTTTGGGGAAAAAAGGCGGAAAAACCGGTGCAGGGCTTTCCCGGCCTTTTAAAGATGAAACACTCTATGATCTTCATCCGGAAAATTAACCGTCCGACTTCCTGGAAATCAGGATTTTACCATTGTCAGCATCAATAATACCCCAATACCCCACATTTCGCCTGTCTTTGCAAGACTTTGAAAAACTAATTGAATTTTCAATATGTCTGGATACCCGAAAATTGGATTCAATAAATTCGGACTGCCGGAGCGCAAAGAGCGGAATGTGGGTAATAACAGACAATGAGTTATAAAAAATTCTCATTTGTTTCTGTTTCTGAAAATTCGGAGGATAAATGCATTATTATTTTTTTATTTTGTTTATTATTTTTTCTGCCTTTCCTGCCTGCGCGCAGGTTCCCCTGTCAAAAATTTCCCCTTCCCTGCAGCATCAGCTTGCGGATTATCCATACTGGCCGGTGATCATTCTGGGGGAAAGTCAGTTGCTTTCCGGAGGGGATTCTTATGACAGATTCTGCAAAAGCAGTGCCGGACGCAAACGAAGTGAACTTCGGAAAAAGCTGATCTCAGAATATAAGGAAACTGCAGAGAAAGAGCAGGATGCAATTCTGAAAATCATCTCTTATCCGAAAAGTGCTGTCCGGATGTGGATTGTCAATGCTGTCGGAGTGACCCTGAAAAGGGAAGAGATTTACAAAGCCGCCGCATCGGATAAGGTGAAATATATTTATGCGGACCGGCAGACACCTGCTGCCGAAAGCAAAGGCGGCAGTGTCCGCCATGTTCTGTCTCCTCCCACTTTGAAAGAATTCAGTCTGTCCGGGAAAAAAATTCCCTGGAATATTAAAGAAATCGGGGCGGACCGGGTCTGGAAAGAATTCCGGATTACCGGAGAAGGTGTGACCGTGGCCATGTTTGATTCCGGGGCTGATTATATGCATCCGGATTTGCAGAAAAATACCTGGATCAACAGGGATGAGGTTGCCAATAACGGGAAAGATGATGACGGAAACGGTTTGGCTGATGATGTTTACGGATATAACTTCAGTAAAATGAGTCCCTCGGTCATTGCAGAGGGAAAGCAGCAGCACGGAACCTGGACTTCCGGGATTATTGCCGGGGACGGCAGCGGCGGAACCATTACCGGGCTGGCCCCCCGTGCCAAACTGATGCATCTGATTGCCTGGGGAAGTTACTGCAATACAGCACGGGCTTTTGAATATGCACTGGAAGAAGGCGCGGATATTATTAATATGAGTTTCAGCTGGCCCCATCTGGGGCAGGAACGGGGGCTGATCCGGCTTATGTGTGAACAGGCCGCATGTGCAGGGCTGGTGCTGGTTTCCGGTGCCGGGAATTTCGGGAGCGGCGGAAAAAATCCGGCACCGCTTCCCCTGCAGCTGCGCATTCCCGAAGGAATTCCATGCGTTATTGCAGCCGGAGGTCTGAACCGGAAAATGAAAGTTCCCGGATTCTGCAGCCTGGGGCCGGTGGAATGGTCGCAGGTGAAATTTTATGAAGATTTTCCTCTCCCAAAAGGACTGGTTAAACCGGATGTATGCGGCTTTCCCGGCCCCGGATACCCCATTCTGTCCACCGATGGCCGGGGCTATGTTGATCCCAATACGAAAATTGCGGGAAATTCTTTCAGCGGGCCCCATATCAGCGGAGTGGCGGCTCTGATGCTGTCGGCCAATCCCGAAATACCCCCATGGAAAGTGAAGGAACTTATCGAAACAACTGCAAAAGCGGTGGAAGCAGGCGGAAAAAATCCCCGCAGCGGGGCAGGTCTGACTGACGCGTATCAGGCTGTGAAGAAGGCTATGGGAAATCATTGATTATTCCCGGCAGATGATATATGATGAATCGGTAAAAAGTCAGATTTTTGAAAATCGCTGTCAGTAAAATCAGCAGATTACTGTGTATCAAAACCTAATTTTCTGACTTTTTACGAGATCATCATATATTGTTTTTAATAAAAAACTATACTTTTACACTTTTTCATAAACAGCTGATTATATTGAATTTTATAAAACAGTATAAAATTTTTCTGTATCAATGATTTCAACAGATTATCATTAAACAACAGATTAAAATTCAAAAAGTGCGAAAGTACAGAGCATACGCATAAAGTTTATATTTAATATATTATCAGTAATTTGAAATTATACAACAGGTTCTTTCATTGCATGTTCAATCCGTCCTGTCGAATAATAATCGTATAAAGTTCAATGAAGATCCTGTTCTGTTCTAATGCGGTTTATATTGCAATATATGTTATATTATGATATAAAACAATCTGTTGAATTCTGTTTATGTGTTTATGTCCGTTATATTGCTGTAAACAGATTCCTTATCAGAAACGGATGCGAATTGCAGAATCATACCGGATCCAATGAAAGTGTCTGTTCCGTCTGTGAACACCGAACGG
Source organism: Desulfobacteraceae bacterium (assembly GCA_011390755.1). Taxonomy (GTDB): domain Bacteria; phylum Desulfobacterota; class Desulfobacteria; order Desulfobacterales; family Desulfococcaceae; genus JAABRU01. The sequence goes on along the minus strand of JAABRU010000116.1, from coordinate 525 downwards.
AATGCACCCCCCTCTCCTCCGAAGGACGCACTGTCACCGTACCTTTTTCCCTTCTTCCCCATATTGATTCCGATGATCCTCCCATGGCCGCACGTTTCAGAGCCGGTATGAAACTCAGAACGTCGGTGGAAAGAATGATAAAACGTCTGAAGTGTGACCTGAGTGATGACAGACTGAAAAAAAGAGGGAATGCATCATTTCAGGCGTACCCTGATAAAACCATGACTGCTTTCCGCATTCTGCTTTGTCAGTAAAAAGCATAATCTCATATAAAATCTTCACTGACAGGATAAGTGTTTCCGGATTCAGGCATTTTTCATTTTTCCAACCCGGTTTGTATTGTTTTCTCCTGAAAAATCTTATTTCGCCTGACTTCTGCTACAAAAATTCCCACTTGCATTCACAAATGGGTGGGGCATCAATATGATGTTAACATCTATAATTGGCAACTACAATAATATTGTAATATTTTTGGTGGTTATATTTCAAAGCTATACAATTTGCTGAATTGTTATAAATTTGAAC
>JAABRU010000296.1 GCA_011390755.1 Desulfobacteraceae bacterium | reverse complement strand
TCTTCCGTTATCCCCGATCCTATCGGAATATTTTTTTCCGCATTTTTTGCATAATTCATTTTTTGACAGTTATTCTCAAAACAGGTTACTGCGGCTCTGATTTTATCTTTTTTTTCTTCTGAAATCCTGCGGTGTAAAAAATTATTCATTTCCATACAGATTTTCTCTGCCGTATCGTATTCGTTTTTCAGTTCATGACATCTGTTCCGAATCCATTCATCTCTTTTACTTTTATTCCATAGCTGCATTGCCTGCACTTCCGATATATTCACCTGCATGATAAAAATCTGTTGTCTGCACGGCAGTGTGTTTTTCCAAAAATGACCGGTTAGGGACCCGGTAAGAAATAAATCCTCCGGAAATATCCTGCGGATAAACAGAAACTGTGCATTCCGTCCCCTGATCAGATGAAACGGGGCAGTTATTTTTTGCTGAGTGCCTTATCTTTTGCTCCGTCCGCAATTCCCGCATATACCGAATCAGGATAAAGCTGCCTGAACCGTCCGATCCCATTTTCCATTTTTTCCAAAAAACTCTGTTTTCCGTATTCGGGTTTTGCGGCAGCGTATACTGTATGGAGTCTTTTGTCTTCATTGTCATAAGGGACTCAGAAAAAGATAATTCCCCCGGTTCGTCCCGTCAGCAGAGACGAAACAAAGGTTTGGCATATTTCTGCCGGACAGTTTCAGAGGGTTTATTTTTTGCCGAGTACCTAAAGTCTGACTGTGCCAACCATTGCCTGCCTGTACCCGTCTTCAGCAGTCAGCATGCATGTACCGTCAGGACCGATCGTAACTGTTTTCACTTCTTCATCAAAAGAAGGTATTTTATAATTCCGGGATTCCTCTTTTACTGAGGCGGTATTTCCCACAGCATCACATATACCGATTCTGATCCTGCATTATTCACACGTTTTAGTTCCCGGCAGATAAACTGCTGATTAATTTGCTTGTACGAAAATACGGCTTCAAAACTCAGTTTTTTGTGTCTTCCTGTATTTACTGCAAAAAAATGATTTGTGAATAATTCAGGTTAAAACATTTCGGGGTATCCGGCAGAGGAAAAATTCATGTACGCAGTACTTTCGGGAAATGCGGTAACCGGAAATCTTTTAAGTAATTGTATATTTTCTGAATATGCGATTTCGATATTTTTCTTCCGTGGCTGTCCTCCGAATCCTTCTGAACTCTTACACCGCCCATATCAGCATATTTGGATGATACCGTCTTTGCAGATTCTGGTGTGGCTGTGGTAATAATTCCTGCATCTTTTTCCGGCGGACAGTAACCCCCGACCTCCCGGACTGCTCTGATAAACATGGCGTTCGATGCTGACATCTCCGTAAGGTGTCTGATATGTTTTTCCGATCTTTCCTTTTGAAGTCATTTTTTTCCCTTCAAAAATGACAGGTGAACCGTCCGTATCGAATTGCAGAAGAGATTCTCCGGTTGCCAGTCCGAGTTGATGCGGTTGTTATGCATTAGTTTTGGGGCTTGCCTTTAATCTGAGCTTGCATCGAACAATTGAAGTTCCTATTTCTCTGAACAACTTACACTTAAGAACAGCTATGCCTTTTATTGGAACAGTTTCAATCCACTTGATACTGAACGGACTGCTACAGACAATTTGTTCAAATCTCGAGATTGTTAATTGATTCAAGCCTCCAGCCACCTCTGAGAACTTAGTTGCACCGTCAGTCTTAAAATCAGCCCTCCATTTGATTTGTGAACTCTCGGTGAATATGAGGTGAGACCATGGAAAAACCGAAAAAAGATGCCCACCATATGGGTGCAGCCAGGTGGGGCCAAACGCAGTCAACACGTATCCATCAGGTTTAAGCAAGGTGCTCATTGATTCGAGAATTGCTGCAGGGTCAGAGAAATGTTCAAAAGCGTCTTTGCTGACAATGATATCAGCCAGCTCATCAGCAGAATTTTTGAACACGCATCGCTCACTAAGACCAAGTTGTTTGGCTTTTCGTCTCCCGTGTTCCAGGAGATGTTCTTGAATATCTATGCCTATTACCTTTGATGCCCCATTTTTGGCCATTTCGACTGACTGGTTACCCATACCACAACCAAAGTCGATAACGACCTTGTTTTTAATAAGGTTTAAAAAGTCAATCCCAAAAAACTGCTCAAACTTTGTGTCTGCTTGCTCTTGTTCTTCATCTGTATTGCTCGAAGAATATTTGTCTATTGGTGCAATGAATTTCAGCATTGCATACCCGATTTGACCATCGATTAATTTCATTAGTTACCCTCTCTTTCTTGATGCATAACACAAAGGTCAGCGGTTTTGTGGGCGGAGCGCAGCGGAACCCACAAAATCCGCAGGACCGCTGGGTTATATTCAAATTATTTCATTTAACTTATTGAAAACTATAAATACCCTGTTGATCCAAAACCTTTTTCGCCTCTTGATGTATTAGTCAAATCATTTTTTTGAATAATATTCACCTGAATAATTGGTTTCACAACCATTTGGGCAATTTTTATTCCTTCTTCTATTTTAAATGTATTTTTTCCATGGTTAATGACTCAAAAACGACGCCCTGATGCCATTTTGGAAACTTGACATCTGTAATTTCAGTAAGTTGAATCTGATAAAATATAAAACTGCCATTTTTTACTGAACAAAAGCATTATATTTAACCATTTAATTTTATTTGATTCTACCTGAATAAATATCAGACAGGCATCGTTTTTGAGTAATGAGGATGACACCAATTTCTCCTCTATAACTGCTATCAATTGTACCAGGACTATTGAGCACGGTAATCTGATGTTTAAGTGCTAATCCACTTCTGAGCCGTATTTGTGCTTCAGTATCTGTTGGCAACTCAATTATTATTCCAGTTTTAACTAAACAACTTTCATTGGGGGGCAACTCTTTTTATAACACCGGTGCTGCGTCAGCGGTAAACGATCCCACCATCGATCAATGGTGCCTGTCCGGTCATATAGTCTGAATCCGGACCGGCCAGATACGACACGAAAGCGGCCACATCGTCCGGTGTCTCAGCCCGGCCCAGTGCAATCCCCTCCACATACTTCTTGTACGTCGCCCCTTTCGGCGCACCGGTCAGCTTCGCAAAGCGTTCGTCAATCTCAACCCACATATCCGTTCCGACAATGCCCGGGCAGTAGGCATTGACCGTGATGCCGTCGCCGGCATATTCGAGCGCTGCCGCCTGAGTCAGGCCGCGAATTGCGAACTTGGTGGCGGAATACACGCCGAGCATGGCAAAACCGTTGTGACCGGCAATCGACGATGCATTAATGATTTTGCCCTTGTGTCCGCGAGCCTTGAATTTCCTGGCCGCAGCCTGGATCCCCCAGAGCACGCCCTCGATGTTCACTTTGAAAATAGTTTCCACTTCCTGTGGTGTGACATCAGCCAGCGGCTGGACCTGAGCGATTCCGGCATTGTTGATCATGATGTCGAAGCCGCCCAGTTCCTTTTCGGCATGGTCAACTGCGGTATAGACCTGGTCGCGACTCGTTACATCTGCAACGAAAACCGTGGCCTTACGGCCTAAGGCCTGCACCTCTTTGGCGACGGTAGCCATTTTGTCCTTCTTGAGATCGACAATAGCAATGTCCGTACCATCCTTCGCCAACCTTAAGGCAATGGCCCGACCAATTCCCTGACCGGCACCCGTGATCAATGCAACTTTAGCTCTATTATTCATCTTAAGTTCTCCTTCCATAGATTTTGGTCGTGGTGTATAGGTGAAGCCAGCGCCAGTGTTACCAAGTCCACCGAAAACGTGACTCCCGCCGCGGTAATCATTGATACGGCAATTGTAGACAACATCCCCACATTGGTCGCCAGCGGTGCCTTCTCGCAATGGAAGGTGCCTACCGGGCGGTAGGGGCGGCATTGATGGTCACAATCACGATGGAAAGCTACATGACCACCGCCTGTTATTCACTATCTTAAAAATCCCTGTATAATCCGGTTAACCGCCGCATCATAATCAAGTCCGAGGGTCATGAGCTTCATCAGCTGATCATTGGCGATTTTGCCGATAGACGCTTCGTGCGTCATTTCGGCATCCGGGTGCAGCGCTCTTAAAGCCGGAACGGTCTGATTGATCCCGTTGCCCATGATAATGGCATCGCACTCAATGTGGCCATAACATTTCGCCTTTGCCGTCAGGTTCACATAAAAATCCTGTGAGGAATCGTCTTTTATCACGGAACGGGAAACAATATTGGCCTTGCTGTCCGTGCCGGCCAGTTCGATTTCATTTTTCGATTCCGCCCTCTGATCTTTTTCCGTCATCACCCGCTCGGTAACGATCAGTACCGCTCCCGGACCGATGACAGCCTCATTATATCGCCTGGCCTCATCCACCCCGCCCAGCTGGGTCAGTTCCATTTCCACCTGGGAATTTTCCGCCATAAACACTTTTGTGGTGGGATTTAAAATGCGCCGGCCCGTGCCGTCACCAATGGCAATATGCTTTTCCACATATCTGACTTTTGCGCCGGCCCTGATCTGAAATTCATGAATGCCGGAATGTCCTTCGGATTCTTTGCCCCCGCAGTGAATGCCGCATCCGGCAATAATGGTTACATCCGATCCTTCCCCGACGATAAAGGTATTATAAACCGTATCATGAAGGCCGGCCCGGGATAAAATAACCGGAATATGAACCGACTCATTCACCGTACCGGGCTTTATATCAATGATGATGCCATCGCCCTTTTCATTGGTTTCGATATTGATACTGGCGGAGACCTCGCGGCCCAGAAGTTTGCCGTTTTTCCGAATGTTATAAGCGCCTTTGGGAATGCCTTCGAGGTCTGCGACTTCCTTTAATACCTGTTTATCGATAGCATTGAGCATTAGCTTCTCCCTGACATAATTCATTGAACGTACAGACACTTAAATCCTCAAGTATCGGCACGGCACCGGCCAGATTACCGGAATAGGCGATTTTACCGTCTCTGATCAGCAAAAGCGTATCAGCGGCTTCCAGAAATGATTTATTGTGACTCACCACAATGGTTGTGGTTTTGTTTTCTTTCTGTTCGCGTCTGAGCAGTTCCACCATGGGACCGATGGTCCAGAGATCAATGCCGGTATCCGGTTCATCATAGATGGCCACTTTTGGATTTCTCGCAATAACCGTGGCCAGTTCGATTTTTTTAATTTCCCCGCCGGACAGTTTGCTGTCCACGGGCTTATCCAGAAAATCCAGGGAACAGATGCCCACCCGAGAAATGATTTCAACGAGTTTTTCTTCGTCATCAGACCCGGTAGCAACCGATAACAGGTCCCGGAAAGTCGTTCCCTTAAATCGGGCCGGATGCTGAAATCCATAAACAATACCGGCCATGGAGCGTTCATGAATGGGAAGATTGCTGATGTCTGACCCGTTGAAAATTATTTTTCCGGATGTGAGTTCATTGATCCCCATAATCAACTTGGCAAGGGTGGTTTTGCCCGACCCGTTGGGTCCGGTAATGGCGTAAAATCCGCCGGATTCAAATGTAAAACTCAGATCATGAATAATGGTCCGGCCGGCGGGACTTTGAGCGCCGGCATCTGATTCCGGGGTTCTGAACAAAATATTTTTTAATTCCAGCATGGCTGCTCGCTTTGTCTTTAATTTTGCTTTCTGAATATCAACTTCGGTGTTGAACGTATAATGCGCCATATTGTGAAGGAAAGGGGAGCACAGCTCCCCTTCCCCTCCGTTTTAAAATCGCTTATCAGCTCTTCCACAATCCGTGAATATTGCAGTATTCCCTGGCTGTCACACCGGCTTTAATCCCTTTGAAAACCGCTTCCGGATCATCCCCCGGTTTGAGAAACTGTCTGCAGATCGTATCGCCATCCCTAATCTCAATCCATTCGACATAATGCTTTGCTTCCATGGGATGCGGATTGCTTCCGACTTTTACTTTGACATCGCTGCCGGATGCTTCAACCACCGGCACATGTTTTTCTTTCCCTTCATCAGCTGTTTTTTCCTCAAACAGTTTCATTTCCTCTCCGCAGCAGACCAGGTCCCCGTCTCCGCCATGAAGCACTTCCACGATATTGCCGCAGGTATCACATTTGTAAATCTGGTGTTTTTTCGCCATTTGTTCGTTCTCCTTTTCAGAGTTTGTTATTGATGAACCGGTAGAAAGTCATTTTTCCGGAATTCAGCCTCTATAAAATCAGTATGTTAAATTGCTGAAAAACCCGGATTTCGGACTTTTTACATATTCATCTTGTTATTGGTCAGTTATAATCAGTAGATCGAAAAGTTTTCCGCCGACCGGTTTCAGAATGGTTCCCGGAGTGCAAAAATTGTATTTTTGCATGAATGCCCGGCAGAAAACGCTCCGTTTTACCCATGTTCAGCGGTGCAAAAATA
>JAABRU010000295.1 GCA_011390755.1 Desulfobacteraceae bacterium | reverse complement strand
TGTTTTGCCCTTCTTTCCTTTTGTGTCTCTGCTTCCGCAGACTCAGACCCGGAGGCGGGGGCCTCCCCCGGAAGCCGGGAATTTCGTCTTATGACCGGATTTCCTCCCACCTTGTATTATCCGCAGGGAAACGTACGGCTCTCCCGGGTTCCCGGATTACCCCTCTGAATACATGCCCTGCTCTCAGACCCCGGTGGAGACCTCACCACTCACCAACACGTAATGCGGTCTGCTGCCTTCCGTTCACTCAGTAACGTCGGCTTTCGGTTTTATTACAAAACCTTATCCAATGTCCACGACTATACCCTTTTCGGGGCTCAGTGACACGGCCTGCATTCCCGTTCCGCCTGGCTTCGGACTCCCGTTGCCGGGTTTACCCTCAGGCTTCGCTACTGATCTGCCGGTTACACTTTAATCAGGCGGGACTTTCACCCGTTGGGTAATAATAATAAATTTCAGGGGCTTCGCCCCTTCCCATTATTCCGGATTTATCCTGGCACAATGAATGACGGGTTAAACCGCAACTGTAAGGGCGTGTTGCATACGTCCCTGACCCGCTCCGAACGGGCGTATGCAATACGCCCCTGCAGAACCGGAGAAGGGGCCGCTTACCCGTCAGTTTAACCTTGACAAAGCACCGAACACCGAACACCGAACACCTGACACCGAACACCGAACACCTGACACCGAACACCGAACACCGAACACCGAACACCTGACACCTGACTCCTCAAACCTGATAATCCGCAGAAGTCGTGACCTGCATTCCCCTGACTTTCATATTTTTTACAAAATCCTGCCCCTGCTGCTCAAATCCGGGAACCGGGGAAGCGCAGTCTTCCAGGAGGATCATCTTGCGGATATGCTTTTCATCAAAGGTGTCGGAGATATCCTCCACTGTGAATTTAAGGCAGTGGGACAGGGCCTCTCCGGCAAGGAGAATAATATCCGCTTCCTCCAAAGTTCTTATCAGGCGGTTGTTGAGCATGGTGGAAGGGTCCGAAGGATCGGGCACATCGGCCTGCACAGCGGAATAATGCTCGGTTTTGTAATTGCTGCCTTTGGTCACATAATCCACCATTCCGATCTGCCCTTTCTCCCAGTTCAGCATGGCTTGGGCCAGCACCGGATATACATTATGTCCCTGGGTTCCGATCAGGCAGTGAGGCGGCCAGATGCAGAGGGGATAGCGGTTGTTGCTTTCCAGGCGGGCCGCATAATCCAGTGCATAGGCCTGGTACTGGGGATTGGTTGCCCGCCAGACTCCCTTTTCCACATCGCCTTTGGAAATAATGGTGAATGGACCCGGATTCTTCCGATCCGCATCCACCCAGAAAACCGGGTGGGAAATATCAAAATAATGGTGTGTATCCAGGGTGCAGTGAATATCCCAGATTTTACTTCCCAGACGGTCAATGAATTCGGCCAGCCGGTCCATGTCCTTATCCGCACCCGGAACAGAAAGCGCGCCGTCCGGATCGCAGAAATCCCTTTGCGGGTCTATGATGAGCAGATGAATTTTTTCCATAATATGTCTCCTTTGCTGTTGTGTTAAGGTTTAATTAAAATATAATTTAACTTTGGGACAATGTCAAGCAGTTTTATTAAAAATTATTTAAACCTTGTCAGAAATCTGCTTTTCGTCAGTAATATTAAAAGCATATCTGAGCCGGGACAGGGAAATATCCTGAATATTGTTATATATACAAATACTTAAAAAATTTCCGTTTGTCGGTATCACCGGAAAGCCGGACAGACCGGAATTTTATCTGATGAAAGTAAGTCGAAATCTTTTAAATAATGGTATATTTTACTGTCCGGATGGCATGTTTCATTTGCCCACCTGAAAATTTTATTTGATTCCGCCTGCGCAGTTCTTGACATTTTCCGCCGAATGCAATAGGTTTTATTAATAAATAATTAAATAGGAGGGAATATGGGTACTTCAGGACTGGAAAGACCGGTGCTGGCCGTGGATGTGGTGATTTTTTCACTTTCCGATGCTCAGTTGCAGATACTGCTGGCGGAAAGAGATCGGGAACCTTTCCGGGGAGCCGCATCTCTGCCCGGAACCGCTGTGCGCATAGATGAAAGCCTGGAAAATGCCGCACGGCGATCCCTTCAGCAGAAAGCATTTCGGAGTCAGCAGACAAGCAGGGAAGTTTTTATGGAACAGCTGGCTGTTTTTGACGGACTGTACCGGGACCCCCGCGGGCGGACGGTCAGTGTTGCTTTTATGGGAATGGTGCAGGATAAACCCGATGTGAAAGAAGGAATCCTCTGGGAAAATGTAAAAAAAACTGCAGAAAATTCTCTTCCTTTTGACCATAACCTGATTCTTTCCACCGCCCTGCAGCGCCTTCAGGGAAAACTGCGCTACAGCAATATTGCCAAAGGATTTCTGCCGGAAACTTTTCGGATAGATGAACTGGAAGCGGTTTATGAAACCATTCTGGAATACCCGGTCAACCGCTCCAATTTCCGAAATAAACTGCTGAAAATCGGCATGATTGAGCAGGTAAAAGTATTAAATGAGGCGGTGGGAAAAAAAGGGGGGCGCCCCCCCCATCTTTACCGTTTCACCGGAGACCTGCTGGAAATGTCCAACCGGGATTTCCTAGGCCCGGCATAAGGTTAACCGTTTCAGGGGTTCAGCACTCCTCCGGAAACTTTCTGATCTGCTGAAAATCCCTTATTGAGAGGATCTGCTTCTCAGATGTTTTTCCAAAAAATTGACAAACAGTGAAAGGGGAACCGTAATGGCCAGATAAAGGGCCGCCACGGTGAACCAAAGCTCAAAGGTGAGGTAGGTTTCGGAAATCACGGCCTGGGCCTGCATGGTAAGGTCGTAAATGGCAATGGTGCTGACCAGGGCCGAATCTTTTATCAGGGAAACAGCCTGACTGGTAAGCGGGGGGAGAATCCGCCGGATGGCCTGGGGAAGAATAATGTAACGGTAGGTATGGAAGGTATTCATTCCCAGACTGTAAGCGGCTTCCCACTGTCCCTGATGAATGGACACAATACCGGCACGGAAAATTTCCGAAGCATACGCGCCTTCAAAAATACTTAAGGCCAGCACTGCCGAGGCAAAACGGCTGATTTCCAATATGGGGCCCAGTACAAAATAGATGAAAAAAAGCTGCACCAGCAAAGGGGTGTTGCGCACCACTTCAAGGTACATGCGCGCCAGACTGCGCCCCATAAAGGAATCGGAAAGGCGCAGAAAAGCGCATATCAGCCCGAATGCAAAAGCCAGTCCCAGACTCACCGCAGTAATCTGCAACGTGACCAGCAGTCCTTCCGTTAAAGGACCTTTGATAACATTTCCGCCCTCAAATGTAAAAAGATAGCGGCTTACCCGGTACCACTGCCAGTTGTATCCCATCCTTTCCGCACCGCGGATCATGAACCATATTCCCCCGCCGATAAGAAGAAAATACTGTATCAGATCGGGGAAAGGAAAATTTTTCAGCCGGTGAAAAAAGGGGGAAACTCCCCGGGATTCCGAAGTCATTTTAATTGCAAATCTCTTAGTTTCTGGTACAGGAACGGGTTTCTGCCAGAACGGACTGCAGTCTGTCCAGGATTTTACATACAGCGATACATTTGGGGAAATTTTCTTCCCTTTCTTTGCATTCTTTGCAGGGACTTTTCACCAGATTGCCGACTTCAAAATCGAATTTGAATTTATAAAATGTCATATCTGTGCATTCCGAAATAAAATTTGAATTTTATTCAGTTTTTTTGCCAATCCGCTTCCCAATGTCCTCCCCATATTCTCAGGACGCACGGTCGTGCCTTTCTGAAGAGAATCCGGAACGGGGGATTTTTTCATATACACCGCCATGAGTTATTACTCACAGCGAAACATGAAAGTTTCAACTCGTTCCCAGGCAGAGCCTGGGAACGAGTCAACTGTTTCCCGTTCCCACGCTCCGCGCGGGAATGCAGATCAGACGCTCCGTGTCATCACAGGACGCGGAGCGTCCCGCGGCCGTTCCCACGCGGAGTGTGGGAACGAGTGCCCAATTGGGCTTCGCCCAATTCTTTGAAATTACAGGAAGTCATAATGACTTCCCTGGCAGGTGTACTGAACTGTTCATGGAGTAATCAGCATATCCGAATATGTATCATATGTCAGAAAGGATTGCAAATATAACGCGGCAATCATGTCCGGAAGTTTTTATACTGAAAGCCGGATGCGCAAAAACAGGGAAAAATAGATGGACGGAAGCGAATATATGATATAATTAAATACCTGTTTATAAATTCCTGGCAGTGGGTCAAATCCGCTGATGAATGGGATTTCCCATTGTATGCATAGGCCCGTCAGCGGGGTGTCCCCAGGGTGTATGCAGTACGCCCTTACAGGAAAAATCAGGGGATTTGCCCCACTGCCGGAAAAACCCCTTATTTTTGAACCTGATCAAAAAAGCAGGCTGCAATGCGTTGTGCAAAAGATAAAAAAACAGCGATTATCATCAATAAAAAAGCAGGCATTATTTCAAAATACCGCCGCGGAAATCCGCATATGGGGATTTCGGATGCGCTGCATTCCGCCTGCCCCCATGCGGAAATATATTTCCCGGAACCCGGAACAATGGAAAGCACCGTGGGCAAAATTATCCGCTCCGGGCCGGATATCATCATTGCGGCCGGCGGGGACGGCACATTGAATGCAATTGCCAATCAGATTGTGGATACTGACATTGCCCTGGGGATTTTACCCGCAGGCACATTCAACCTGGTGGCAAACGATCTGTCCATCCCCCTTTGCATGGAAAATGCCCTGCAGGCCATCATACAGGGGACTGTGCAGCGGATAGATACCGGAGAAATAAACGGACGTATTTTTCTGCATCATGTTTCCATCGGTATTCATGCCTATGCGGTGCGTCTTCGGAATGCATATCTGGAAAAAACCGGCATCAGTAAAATCTCTCTTACTTTTTTCTCCATGCTTGCCTCTGTCCTTCTGGCTCCCAGATTATCCAATCTTCTCCTGGAAACCGGGGGAAAAGAGATAAAACTGCGCGCTCCTTTTATTTTTATCGGCAACAACCGTTTTGAAACAGCTCCTTTTGCCTTTCTCCGCAGAAAAAATTTTAATGAAAAATGCCTGAATGTTTTTTATACCCGCTGCCTGACATCTGCCTCACTTCTGAAAATGGCCGCCCAGACCCTTCTGGAAAGAGACCTGAAAAAAGTTTCCCATCTTGAAAGCATGTGTACAGAGCAGCTGCGCATTTATCGCAGAAAACCCTATATCCGGCTGATTATGGACGGTGAAATTCTGAAGGAAAGCATTCCGCTGACATGCCGTATCCGGCCGCAGTCCCTCTGTATTGTCAAACCGGTCTGATGTTCCCATGCGTATTCTGGCGCATATATCCGATTTGCATTTCGGTACGGTTATCCCGGAAATTGCGGAAGGTCTGTGGAAAAAACTGGAGGAACTTTCACCGGATATTGTGGTTGTCAGCGGTGATATTACCCAGCGGGCAAGGTCCTCCCAGTTCAAAGCAGCCGGAAAATATCTGGCGCATATTCCCTTTCCACTGCTGATTGTGCCCGGAAACCACGATATTCCCCTTTATAATATCGGCGCACGTTTTTTCAGTCCCCTGACGAATTATAAAAAATATATTACTGCGGATCTCTATCCTTTTTTCCGGGATGAAAAAATAGCCGTGCAGGGAATCAGCACCGCCCGTTCCCTTGCCCATGCAGGCGGAAGAATCTCGGATATTCAGATGGAAAAGGTTTATCAAAAAATGATCCGGCTTCCGGATTCTCTGATAAAAATACTGGTAACACACCATCCCTTTCTGGCCCCCCCCCATCAGCCCGGAAAAAAAACCGTGGGCCGGGCGGCCAGAGCGCTGCAGGTATTGGAAGCATGTAAACCGGATATTCTTCTGGCCGGTCATTTCCATATGAGTTATTCGGATCAGTCCCATGCAGCCTATACCTGGCCGAACCGCTCTGTTCTTGTGGTGCAGGCGGGTACGGCCTTATCCTCCCGTACCCGCAATTATGAAAAAAATGCTTTTAACCTGCTCCGCATTACCAAAAACCGGATACATATTCTTGTGTATGCATGGAAAGACAGGGAATTTAGCGAAGAAAATGAAAAACAGTATATGCTGAAAGACAAAGGATGGGAACCGGTATGAACAAGAAGATGTTTGAACAGTAAAGTACAGTGGCCGCGGGCAAAGAGTGAACTGATTTAAGTTTGAAATCAGTTTTTAGACATAATGCTGTAATATAATCAGTAGATCGAAAAGTTTTCCGCCGACCGGTTTCAGAACGGTTCCCGGAGTGCAAAAATTGTATTTTTGCATGAATGCCCGGCAGAAAACGCTCCGTTTTACCCATGTTCAGCGGTGC
>JAABRU010000115.1 GCA_011390755.1 Desulfobacteraceae bacterium | reverse complement strand
TAAACTTGAGTAACCCGCTGAATCATAATGCTTTAGCTGAAAACCGATTTGTAAATCCGATTTTCTGCATTGCCTTTGTTTTCGGATAGCTGTCAAAATTTATGAATAATGCAGGATAAGGGACTCGGAAAAAATAATTGCCCTGTTTCATTTCAGCGGCAGAGAATAGCAGCTGGCCGGCCTGTTTCTGCCGGATAAGTTTCAGAGGGTTTGTTTTTTTGCCGGGTTCCTAAGAAGAGTCTGCCCCTCACGTCAGCATTAAGTCAAGGGCACTGGTATTATTCCTGCTCATCCGGAATCCAGTCTGTCAATCCGTATTTCTGTAATATATTATCAATCATTTTGTTTTCTCTTATTGTATTCATCCCTTCAGAAAGAATTTTTGCATATGTTTCAGATTTCGGATTGTTTTTTTGGGGAGTGAAGGCGATATACAGATTATTTTTCTCATCGGAGGTTCCGTCACAGCCTGCACTGATAAATTTATCTGCCAGTCCCATTCCGGAAGTTGTATATTGAAAAACGGCTTTGTCTTCAAGAATGACGCTGATTCTGCCCGCAAGCAGTTTTTGGATATTTCTGGCCAAAACATTATCTCCGCCTATGGCATCAACCGCATCACTGTTTTTATCTATAAAGGACTGTATTGCGGGATAGCCGTATCCCTGCACCAGGCCCAGCATCTGTCCTTTTAATGAATCCGGCCCCTTATATCTCCAGGGATTGTTTTTCATAATAAAAAAGCAGTTATTCATTCTGCCCTGTTCTTTTTCCGGAAAAATAAATTCGGAATCAGACGGTTCCGCTTTTTCCGATGTCTCAGAAATAAGTGCCGCGTCCAGTTTTGTATTATCCGGTGTCCCTGCGATAACAGCCTGATAATATCCTTTGTATGTGCCTGACAATGCCCGGTTCCACGGAACATTTTTATATATAACGGTATGACCGGCCCGGGCAAATATCATTTTTGTAATTTCTACCATATATCCGGGTCTGTCACTTTCCGGTTCACAATTATAAGGGCACCACTGGTCGGCAACAATCATAATTTTATCGGCAGATGAAATACCGCATATTCCAAAACAGAAAACAAAACACAGACAACAGATAATAAATACAGATGATTTTTTCATTACAATCTCCTTATTATAAAAATTCCGGGTAGTGGGCCAAACCGGTTGATTTGAATTTGAAATTCCCCTCCCGCCGGGGGAGGGGAATTTTCTGCTTAAGGAAACGGCACTGATATTACACCCAAACATATGCCTCTGACGGACAGACTGGTGCTCTATTCCCAATGCTGCTGACTGACTTTAAGCGTCTGTCCGAAAACCTGTCTTCCGGTATTCTGAACCCCTGTTTTCACCGGTTCCAAAAATCGGTTTCGGAGGTTTTCGGACAGACTCTAAGACACCCCTCCCCGCGGACAATACTGCTGACGGAAGGAAAAAACAGAGTGCCGAACTTACAGTCCGGCAGTATTTTCACAATTGCTTCAGTATTTCATACTGTAAGATGATTTCCTGAAAAAAATGCAGCAAAGGGGAACCAAACGTAAAAGACTTCGGGGGGCCCGGTCGCAGACTTTCCGTCTGTGACTCCTTCGGGAAGCGGTACATTCATATTTGGAAATGGCCTTACAGACTTCGGCGAGCTCAGTCGGGCCGTTTGGCAGGTCTTTTCCCGAGCTGCTTCAGTATATGTCAGACTGTAAGTCTGACACTCCTCCGACCTTAAGTCAGCAGCTCTGGACGCGAGGGGGGCAGAACATCGGAAAACAGGTTTCCGGACAGGTTCTTATTGTTTGCTCCGCTTGTCAGTCATGATTCTTTATCCGGACAGAAAAGGAATGCTGACGATCTCATAAAAAGTCGGAAAATCAGGTTTTGACACACATTAATCTGCTGATTTTATTAATAGCAGTTTTCAAAATTTTGACTTTTTTCGGGTTCATCAATGTTCAGTCAGGATTAAACTGACGGGTTGTAATGCGCTGCGTTTTCCGCAGGGCGGGCGGAAGCGGTGCGATGCCCGCCCCGCAGAAAATTCAATCCGTCATTCAGAGTCTATCCGAAAACCTGTCTTTCGGTATTCTGACCCCCTGCTTTCACCGGTTCCCAAAATCGGTTTCGGAGGTTTTCGGATAGGTTCTTCATCGTTGACAGAAAATGAATTATTTCAGCCAGACATTTTTCATGCGCACAGAAGCCGTGGGATGGAGTTTAAAGTTCATAACATTGTTGAGGGCCGGCCAGATGACAGTGGAATGTGCCACGGAAATCACGGCAGCCTCGTCATGGATCAGTTTCAGGGCATTTTGATAGCTCTTCCGATCTCTGGTCTGATCCACGGTCTGCTTCCCGGCCTGCATCAGTTTGTGGTATTCTTCATTTTTCCACTGGGTCCGGACAGAAGGATCGGCCAGTCCGTCAAAAAGCACGGCCAGGAAATTATCGGGATCGCCGTTATCACCTGTCCATCCAAGCTGGAAAAGATCCATATCTTCGGGCTGTTCCCGCTGCCGTTTCAGGTAGGTTCCCCAGTCATAACTGACGATGCGGGCATTGATGCCCACTTTGGCCAGATCGGAAATCATGGCAACGCCCACTTTCAGACCTTCGGGATTGTAGGGACGGGGAACCGGCATGGACCAGAGGGTGATTTCCGGCAGCCCTTTGCCTTCGGGATAGCCTGCGGCCTCCAGCTCTTTTTTGGCCAGCTCCGGATCATAGGGAAAATCCTCAATTTCTTTATTATATCCCCACATGGTCGGGGGAATGGGATTTTTGGCAACTTCACCCATGCCCTGATAGATATTGTCCAC
Organism: Desulfobacteraceae bacterium; assembly: GCA_011390755.1. Lineage (GTDB taxonomy): Bacteria > Desulfobacterota > Desulfobacteria > Desulfobacterales > Desulfococcaceae > JAABRU01. The sequence goes on along the minus strand of JAABRU010000115.1, from coordinate 19,698 downwards.
AATGGCTTTGCGGTTGATGGCATAGGCAATGGCCCGCCGCATATGGACATCCTGCCACAGTTTTTTGGTATGGTTAAAGCTGAGATAACCGATGTTCATTCCCGGCTGGGAAATGATCTGCAGATTCGGATCTTTTTTTGCCAGGGGAATATCCGCGGCATTGGGGAACTGGCAGATATGGATATTGCCGGTTTTCAGTTCCAGAAACCGTACAGAATTTTCCGGGATGGAACGGAATACCACTTTGTCCAGATAGGGGCCGCCGTTTTTGTCCCAGTAATCAGCAAATTTTTCCAGAACAATCCGGTCATCTTTGATCCATTGGACGAATGTAAAAGGCCCGGTCCCTACGGGATTACGCAGGAATTCCTTGGGATTTTTCATAAAGGCAGTGGGGCTGATAATATCCGCAAAATCCATGCCCATATTGGCAAGAAAAGGCGCGTCCACGCGGTTGAGTTTAAAAACAACGGTATGCTCATCTTTGGCTTCAATGGCACCGACGGTTTTGTCCATTTCCATCTGCAGCCAGTATTCGGGCGGGCGTTCCTGGGCCGGAAGTTTCATATCCGGATTCATAAACTTTACGTTGGGTTCTTTCATCATGCGGCCAATGGAAAATACAACCGCATCCGCATTAAAAGCTGTTCCGTCGTGGAATTTGACACCTTTGCGCAGATGAAAGGTATAGGTCATCCCGTCCGGGGCAATATCCCAGGATTCAGCCAGACCGGGTTCCAGTGCCGTGGATTCATCTGCATAAAAAACAAGAGCTTCCAGAATGTTGTCGCAGACCATGAAAGAATTGCCGTCTGTTTCATAGGCCGGATCCAGCCCCACACTGTCTGCCCCCCGTCCGAAGACCAGGGTGCCGCCTTTTTTGGGTGTTTCGGCCAGAACATGCCCGCTCAGCAGCAGCGCAAAAATACAGAACAGTACACCGATTTTTTTCATTTTCTTCTCCTTTTTTTCAAAGTTTCCCACAGACTTCCAAAAATCCGGATTTTCTGTATCCGTCCCTGTGAAGATAGTCTGTGAAGGGTGAATGATCAGGTATTACTTTTAAATTATGCATCTGATTTTGTCAAAAGTTTTATCCGGGAAAAAATTTCGGATGTCAATGAAGATGAGTCGGCAATTCAACCCGTTCCCAGGCTCTGCCTCAATGCCGTTAAGTTAAGACTCCCCTCCCACCGGGGGAGGGAGTCATGCGTGTGGGCGGCATGGTGGTACTGCCGGAAGCCTCCCCTCCCACCGGGGGAGGGGGATTTTCTGCTTAACTTATTGGCATTGAGGCTCCGCCCGGGAACGGGTCAGAGCTGCGCGGAGTGCGAAAAATAAGGCCGAAGCCGGTTTTTCGCAGACACTTTCATATAAACGCCCATGACCGCGGGGTCACAACGAAACATGAAAATCTCTCCCCGGACTCGTTACGGGGCTCCGCCCCGTAACACCGGAGGTGAGGCTCCGCCTCATACTTTGTACGGGGCGGAGCCCCGGAAAAATGCGTTACGGGGCGGAGCCCCGTAACGGGTTGTGCAGGACTTTCATATAAACGGCCATGAAGCCCTGACTCACAGCGAAATATGAAAATGAAACGCTGCGCTAGCTTCCGGGCGGCGGGGGAGGGGCTGCCGGGGGAGCAGAATGCGGTCCGGGTGCCGGGGGCGGTGCTTTGGGCGGCCCTGCGGAAGGCATATTCCCCTTTTTCCCCTTCAGCATTTTCATACCGAAAAATGCTCCCACGGATACGGCGATCAGCGTGAGAGAAAGCAGGGGACGGTAGAAGAACCAGGCAATGGCGATGGTAAAGAGGGTAAAACCCGCTGCAATGAGAAAAGCCACCAGTGCAAAGCCTTTTTCCGCCAGATTGCCCAGAAAGGGAATGACATCCATCACCACGGACAGGGGCCTGAATACCATTGTCAGACCGATGAACATGAGCAGAAAACCGGCCAGACGCAGAAGCCAGGTCATCATTGTGTTCTGCTTTTTTTCCTGTTTGAATATGGCATCGGCAGAAACTGTTCCCATGCGGAATTCGTCTATGCTGCCTTCATACTTACTTTGATAGGGCACAAAGCTTTTTCCCTGCTGCTGCGCAATCAGGGATACGGGATGTGCTTTCTGCACACTGTAGGTGATTTTCAGATCGCCGATCTGCGGTGCGGCCGGATCTTTGCCGATGTACACAGCATCCCCAAGTGTTTTGGCCTGTGCGCGGATGGATTCCGGCAAAGCCCCCATGACAGATTCTGCCGGAAGTGTTTCATATTTGTTCATCTGCTGCACAAAACGGGCCGGGAGATCAAAAGCCCCGACTGTCACTTTTTCCGCTGTAATGACCTTGCCTTCAATGGGCATGGATTTGGGATTTGTACGACCGCTTTTTGCAAAACTGTCCGAGTCAATCAGGCTTTCAGACCATACCTGCGGATAAGAATATTTCGTAAGGGTTTTGTCTCCTTTTTTTTCAGTCTTTTTTTCCTCTTTCCACTGGTAGAGCTGCACTGTGCGTTTCAGTTTGATGGCATTGACTGAAATTCCGGCAGGGGGCAGCATTTCCTCCAATGTCCGTTTTCCGGTGAGCAGCCGGGATAAGTTCTTTCCTTCCGGAGTTTTATGGGGAACCAGCATATCTTTTTCCTGTCTGGCGATCAGACTGATGTCCTGGGGTTTGATATATGCGTATTCAATAATCATATCCCCGATTTCCGGCTGTTCCGGATTCTTCCCCATAAACAGACGGCCTTTGTATAACTGCACTTTCCCTTTCATATCCGCGGGAAGGTCGCCGGGGAGTTTTTTAAATCGCAGGGATTTGAATTCATTCATTTCCGCAGTAAATTCCGGATGCAGTCGGAATACACCCAGCTTTACATCGGGATTGTCCAGGATGCGGGATTTGTATTTCATGCCACCCGGATTTTCATGCCCGGGTTTTTGTTTAAAACCGGCGGATGAAATCAGATCCTCTGACCATGTTTTTTTATATGTATAGGAAGTCTTTGTTACTTCTTTCCCGCCGAGTTTTTTATCCTTTTGGGAGCTTCCCCGTTTCTCCTGCCACTGGTACATACGGACTTTCCGCTCCAGTCGGATGGCAGAGAGATCAAATCCGAAATCTTTTTCGGAAATTTTGGAGGAAACAGAAAGAGGTCCGCTGAGATACACCGCTTTTCCCTCATTTTGCGGCTCTGCTTTGTCTGCCGAAATGGGAAGCGGCGGGTCTGTGCTGCTTTTTTCTCCGTCGGTAAGTATTTCATCGGTTTTTGCAGGCCCGCTGATATGCAGCAGTTTTCCCTCGTTTTTGGGGTCAATTGTATCCGCACTGACGGAAATGACTGAGCCCGCGCCTTCTTTCAGTGTTTTATAGCGTTTTACCGCCCGGCCTTCGTTGAGAAAAAGCAGGGGAAATCCGATGAGAAAAATCAGAGCGCCGATGACAACGCCTTTGACCGCACCGCCCAGTCTGCTGAACCATCCCTGCTGTGTTTCTTCCACATATTCATCGGATTCTTCGGATTCTTCCGCGTATTCATCCCCGCTTACTTCTTCCGCAAATAAATCTTCCGAATCTTCAGTTTCTTCCATTATGTCCCCGTCAGTATCTTCCGCGATAAACTCCTCTTCGCTTTCTGCGGCAAATTCCTCATCGGCAAACTCCTCTTCGTCTTCCACTGCGACTTCTTCCTCCGGAAACTCCTCTTCGCTTTCTGCGGCAAATTCCTCATCGGCAAACTCCTCTTCGTCTTCCGCTGCGGCTTCTTCTTCCGGAGCATCCCCTTCGTCTTCCACAGTGATTTCTTCTTCCGGAATCACCTCTTCGTCTTCCGTTTCTTCCTCTGCAAACAGGTCTTCCTCTTCGGGAGGGGAAGCATCGCCGTCTTCTGTAAATTCTGATTCACTGCTTTCCTCATCTGTGTCTTCGGGGGGTTTTTCCGCTTCTCCGTTTTGTTCCTCTTCAATGATTTCATCTGCCATAATACACCTCCTGGCTAAAGGGTTGGGGGAAAATTTTTTCAGACAGGCCGCCTACTGCTCTGTCAAATTTTAAATGACGGCTTATGCTGCTCTGCAGGGACCTACTGCATACGCCCCTGCGGTTTAAGGCCATTTCCGAATATGAATGTACCGGATCTGAGGGAGTCACAGACGGAAAGTCTGTGACCGGGACTGTCATCCGCCGGACACTGCCGGACTTTCCGTCCGGCACTCCTCCGGTATCATTTTCCGGAAATCACCTAAGCAGATGTTCCGGATAACCGTCATTTTAACCCTGACAAAGCACTACAGACTTTCAGACAATATTTTGAATAAGGCCCTGATATGCCCGGAGCCTGCCGGAGGGCAGTGGAAAAGACCGGGGATTACACGGGATATTTCCGACTGACAGGGCAGGCACAGTTTTATCCGGAAGACTGTAAAATATTTTTTATGCTTAAGAAATTATATCATAAACAGAAATAATAAACAAAGCAGAAAAAAATAATTGTTTTTCAGCAGAGATTATTTTACATTTTCACCGTAAGATAATAACCCTGCCCGCCCCGCACCAGAAGGATGACCACGGAATTTTTATTGCGGTAGCGTACCACGGCTTTTTTAAAGTCTTCGGTATTGCGGATGGGGATTTCATCCATCTGCCGGATGATGTCGCCGGGCCTGGCCCCGATGCGGGCAAGGTAGGAATCCCGCCGGATTTCACGGATGACAGCGCCCTGGATATTCCTTTGCCTGTATCCGTCTTTCCGGGGATTTTCCACTTTGATGCCCAGTTTTTCATACCCCAGGTCTGCGGCCCGTTTTTCCGGAAACACCCCGGCCTGTAAGGATATTTTATATGTTTTTCCCTCTCTCACCAGACTGAGCTGCATCCGGTCGCCGGGAGAAATACCTTTTGTCAGGGCATAAAAATCAGCCGTGGAATGTATTTTCTGCCGGTCCGCCGCGACAATCACATCCCCTTCCGCGATGCCTGCTTTTTCTGCGGGACTGCCCGGATCAACAGTGCGCACCATCACTCCGCCCTGCCCCCGCAGATTCAGATAACGGGCAAGGCGGGGCTCCATATGCTGCACATTAATACCGAGCCAGGATTCACTGACTTCCCCGTACTGAATCAGTTCTTCCACAATGCGGCGGGCCTTGTTGATGGGTATGGCAAAACCGATGCCCTGGGCCTTTGCATAAATGGCCGTATTGATACCGATGAGTTCGCCGTTGATATTCAGCAAGGGCCCGCCGCTGTTACCCGGATTGATGGAGGCATCGGTCTGGATAAAATCATGATATACCGTATCTTCCGCGCGGATGCTTCTGTGCAGGGCACTGATAACCCCTGTGGTCACAGTATGGGAAAATCCGAAGGGATTACCGATGGCTATCACATCCTCCCCGATCATCAGGTCGTCGGAATTCCCCATTTCCACAGAGGGCAGCCGCCCTTTGGCAGAAATCCGCAAAACCGCCAGATCCGAATCCGAGTCCGCACCGATTACTTCGGCTTCCAGCTCCCGCTCATCTTTCAGCAGAACGGTAATTCTTCCGCTCTGGCTGATGACATGGGCATTGGTCAGGATAAATCCCCGTCTGCCGTCAATAATCACACCGGATCCCAGACTGCTGCGTTTGTATTCCTGCCGGGGAACCGGATCAAAAAAATCCCGGAAAAAGGAATCAAAAAAGGGATCGGAATGAAAAAAAGGGCCGGATCGCTGTTTCACCGTATACTCCGAGCTGATATTCACCACAGCGGGACTGACTTTTTTTACGGCTTCGGTAACGGCGTTTTCCCTTTTATAAGGGGCGGCCGGAAGCGCCGGAGGAAATAGTAAGCCCGAAACAAAAGAAAAAAGCAGAAACAGACTCATAAAAAACAGTGTATTTTCCTGAAAGTGCATTCTGGTTTTCATTTATCTCTCCTTTATCTGTATAATAAAAGAATCATGAGCAGATCGAAAAATTTCCGGAGGAGTGCGGAAACTGTGTTTCTGCATGGGGCAGGCCGGAGCCGGGGCCCTGCAAAAATACAGTTTTTGCACTCCGGGACAGTTGTAAAAAGGTATCCGGGGAAACTTTCCTCTCTGCTGATTATAACATTTGTTCCCGGAAAAACAACAGGGATGCATCATATCCGAAAAGATATCCGCAGAATTTCCGAAAACAAAGTCCGTTGATTCCCTGCATCATATCTGATATAAACTCAATGCCGTTTCCTTAAGCAGAAAGTTCAGGGGAGGGGGAAACACCGCTTTGTAATCAGCCGGATTTTTCACCCTCCCCTGCCCCTCCCTCAAGGGAGGGGAGTCTTAAGGAAACGGCATTGGATATAAACTTTCAAAAAAGGATTCGGAACAGGTCCCCGGAAGAAAATCATCCAAAGGATTCCGCAGACTTTCTGTCCCCTGCCCCCCGAGCCCCAACCCCTTTTCATTAGAATGCAAAGGACTCTTATAATGAATCCTCTCACAGATATTTTCCTGTCCCCCCTGCAGGAAAGCTATTTTCAAAAAGCCCTGATGGGCGGCAGTATGGTGGCTATTGTCTGCGGTGTCGTGGGCTGTCTGGTCATTCTGCGTCGCATGTCCTTTCTGGGAGATGCCCTTTCCCATGCCATGATTGCCGGGGTGGCCGGGGGCTATCTGTTTATGAAAGTGCTGTTCGGTATCGAGGCATATGCACCGGCCATGCTCATAGGTTCCCTCATTGCGGCGGTGCTGACAGTAGCGCTGATCGCTTTTGTCTCCCGCATGTCCCGTATTAAAGAAGATACGGCCATCGGAATTATGTACACAGGGGTGTTTGCGGGCGGTGTGGTTCTTGTCTCGGTTTTCCGCAATTATATTCATATTGATCTCATGCATTTTATCATGGGGGATGTGCTGGGTGTCACGGATACAGATCTCTGGACATCGGGTATTACCTCGGCCCTGGTGCTGTCGGTTATCATTCTCTTTTTCCGCCATTTCCAGATCAGCAGTTTTGATCCCGTTATGGCCGCCTCCATCGGAATGCCGGTGCTGCTCATAGATTATACCCTGACCACCTGCGTTTCCCTGGTCGTGGTCAGTGCAGTCAGTATGGTCGGGGTTATCCTGGTGGTGGGACTGCTGATAACTCCTGCGGCCACGGCCTATCTGCTCAGCGACCGTCTGGATCGGATGATGGGTCTGGCGGCCTTCTTCGGTGTGAGCAGTGTTGTCGGCGGGCTGTATCTGTGCGTGTGGCTGGATTCCGCTGGCGGAGGGGCTATTATGCTTTTCTCCACCCTGCAGTTTCTTATCGTACTCACCGCAGCCCCCCGCTACGGACTTATGGCCCGCTGGCTGCAGCTGCACCGCATGGTTCCCCAGCAGCTGACAGAAGATATTCTGGGACTTCTTGCACGCAGAGAAAAAGCAGCAGAAGAAGAGATCCGCAGGGATTTATCAGAACATAAAAAAGTGGGAACTGCCATCCGGAATCTCATCCAAAAGGGATTTCTGCGCAGAAGCGAAGGTGATATTTCCCTCACAGAAAGCGGACAGAAAGAAGCCGACCGCATCCTGCGCGCACACCGTCTGTGGGAAACCTATCTCCGCCATGTGGGAACCCCGGTCGGAGAAATCCACGACCGTGCCCATGAGCTGGAACACATGAATGATGAAGCCGCCATCCGCTATATTGACGATCTGCTGGGGCATCCGGTAAACGATCCCCGGGGCAAAACCATCCCCCCCGATCAGAAGGCCGCAGTACCCGGACAGATTATTCCGCTCAGTTACCTGCGCAGCGGAAACCGGGGCATTGTAGAAAAAGCCGGTATTTCCGGTCTCGGAAACGGGGAAGAAATACACATGGAATCCCGCGGACAGACGGGAGAAATCTGGAATATTGTAAAAAATGACGGAAGCCGCCTGAAACTCTCGCATGAAGAAGCGGACAGAATAATGGTGAAATATATATAATTCAAATAGTTAAAATCATCATTATCCCCCTGTCCTATTTTTTTCCCACAGAGAAAACCTTTGATTGACAACAGCATTTTCCTGTGCTATACACCCCTTTTGTAAATACAGAGCGCCCGTAGCTCAGCTGGATAGAGTGCCGGACTACGAATCCGTAGGTCGCAGGTTCGAATCCTGCCGGGCGCACCATAAAAAGCAAGGGGTTACGGTTTTTGCCGTAACCCTTTTTTGTTTTCTGCCAGCATTTTGCTACCACTTTCTTCAAAAACGGTATTTTCCAGTCTGCGGGCCGGTTCCTGATTTGCCGGTTTCATGAGGTGTGCATATGCGTTCAGGGTAACGGTCGGGGTGAAATGTCCCAACTGTGTTTGGATGTATTTGACATTTTCCCCCTGCTCTATCAGAAGGCCTGCGTAGTACACCACGGCATAAGTTCGTACACAGATTATAACCACCGGATGCCCTGATATAAAGATATCAGTCGGACCGGAAAAGTGTGTACGGACTTCTGACCTGGAGTAGTAGGTATGCCGGAGGTCATGGAATCTGATCTGCGGTAATCCGGCTTTTTTCAGTGCCGGTTTAAAATGAGGTTTTACCATATTATTATGACTGACAGGATTGCCTGCATTATTGGGAAATACCAGACTGCTTTCATTCGGAAGACTTGCCAGTTTCCATTCTTTCAATTCTTTCATCACTGCCGGTCCCAAATCAATTTTACGGTTTGAGGTTTTGGATTTGGTATCATACCATTTCTGATTGTTGAAGGTTCTGCGGATGTGAATCTGATTGTTTTCCCAGTCCGCATCTGACCATTTCAGGCCCGAAAGCTCTCCCTGCCCTGCACCGCTCATAATTGCCGGCATGAATACGGTTCTGTATTTCTGGTCTCCGGCTTCATCCAGGAAGTGTGCAATTTCCGAAGTTGTCAGTACCCGGATTTCTTTTCTGTTTTCAGTTCCCTGCCCCCGGGTCTTTCTGCATCCCTGATTGGATTATAGTCAATGTCAGCAGATCGAAAAGTTTTCCGCCGACCGGTTTCAGAATGGTTCCCGGAGTGCAAAAATTGTATTTTTGCATGAATGCCCGGCAGAAAACGCTCCGTTTTACCCATGTTCAGCGGTGCAGAAATACAATTTCTGCACTCCTCCGGAAAGTTTTCGATCTACTGATTATGTTTCAGACAGAGGACAAGCGGCCGTTATCAACCTGATCCCGGAGCAGATGTCTTTTCTCTTTCCCCGGTTTTTCTCATGCGGCATAATAAGCAGACTGACAACCGAAGGAAAAAGTACTGAGTCTCAGGAATCCTGTAATTCTGAAAAGACGGGTCATATTTGTTTATTTCACTCCCAGGGCCTTAAATACTGCATCCACAGGATCTGAATAAAAGCCGGTCTGGAACTTTGCAAACAACTCTCCCGGAATTGTCGGAATATCCCCGACACTGCCGACCGGTATTAATATTCTTTTGGCTCCTGAATCAAATGCAAGCTGCAGGGTTTCGCCCAGGTTTGATACGGGAATGATGTTACCTCCGAGGCTCATATCTCCAAGGCACACCATCTGCTTCTGAACAGGTTTTCCCATTAATCCGGAACAGAATGCTATGAAACTGCATAATGTTAATGCCGTTGCTGCCCCTGTATTGTGGATTTCAACGATATGAAGGTGGTAATCATGATCTCCCACTTTGCTCAAAGAGCTTACTCTTGCAATATTGGCTTTGAAATAATCAAAGGCAATTTTGATGGCTTCTTTGCTTTTATGATTGGCTCCTGAACCGGATACGGATAATTTTCCGGTTCCGCTGACAACCTGAAGTTCCAGCCGGTACAGGCCCAAATGCCCGGTTGTGCCTGAAACAACCGTATGCATAGTGCCCGGATTCATCGGCTCTTCCGGTATCAGAGAACCGCCGCCATGCTCCGGGACACTGACAAATTTCTCTTCAAAAGTTTCGTTATCTATATAACTGAAATGCACATCATAAAACTCCATTCCGCCGATTTTTTTTAACTGCTCTTTTACACGTCTTCGGGATTCCATTGCATATCGCAGGCATCGTTCCACCGCATCTTTGTCAAAATTCCCATGGGGGTAAAGCAGTTTTAATAAACCGGAGACTGTTTTTCTTACTGCAATTACATCCCGCTGATTCAGGTTGTTGCCGATTTTAAAATACGGCTCTATGGCATCGGCAAAACTTCTTTTGCGCATCTCCCGAAGGAATTCAGCCAGGAAGTCCACGATCAGACCATACTGATTGGTTAAAAATTCAGGCCGCATTTTGGGAATTTCCCAGCCGGGGATATAACAATGCATCCGGTCAAAAAAGGCTGAGTCTGTCATTTCTTCCGGGAAAGGAGCAAAAAGATGGGCGGTCTTGACCAGAATTTCAACACTCTGGTTAATGTTCCCCACAAAGACCATTGCCGAGTTGGCGTTAATCATGTCCCGGCCTCTGGAAAAGGAACCGGAGGCCATGTAATCCTTCATGATCTGCACACCGTCTTTATCTTTAAACTTAATCCCTGCCACTTCATCAAATGCAACCACATCCCAGAGCCCCACCAGTCCGACTTTTCGTGTACTCATGTTATAAAACAGGTTGGCAACGGTTGTCTGCCCTCCTGAAACGAGTATGGAGTTAGGACTGATTTCCTTATAAATATGGCTTTTGCCTGTTCCTCTTGGGCCCAGTTCACAGATATTGTAATTGTTTTCAACAAGAGGTATCAGTCTTGAAATAAGATGCCATTTCACCCTTTCATCAAAATGAGCCGGTTCGAGTCCGGTTGATCGAAGAAGTACATCCACCCACTGACTTTCGGTAAATGCTTTGCGTCCCTCAAAAACACTGGTAAGATCAAGGTTGGGCATCTGTATGGGTTTTAATTCGGTTATGTGAAACGGCGAGTTTTTGGAGCCTTCATCATATATATAATTCAGACTGAGAATGCACCAGATCCCGCCCACCAGCAGTTTTTCATAATCTTTTACCGTCTTAGCGGAAATCTCAATTTCTTTTTCGCCAAGATTCGAAAGTGCGGCTTCGTATATGTCTTTCTTTGTATTCAGTCTGACACTTACCTTGTCAATGATCTTATAGCTGCCAATATCCCTGATTCTGAACTTCACCTTTTCATTTTCATCAGGGCGGACATAGTTCTCTGCCAATATTCTTTTTACGGTCTTCAGACCTTCCTGAATCACTTCATCGTCGTCCGATGCACAATACATCCCCAAGAGGTATTCCAGCACGTAAACCGGTACATTGGCCCCTTCTTTTAACAATTTTGTCAGATCTTTACGCACCACACGACCTGCAAAATGCGCATTCAGCAACTCATCTATACCGGTTTCGGTACTGCTTTCCGTTTCCATAGGTCATTTCCTTTAAAAATCGCTGGCAAAAGCAATGTCAATCAGAAGCGACAGCCGATTATACTCGGTTTCATCATCGGCATTGCGCAGTACAAGACAGTATTCTTTTTTATTATCAAATCCCTGTCCTGATTTTAGTGTCAGGCTGACGGATTTTTTCCGATCCTCTATGGAAGATGATTCGCTGTCAAATGTGAGCAGTTTTTCATCACTTATGAGTTCATTGCCGTCACGGACGGATATTTTCAGGGTTCTCGGTTTATACCTTTCGGATACAGCATCTGTCTGTATGAACTCAAAGCGGGTGATGTTGGTAACAATCTTTTTGGGAGATCCGATAAGGGAAACACCGACATCGCTGATTTCAGATTTGACAAGATGTTTCCCCTTCATCTGTGTTACAGTCAATAACGGTATGACAATCTCCTGCAGCAACGCCCCGCCGTGATAATACTTTGCGCCGCCAATAAAATTGAATCTGTTTGTTCCCTTTGGGAGTAAGAATTTCATATGGGTTTCAGTATTGGCAGCAGTTTTTGTATCCCCCCGGAAGGCATTATCCGATGCTTCCAGGTCATGCCCCAGAACAAACCTCTTATGGCTTTTGATAAAATCCCTGTCGGGGATATCCAAAACACTTTTATCCATCGGGGCTGGTGCCCTGTCCTGATATACGAAACCATGATCCGCTGTAATAAAGACATTTGTGCCGTTCAGGTTGTTGATGACAAAGTTTACCAGGGCTGATAAATCGTCAATTGCCTTACGAACCGCAGTAAAAACCTGGTCTTCGGAAACTTTTTTATCACCCGCAGCATCTATCCGGTCATGATAGATATAGACCACCCGATAAGGTTTTATAAATTCACGGCCCTGTTCTTTGTTCATTGCGGTAAGGTCTTCAGCTTTGATAGCGATACCGTCATATTTTGAAAGGATTTGACTGCGGTAATCCAATGAGTTTGACGACTGGTCATCCGCCAGGACATTTCCCGATTTTTCTGTAAAAGAGAGTTTTTTATGGGGAAGCAGAGCAGCCATACCCAGGGCAGTGCAGCTTGGCAATACACCCAGCATTGGCTCAAGTTGGGCTTTCATCCGGTATTTCCCGTTTATGATCTGTTCCAGTTCCCGGGCCGCCTCATAGCGAAACGCATCACTGACAATCACAAAAAGCCGGTTTCTGCCTGACTCCTTTAATGCGGGTTCAATATTCCTGACAAAAAAATCATACTGGTTTAAGATGTACGGAAGTTTCCATTTGTTCAGCAACCCCTTATCGCCATCAAGAAAGTCTCCCCATTGTAAGGATATCTGATCCATGAACCAGCCGCTGTAGCAGTCTTCCACAGCCAGGCGAAGTGTTTTTAATACATCCCAGCCCGCCATCTCCGCTTTATCTGAAAGTTCGTAAAATTTGCGATAGAGCTGATCGAATCTGAACAACTCGGCTGTATAGGCTGTAAACATTGCTTCAGCACTGGCAAAGCTGAATCCCCCGTCATATCTGTCTCTCAGAGTGAACAGTTCTATGGCTGTTTCTAACGCATTATAAACTGTCCTGTATAAATTTATTGGGCCTGATTCACCTGATTCATGCAGGTTGATTCTTGCCCAGTAGCCATCCAGCCTTGTTTTGATAAGCTCCTGCATGAGCGGATAATGATTACTGGAATTTGACAGTATCCTGTCCCTTATACTGCTGATGATTCTTCGCTCCGCAGCTTCAAAGGTCATTACTTCAATGAGTTCCTCTACCGGAAAGGATATAAGGATATCCTGTATCCTCAGTTTTTGGGCGATACGGGCCGATATGCGGTTAAAAATTTTATACTGGTCTATATTGCTTCTCCACTGGGACAAAAACACACTTGCGTTCATCCGGTGGGAAGGACTGTCTATTAAAAAGTGTTCCAGGGCCTGCGGGAGATCGGTTTTTATCCGGTTGGAAAAATCCGTTACAAATATTCTCAGCAGAAAATCATTCAGGTTCGGCTCCTTTTCATTGATGTATCCGAATGTTTGGGCAGTAAACTTCCAGAATGAGGGAGTCAGGCCCAGCCTGTCAATATCTGACCAGTATTTTGACGGCATGGAATCATCAAACCCGTTGTCATCGCAACAGGACTCAAACAGCTTCATCAATATGGAAAAAAGGTCGGGCTGATCCGAGCGTGTCAGGACGGTAAGCATCCTGAGATCAATGTCATCTTCCCTGTCATCGGGTTTGATCCATTTTTTCAGACGGTTGAACCTGTCCCTCTTGTTAAAGAAAGTATTTCGTTTTTTCAAAAAAGGCCGGATGCTCTGATTATCGAGATTCAGTTCCTTCAGGATAATGGATGCCTTGTCCGCATGGAATGTGTAGCTGTATAAACGGATATCCAGCAGCCAGTCCTCTTCCGGCGCAGGTTCCTGAGTTGGGGAATAGAGCAGGAATTTCTGATGGGGGAATTGGCATTCAATTTCCATTTTCAATGCCAAAGCTGCGGTTTTATCCAAACGGACGATTCTGACATCTTCCAGTCTTATTTCAGACAGGGTATCTTCAAAATCTTTGTCTCCGTCATACCAGAATACGATGCGTTTGTTTTTTTCAGTGAAGACTGTATTCAGTGTTTCCTGTAATTGGGTAATGTTCATATTATGCTTTACCAGATAATTGTAGTTGGATGTTTTTTAATATATTTAGAAAATTTTCACCGCAAAGGCGCAGAGGGCGCAAAGTTTTTTTTGTTTTTTCTCTGCGTCCTTTGCGTCTTTGCGGTTATATTTTATTCACCGCAAAGGCGCAGAGGGCGCAAAGTTTTTTTTGTTTTTTCTCTGCGTTCTTTGCGTCTTTGCGGTTATATTTTTTTCACCGCAAAGGCGCAGAGGTCGCAAAGGTTTTTGCGATCATTCCCACGCTCCTAAAAGATGTTTTTAATTTCAGTTACAAACTGTTCCCAGACTTCTGGAAATTCTTCTGTTAATGGCATCAGTTCTTCCTTGTTTAAAGATATTCCATATCCATGTACGAAAAAGTGACGAAAACCCCTGAATTTATCAAGTCTGTTTAATAATTCATCTGAAATTATTCCTTGTTGAACTGAAATATTCAACAGATCTTTATGTGAAGAAGATGATGAAGGTGTTGAAATGTTTCTGGCTTTTAAGATACGCTTAATAATTTTTTCCATACCTGAATAACATTGATGCAGACTTGCTCCAATGGCTGACAGTTCAACATAGGTTTTATTTCGGCGGCTAAGGGCTTCTCGCATCACCTCAAGGGTTTTTTCAATATTTTCTTTTTCAATCAGGATATCCTCAGGCAGATTGTTCATAAATTTTGACTCCATTTTTTTCGATGGCTTCAGTAAATCCGGATTTGTTTGCCAGGTTGACGACATCAACAGGTTTGGAAAGAAATCTCAGTAACTTTCCCTGAAAATCAAAGAAATCCCTGGGTGAAATTCCTCTGACTGCAAGGTCTATATCATTGGCATCCGCTCCTTTGTTAAGGGAAGACCCGAAAACAAACAACTCCCGAACATTGAACTTTTTTGCCCATGTGATAATGATTTGTTTTTCATTTTCAGTAATCATATGAAATCTCCTTTTACCATTTTTCAATTTCTTTCTTCAGGTCAGCGATGGATGTCAGTTCCCCTTTTTTTGCAGATTCTCTGCCTTTACGGATTTTATCCATTACATAGAGCCTGTACATGATTTCATCTATGTCAAGCGGTTCTTCCATTTTTAAAATAACATCAATGGCTTCCTGTCTTAGCGTTTGCATCTGGTCTTCTCCTTTTTTACTGTTTTATTCCTCTCTGCGTCCTTTGCGTCTTTGCGGTTATATTTTTTTCACCGCAAAGGCGCAGAGGTCGCAAAGGTTTTTTTGTTTTTTCTCTGCGTTCTTTGCGTCTTTGCGGTTATATTTTATTCACCGCAAAGGCGCAGAGGGCGCAAAGTTTTTTTTGTTTTTTCTCTGCGTTCTTTGCGTCTTTGCGGTTATATTTTTTTCACCGCAAAGGCGCAGAGGGCGCAAAGTTTTTTTTGTTTTTTCTCTGCGTTCTTTGCGTCTTTGCGGTTATATTTTATTCACCGCAAAGGCGCAGAGGGCGCAAAGGTTTTTTTGTTTTTTCTCTGCGTTCTTTGCGTCTTTGCGGTTATATTTATTTTATTTCTCCCCTGTTACCGCTTTCTTTTCTGCAAGCAGGCTGCCGAATCTGCCGTAATTTACTTTTACCCCGTCATCCAGGTCAAGGGCTATTTTCATGTCTGCGTAATGGCGGAGTTCGTCGTCAAATTTTCTGAGTTCTTCCTGCTTTTTCTTTATCAGTTCGATTTCCTTTTGAATCTTTCTCTGGGCCGATGCGGTTTTTTCTGCGTCCTTTTCACTTTGCAGGAGTTCGATTCTGGTGCTGAAATGGCCCTGAAGCGGTGTTACATATGCGCTTCGCATTCTTGACAGGGTGGATTCGTTGTATCTGTGAAGATAGACCAGGCATTCAAAGGCTCTTTGTTTGCCGCTGGAAAAGAGCCAGTAAATGGGACGTTTTTTGTAGGTTCTGAGGTGGTCTTTGAAAAAGCCGGTGCTGATGTACCTCCGGATGGTTTCCACCGGGGATTCGTTTGTTTTGGGGTTTAAGCTGTCAGCCACGAATTTCAGGTTTTCCTCCAGGGTTTCGGGTGTCCAGGCCGTTTTTATAAATGCAATGAAGCGGGTGGCGGCATCATCCGGGAACCATTCCTGATCCATTATGGGGATGATACCGTCTTCATCGGCAGGGAAGGTTTTGTATTGGGAGGGGTCAAAGTCTGTGTTGCCGCTGTGCGCGTAGATCAGGCCGGGGTGGTCGAGGCTGTAACGGCCCATCATGCAGCCGATGGAATAGGAGATGAGTTCTTTTATGGTGTCAGTCTGGAGTAAGGATTCGAGTTCTTCTTCGGTTTTGCTGCCTCCGTAGCGGTAGTGGGGGTTGCAGGTCAGGGTGATTTCGGAAAGGGGGACTTCGGGTGTGAGTTCGTCCTGAAGGCCGTAGGCTTCGATGAAGATGCGGTTGTTTTCTTCTTCGAGGCGTTGTATTTCAAGTACTTGATTACGCCAATAGCAACAGAGTTTGGTGTAATTTTCTTTCAAATTTAACATATGGTTTTTTGGTAGTAAGAGCAAAAGGTTAGCATAATTCCAAGAATTCTCGTAGGAATCCCAATCTGATTTCGATAATTGAATCAGTTGATCAATTCCTTTAAACTCAGTTTCTAAAAAAGGAAGTTTTTGAATTGTGCCGAAACGAAAATCAAGCGTTGGAGCAACCAAAGAAAGTAATCCATTGCAAACTTTTGAATTTAAATAACAAATTATATTTAGCAGTTTATTGTCAGAGAAAAACATTGTTCCTTTGCTCTGAACTTGCGCAGCTATTTTGCGGTTTAATCATTTTAACTACCTGAAACAATAATATATTATGTCTATATTTATCCAAATGATTATTTTTGGATATGTTGTAATTTCAATATGTTAAAGATTTGTAAATTTGGAAACTTTTAAAGATTCAACAGCATGATAATATTGTATTTTTTGTTCAATCATAAGATTTTGCCTGCACAGGTTCAGCTTTGCTATCAAAAGCAAATCCATACCCAGAATATCTTGCAGATAAAGAGGAAGAACTCAATGCAGAAAAAGTGGCACCCTTTCTAAAGTGAAAAGACGGATTCCTAAATGAAGATCCCGGATAATCTTTGATTTTGCTCCCATTTTGTTGCCAATTAACAACAAAATATTGGTTTCCATACCATTTTCTAAAAGGTCCTCCCTTATTGTAAGGAACCCAATGCAAGCTCTCATCTGAGGATTTGGCATTAAAAGTAATTTTTGTTATATCTACCTCATGCCAAAGTCTTAAAAATAAATCATTATTAGCTGTTGTTATCCCTTCTTTAAAAATTGTAAAATTTTCTAATGCTTTTTCTGTAAATAGATTTTTCTGTATCTCACTTACCCAATAAGCAATTGGGGTATTAGGAATCTTTTTGAAGTCGGCGGCGGAGGCACGGAAGAACCATTCACAATTTTGATTTTTTATCGCTTCAAGTGTTTTTGGACCCTGATTTTCAGATCCCCTAAAATCAGTCAGACGAACATACCCTCCCTTGAAGTCAGGTTGACGTGTATTTTCAAGTGTAAAAGTGCAAATGGGTACTGTTGCTCCGTCAAAACCTGAATATTCAAGCTGGATAAGTGATGAGATTGTTTTATTCGTAATGATAAAATCTCGGAGCTTTTCATAAGAAGATATAAACATCCAAACAAAAGGTGTCATGAATCCAAGTTGCCCTTTTGGATGTGCAAGTGACGCATTACGAACAATAAATGCGGAAAAAAGGTCAGATTTTACATCAGTATAGTTGTCTTTAAGATAATTTTTTATTTTCGGATTCATCCCCTTGCCGCCCATATACGGCGGATTCGTCACCACACAATCATATTTCCTCCCCAAAATCTCGGCCTGCTTCAGCAATCCCTTTACACCGTCAGCATTTCCAAACCTGAAAATTTCATCCGTATTCTTTTGAATGGCTTTTTCAAATAACTCCTTTTTCCCAACAAGATTCTCAGGCACGCTTATCAACGAACCGAAAGTTTTGGCATTTTCAAACAGTGCAACAAGTTCTTTCAGCCCTTCCCTGACATCTCCATCATTCTGAAAAAATATCTCTATATCCTTCAGATCCGATGCATCACTCTCCTGAATGGCCATGACATTCAGTTTCAGATCATCCCGGCCCAATATCCGCCGGTCATCCTCCCTGGCCTTCATCAGCACCGCAAAACAGGCCAACTGTGCGGCCCGGTCGCAGATATCCAGTCCGAAGATATTCTTTTCCAGAATCAGTTTTGGAATATCCTTTGTTCTATACCCCCGCTCCAGGTAAATCTCTTTCAAAACCCCATAGGCCTCCACCAGAATATGCCCGGAACCGCAGGCCGGGTCTAAAAAGGTGATTTCTTCGGGATTCAGCTCTTTGGGCGTTATCCGTTCCAGTTCCGCCTGAACTTCCGGTTCCTGCTCTGCCGGTTCAATATAATATTCCATCTTCTCCCGCAAAGCGGAATCCGGATACGTCGCCAGCCACATCCTGCCCAGGGTATTCTGCACCATATATTTCACAATCCAGTTGGGCGTAAAAAGCTGCGTGGCTGCGGGGATATCCTCGCTTTTCACCACCTTTCCGATTACCTGATCTTTTTTTTCGGAAATATAAAACTGGTAGATCCATCCAATGATTTCCACTTCCTGCCAGGATTCTTCATCCATATCATTCACCAGTCTGCGGATGGGAGAATCGGAATGAAGCAGGTTATCCGGCAGAAGAAGCTCTGTTTCACTGTCAATTTTGTCAAACAAAAAGGGCATGGCTGTATGCAGGGCATTGCACTGGGCCACAAGCAGCAGTCGGTACAGTTCATTATCTTTGTTACCGGCCAGGCGCAGTTCAATCACCTTATTTTTCTCCAGCCCCTCAAAATCCGTATCCGCGGCATTCTCCAGAATTTCCGGAATATCAGAATCGCCCCGGTTGCTCAAGACCCGGAAACCATGCCCCAGATAATCGTGAATCTCCATATATCTCAGGGCCACAAAACGGTTAAACCAGGTATAGGCATAGGCCTCCGTTACCTGCTGAAACCCTTCCCGCCTGATCCGGCTCACCAGTTTTTCCCGCAGTTCACCTTCCTTTTTGGAAAACACACGATCAGCAATCAGAGCCACATCCCCCTTAATTTCACAGGATTCAATCTTCTTATCATCAAATATCCCGTATAAATTGGCTCTTTCGGTAACGGCCTGAATAAAATCATTCCTTGCTTTCGGAGCATAAGCTTTAATTTTGGAGGTGTTCATAATTATTATTTTAGGGATTAACCGCAAAGGCGCAAAGGGCGCAGAGGTTTTTTTATTTTTTCCTTTGCGTTCTCTGCGTCTTTGCGGTGATAAATAACCGCAAAGGCGCAAAGGGCGCAGAGGTTTTTATTTTTTCCTTTGCGTTCTCTGCGTCTTTGCGGTGAATAAATATATAACCGCAAAGGCGCAAAGGGCGCAGAGGTTTTTTTATTTTTTTCTTTGCGTTCTCTGCGTCTTTGCGGTGATAAATAACCGCAAAGGCGCAAAGGGCGCAGAGGTTTTTTTTATTTTTTCCTTTGTGTTCTCTGCGTCTTTGCGGTGATAAATAACCGCAAAGGCGCAAAGGGCGCAGAGGTTTTTTTATTTTTTTCTTTGCGTTCTCTGCGTCTTTGCGGTGATAAATAACCGCAAAGGCGCAAAGGGCGCAGAGGTTTTTTTATTTTTTTCTTTGCGTTTTCTGC